>NZ_QAII01000154.1:9884-12181 GCF_003060965.1 Caulobacter sp. HMWF025 | reverse complement strand
CCCGCCGATGACGACAGAGACCCGGGGGCGTCCGTTGGCGGTGAAGGGCCGCGCATAGGCCTCGGCGGGTGTGCGGCCATCGACGCTGATGATGGGCAGCGGCGCGCCGCCGGGGCCCGGTGCGGTCAGGCCGGCGATCGGCGCGGCCGGCATCCCGCCGCCTGCGGTCGGCACGACGGGCGGCGCGACCTCGCCCATCACGGAGATGGTCGCTTCGTTCTCGGCGTGCAGGCTCACCGGCTTCTCGGACAGCTCGAACGTATCCGGCTTGAAGGCGGCTTCCGTCTCGCTCTCTTCGGTCAGGGCCTGTCGCCAGCCCTCCGGGGCATTGCGCGTCGCCCCCAGGGCGGTGAGAGCGGCCCGGACTTCCGGGGTTCCGGCACTGGGATTGCCGGTCAGCAGCACCAGACTGAGCAGGGACAGCAGAAACAGAAGTCCCGCCCCGCCGGCGGTGATGAACGGGTTGGACGCCGCCGCCATCAGGCGCGCACGGAGGTCTCCGGCCGGCTCGGTGGCTGGCACGGCGGCGGCATAGGCGGGCTTGCGGGAAAAGATGGCGGCCATTGCGGCGACCTTAGCCGGCAAGCTTCAAATTTATGGTTAACAAGGTCCTGCGGCGAAATGGCCTCCCCGGGTCGGGGAGGCCGTACGCCGGCCTACTTCTTTTCGATAAGCGGCTTGCCCATGGCCGCAGCCTTGGCGGTGACTTCGGCGATCTTGGCCACAGGCTTGGGCAGTTTCGGCACGGATTCGACCGAGCCGGCCTTCAGCACGGCCACGGCCCGCTCAAGCTGGAAATCGCCCTTCTTTTCGTCAAAGGCGGCAGGCGGAGCCTCGGCCGGGACATGGGTGCCCTGGCGGGTCTTGCCTTCATCGGCATTGAGCGCGTTCTTGAAACTGGCCTCGCTGAACCAGACGCGATTGGCGATGTCCTGGGCCTGCTCGCGGGTCTGGGCGACCTCGAGATCCGGGACGATGCCCGTCTTCTGGATGGAGCGGCCCGACGGGGTGAAATACTTCGCCGTAGTCAGCTTCAGCGCTCCGTCAGCCCCGCCGCGCAGCGGGATCACGGTCTGCACCGAGCCCTTGCCGAAGCTGGTCAGGCCGACCAGTTCGGCCCGCTTGCGGTCCTGCAGGGCACCGGCGACGATTTCCGCCGCCGAGGCCGAGCCCTGGTTGATCAGGACCACCATCGGCAGGCCGTTCAGCACGTCGCCGGGCGTCGCGTTCAGGCGCTGGATGTCCCGCGGGCCACGACCCCGCTGGCTGACAACCTCACCGCCGTCGAGGAACAGGTCGGCCACGCCACGCGCCTGGTCCAGAAGACCGCCGGGATTGTTGCGCAGATCGAGGATCAGACCCTTCATCTGGGGGTTCTTGGCCTTGAGATCGGCGATCGAGCCGGCCAGGGCGTCGGTGGCCTTTTCGTTGAAGCCGGGCAGGCGGACATAGCCGTAGTCGCCTTCCATGCGGGCGATGGCGGCCTTGGGCTTGATCACCTCACGGACCAGCTTGACGTCGAACGGGTCGGTCTTCTCGCGGGCGATGGTCAGGGATACGGCCTCGCCGGGCGCGCCGCGCATCTGCTTGACCGCCTCATTGACCGTCAGGCCCAGAACGCTCTGGCCATTGACGGCGGTGATGTAGTCGCCGGCCTGGATGCCCGCACGCGAGGCCGGGGTGCCGTCCATCGGCGAGATGACCTTGACGACGCCTTCTTCGCTGGTGACCTCGATCCCAAGGCCGCCATACTCGCCACGGGTGGTGTCCTGCATGTCCTCGAAGCTGTCCGGCGACAGATAGCCCGAATGGGGATCGAGGCTGGTCAGCATGCCGTCCAGGGCCGCCTCGATCAGCTTCTTGTCATCGACCTCGGTGACATACTGGTCCTCGACCGTGCCGAGCACGTCGCCGAACAGCTCCAGCAGGCGGTAGGTCTTGGTCTTGGGCGGAATGTTCGCCTGGGCGATCGGGCTGACATATGCCATCGCCCCCGCACCGAGGACGAAGGCCGAAACACCGATGAGCAGGTACTTGCGCATAAGGCCCTAAAGTTTCCCAGGCGACGTTGTGCGTCGCGTTATGACAACTCGCCCTCGACCCTGCGGGAAAAGAACGTTCCATTTACGGCCATCATTGCTGAAAATGCCGTCTACTGCGACCCCTGCTGCAACCAGCGTGCCGGATCGGCCGGAGCCCCGTCCTCGCGGACCTCCAGATAGAGTTCCGGATCAAGGGAGGTCCCCACGGCCATCCTGCCGACCGGCGTACCGGCCACGACCGATTGTCCGGGGGCG
>NZ_QAII01000154.1:6478-9874 GCF_003060965.1 Caulobacter sp. HMWF025 | reverse complement strand
AGGCCCGCCAGCACCACATGGTAGGCCCCCTGGGCCCGCAGGATCAAGACGACGCCCCATCCGTTCAGCGCCCCGGCATATTCTACTGTCCCCGCCGCTGGACTCATCACCGCTCGCCCCTTTTCCGTGCGGAACGCCAGACCGTTCGAACGCCCGCCCGCCGGCAGGGTTTCGCCGAACCGGCGCGTCACCGCGCCGGGCACCGGCCGCGACAGGGTCAGGGGACCGGTCGGAATCGCCGGGCTCAGGCCATCGGTCAGGGCCCCGAGCGTGCGCAATTCGCTGGCCTCGGCCAGGGCCTGCTGGGCATAGGCGCGTTCGAGGCGGGTCTTTTCGACGATCAGGCGCTCGATTTCGCCCTTGCGATCAGCCACCACGCTTTCGGCCGTGAACAGTTCGGCTGCGGCGGCTGCGGCCTCGCGGCGGAGCACGCCCACGGCCGAGGCCTGACGGGCATAGCCGTCGGCGCGCCGCTGCAGGTCGGGGGTCATGGCGCGAACCAGAATGGCGGCCCGAACCGCATCGCGAGCATCACCGGGGCTGACCAGCAGGGCCGGCGGCGGATCGCGCCGGAACAGCTGCAGGGCCGACAGCAGGCGGGCCATCTGATGGCGATCGCGGCCCAGCGCCGCCAGGACCCGGACCTCGCGGGCATTGAGGGCTTCCAGCCGGGCGCGCTTGAGGTCGACATCCTCGCCGGCCGCCAGCCGGGCATGGTCCAGCTGGGACAGCTCGGCCCGCAGATCCTCAATCTCGCGGCGGGTATCGAGGGCCGACTGCCGGTCGCGGGCCCGCTGCTCGGCGGTCTGGCGCGCCAGCCCGACCCCGGCGGCCGACAGCAGGGCGACCAGGACGAGTACGGACAGAAAAGCGGTGGAGCGGCGGACGGACATCTCCCTCGCTCATAACCCTAATCGCGGTGGTAGGGCGAGCCCGACAGGATGGTGGCGGCGCGATAGACCTGCTCGGCCAGCATGGCCCGGGCCAGGGCATGGGGCCAGGTCTGGGGTCCGAAGGCCATGGTCTCGTGGGCCCCGGCCAGGATCGAGGGGTCAAGACCGTCCGCCCCGCCGATCAGGAAGACGACGCGGCGGGTGCCGTCATCGCGCAGGCGGGCCAGATGCTCGGCAAAGGCCCGGCTGGGCCGCACCTTGCCGTGCTCGTCGCAGGCGATCACGTGCGCGCCCTCCAGATGCGGGCGCAGCACCTCGGCCTCGGCGGCCTTGCCGGGCTTGCGGGCCTCGACCTCGACGATCTCGACCGGACCCAGCGCCAGGGCACGGCCCGACGCCGTGGCCCGGGACGCGTAGTCCAGGGCCAGCTGCGCCTCGACCATGCGGCCGAGTTTTCCGACAGTGAGGAGGGTTATCTTCATGGGACCGGACCCGGGTCACCGCCTGCGATGCAGACCATGACCCGGGACAGGAAGATCAGTTGGCCGCAGGCATGCGGTGCGGGGCGTCAACCGCCCAGATCTTCTCGATATTGTAGAAGCTGCGCACTTCGGGGCGGAACAGGTGAACCACCACGTCGCCGGCGTCGATCAGAACCCAGTCGCAGTGCGGCAGGCCTTCGACCCGCGCCTTGCCGAAGCCGTTTTCCTTGAGGGCGCGGAGGATGTGATCCGCCAGGGCGCCGACGTGACGGTGCGAGCGGCCGGACGCCACGATGAGGCTGTCGGCCACGGAGCTCTTGTCCGCCAGGTCGATGTGAACGATGTCCTGCGCCTTGTCGTCGTCCAGACGGGACAGGATCAGGGTCTCGAGGGCCTTGATGTTCAGGTCCGGCGTCAGGCCGGGATGTTGAGTGGAAGACTCGGTGGAAACCGTATCTTCCTGCGCAATTTGCGCGGGGTCGCTACGCAGCGGAATGCTCCTTATGGGGTCGCGCGGATCCCCCTCATAGCACGGATGAGTCGGAAACGTGAGGGGTTGCGTGAAAGAGGCGGAAATGACGCGACTCAGGTCGCCTTGTTGAGCCGCTCGCGCATCGCCGTCGATGAGGCAAAGTTCAGCGGGCCGGTCAGATAGACCCAGGCCGGGGCCGTGGCGTCAGGCAGGGTCGCAGCCGCGCTGGCAGGCTTGCGAGCGTGGGCAAAGCGGCGGGCGGCGGGCGAGGTCCGCGACTTCAGCGCTGCCCAGGGCCGCGAGATCACCGCCACCGGCACCTCGCGCATGATCTGGGTCCAGCCCCGCCAGCGGTGGAAGGTGGCCAGGCTGTCGGCCCCCATCACCCAGACGAACTTCACGCCCGGATAACGGGCCCGCAGCACCCGCAGGGTGTCGATGGTGTATTGTGAACCCAGCCGGGTTTCGGCGTCCGAAACGATCATGGCATTGCCGCGGGCATGGCGGCGGGCCCCGGCCAGACGCTCGGCCAGGGGCCTGGTCTCGGCCGAAGACTTCAGCGGGTTTTGCGGCGAGACCAGCCAGATCACCTTGTCGAGGTTCAGGCGATGCAGGGCCGTCTCGGCGACGTGGGCGTGACCCTCGTGCGCCGGATTGAACGAGCCCCCGAACAGCCCGACGCGCATCCCGGGTTCCAGATGGAAGCCGAGACGCTGCGCACCGGGGCGCCCGGCCTCAGGGACGAGTCTGGCCGGTCCCGCGAACCACATATTTGAATGTCGTCAGTTGCTCGGCCCCTACCGGACCGCGGGCATGTAGCTTGTCGGTGGCGATGCCGATCTCCGCGCCAAATCCAAACTCGCCACCGTCGGCGAACTGGGTCGAGGCATTGACCAACACGATGGCGCTGTCGACCTGGGCGGCGAAGGCTTCGGCGGCGGCCTCGTCCTCGGTGACGATGGCGTCGGTATGGCCCGAGCCGTAGCGGGCGATATGGGCGGCGGCCCCGTCGACACCGTCGACCACGGCCACCGACAGGATCGGGGCCAGATATTCGGTCGTCCAGTCTGCCTCGACGGCCGGCTTCATGTCGGGCTCGATGGCCCGGGCGGCCGCATCGCCACGCAGCTCGCAGCCGGCGCGGATCAGCAGGTCGGCGATCGGCGGCAGCAGGCGGGCTGCGCCGGCCCGATCGACCAGCAGGGTCTCGGCCGAGCCACAGACCGACACCCGCCGCATCTTAGCGTTCAGGGCGATCTCGGCGGCCTTTTTCGGGTCGGCGGCGGCATGGACGAAGACGTGGTTGAGGCCTTCGAGGTGACCGAGCACCGGCGCCCTCGCCTCGGCCTGGACCCGGGCGACCAGGCTCTTGCCCCCGCGCGGAATGATCAGGTCGACGGTCTTGTTGAGGCCCGAGAGGATGGCCCCGACGGCGGCGCGGTCGGCGGTGGCCACGGCCTGGACCGCCGTGGCGGGCAGACCGGCCGACACCAGGCCCCGGACGATGGCGGCATGAATGGCGAGGCTCGAGGCCAGGCACTCGGATCCG
>NZ_QAII01000154.1:0-6468 GCF_003060965.1 Caulobacter sp. HMWF025 | reverse complement strand
CCGCCGCATCGGCGGTGACGTTGGGCCGGCTCTCATAGATCATCGCAATGACCCCGATCGGGGTGCGGACGCGGGAAATGTCGAGCCCGTTGGGCCGGGTCCAGCGCGAGGTGGCGACGCCGAGCGGATCGGGGATCGCGGCCACGGTCTCGACCCCGACGGCGACGCCTTCCAGGCGCGCGGCATCAAGCATCAGCCGGTCCAGCATCGGGCCAGACAGGCCGTTGGCGCGGGCCTGGTCGAGGTCGCGGGCATTGGCGGCGAGGATCTTTTCCGCATCCTCGCGGATCGCCGCGGCCATGGCGACCAGGGCCGCCGTCCGCTGCTGGGCGGTGGCGAGGCGCAGCGCACGTGCGCCGTCGCGGGCTGCCACGCCCATCGCCGTCATCGTCGCCTGCAAGCTGACGCCCGCGCCGTTCATCGATCCTGCCGTCCCCGGTTATGCTCAGGTTGAGCCTTACTAGAGCGTGCCCGCTGAAACCGTAAGCCTTTTCGTGGGCAGCTGCGGCCGCAAGCCATAGGACGTCGGGCCGCCTTGGGGAATCGGCATTATCTGAAGGTGGCGTGAGCCTTCTTGGGCGTCAGATCGGCCCTATCGATCGGGCGAAGCCGGCTCGTCAGTGGCCTCAAGCTCGGCCAGTACCTCAGGAAAGCGTCTCGCCAGGCCCAGAATCCGCTCGACGAGGGCCGCCGGGCCTTCAAGCTCGAGGCCGTCGCGAAGCCGGGCGAGCCTGCCGCGCGCCGCGCGGATCTCGGCCTCGTTCAACCCGTTAAACACAACGGCCGTGGCCACCACATGCTTGCAGGTGCCGAAATCCTCGAAGGCCGGACAGGTGCACAGGCCAAGGCCGTTCGACGGGGTCAGCCGGACGACATAGGTCTCGGTGCCCTCGACATGGGCGACCACATCATCGGCGTCCACCTGCACCAGGTCGACATGGCCGGCCTCTGCATAGGCCTCGCCACGGGCGAAGACCTTCGGCCCCGTCAGATCAAGCAGGGCCTCGAGATCAAACGCTGTCCCGGCCATCAGGCCTCCTCGATGCGGTCGATGTCGTCGTCCGACAGGCCGAAATGATGACCGATTTCATGAACCAGGACGTGGGTGATCAACTCGCCAAGCGATACGTCACCGCGCTCACACCACTCGTCGAGGATCGGGCGGCGATACAGGAAGACCATCGATGGCAGGGTCTGGCTGTCGAGCACCGAACGATTGGCCAGATCGACGCCCTGGTAGAGGCCGGTCAGCTCGAACGGATCGGCAATGTCGAGGGCGTCCAGTACGTCATCCGTGGCGAAGTCATCGATGCGGATCGCCACATCGCCCGCCAGGCTGCGGAACGGGTCCGGCAGGGCCTTGAAGGCCGCCTCGGCCAGGGCAGCGAAATCATCCAGGGACGGGGCGAGTTGCGCGGTCAGGGTCATGCTGTGCAGATAGTCCGATTGCGGCGATCCGCCAGCCCCCTGCGACAGGCGTACGGATCGCGCTCTGGTCACAGCCGCTCTAATCTGTGATTCTGATTCGAAGACGGGGGACCAGGGATTGGGGCGCTTCCGGTTCTCGAACCGGACCCCATTCGCCGGACAGCGCTCCGGGGCCAAGCGACGGATTTTATGACTGCGCAAGAACTGATCCTCACGGCGACGGCCGGCGCGGTTTGCCTCGCTCTTTGCGCGACCCTGTGGGCTCTGGCCCAACGGCGGATTTTTGAAGCCCGCCTTGCCGTCCTGCAGGGGCGTCTCAAGCGGCTGGAAACCGGTTCGCCCGGTGATCATGCCGCCCTCGAAGCCTTCGACAGCGCCCTGATCTGCGTTGAAGCGGAGCAGGCCAGTCTCGTCTCCGGGGCCGACAGCCTGGGGGCTTGCGCCGCGATCCTGGCGGTCCCCGCCCAGGCCCAGGGCGTGGTTGACGCCCTGATCAAGGTCGACCCCGACCATGCCCTGAGACTGCGAGGTCTGTTCGAACGCGGCGAGCCCTGTGCCTTCGAGGCCGCCGGGGCGGACGGCGCCGTCAAGGTCGAGGGCCGGGTAACCGGGGCCATGGCCTGGCTGCGGCTGACGGCCACGGCTCCGGACAAGGGCGGCCTGCCCTCGGCGTCGCGCTTTGCAGCCTTTGTCGACGGTCTCGTCGAGCCCGCCTGGATTTCCGGCGCGGACGGGGCGCCGGTCTGGGGCAATGCGGCCTATCTGCGGGCCGTCGACGCCCCTTCGGCGGCGATCGCCGCCCAGAACGGCAAGACCTTCGACCGCGCCGCCGACACCCTGGCCATGGAGGCCGCCGGCAGAGGCGAGCCGCGCGAGACCCTGCGGTGGATCAATGTCGACGGCCGTCGTCGTGCCTTCCGGGTCGCGGCCCGCGGGCTGGAAGGCGGCGGCGTTGGGGTCTTCTGCACCGATGTCACCGAGATCGAGGATGTCCGCGACGCCCTGCGCAAGCACGTCGAGGCCCATGACGAGACGCTGAACCACATCGCCGATGCGGTGGCGATCTTCAGCCAGTCGCGGCGCCTGGCCTTCCACAACACCGCCTTTGCCGAACTCTGGGGCCTGGAGCCGGCCTGGCTGGCCGAGCGCCCGACCCATGGCGAGGTGCTGGACCGCCTGCGCCAGCGCCGCCGCCTCCCCGAGACGGTCGACTATGCCCGCTGGAAGGCCGACGAGCTGGCCCGCTACGAGTCGCTCGGCCCGCAGGCCGACGAGCTGTGGGGCCTGCCGGACGGCCGCACCCTGAAGGTGGTGCGCCAGCCCCACCCGCTGGGCGGGATGCTGCTGCTCTATTCCGATATCACCGGCGAACTGCGGCTGAAGGCCCAGTACAACGCCCTGATCCAGGTGCAGCAGGCCACGCTCGACAAGCTGAATGACGCGGTCGCCGTGTTCGGCTCGGACGGCCGCCTGCGTCTGCATAACGAGGCCTTCGAAACCTTCTGGAACGTCAGCGCCCTGGCCCTGGAAGCGGCCGTCGATTTCGAGGGCGTGGTCGATCTCTGCGTGCCGCGCCTGCACGACCTGGCCTTCTGGCGGGAACTCAAGGGCCGCGTCGCCGATCCGGATCCGCAAATGCGCGCCCCGACCTCGGGCGAGGTTCGCACCTCGGATGACCGGATCGTTCTCTATCAGTCGCGCCCGCTTCCCGACGGGGCCACGCTGATTGCCTTCGCCGATGTCACCGACACCCGGGAACTGCAGAGCGCCCTGGCCGACCGCTCGGCCGCCCTCGCCGAGGCCGAGCGGCTGAAGCGCGATTTCGTGGGCAATGTCTCGTATGAACTGCGCACGCCGCTGACCACGATCATCGGCTATTCCGAGCTCCTCGAGCGCGCAGACGGCCTGCATGAGCGCAGCCGCAACCATGTGGCCGCCGTGCGGACCGCCGCCACCCAGCTGGCCCGGTCCATCGACGACGTGCTCGACATGGCCCAGATCGACGCCGGCGAAATGGCGCTGGAGATCCAGGACATCCGGGTGATCGACTTGCTGGAACAGGCCCGGGACCAGGCGACCAAGGCGGCCCTGCTGGGCGGGGTGTCCCTCGTCATCGAATGTGAGGACGATGTCGGCCTCATCCGCGGCGATCTCAAGCGACTGTCCCAGACCGTGGATCACCTGGTCGAGAACGCCCTGCGCCAGACCCCGCCGGAGGGCCGCGTCACCCTGTCCGCCCGCCGGGCCTTGGGCGAAGTCCGGATCGATGTCCGCGATACCGGGCGCGGGGTACCGTTCCACGTCCAGGCCCACATCTTCGACCGCTTTGTCGGCCGCGATCGGGGTGGCCCGGGGCTGGGTCTGGCCCTGGTCAAGGCCCTGGTCGAGCTGCACGGCGGCTGGGTGGCGCTGGAAAGCGAGCCCGGCGCGGGCTCGACCTTTACCTGCCACCTGCCGGAAACCCAGCAGCCGGGTGCCATGCAGCCGGAGCTGCGGTTCTGACCCGGCCCGGTGAGCCTGACGCGGTCCTGCAGACCGCCCTGGCCCTGATTGGTCAGTACGGCGTCGACGCCGAGGTGATCGCCACCCTGCGGGCTGCCGAATATGCCGCCGCCGGCGATGCCGAGGCGCTCGCCCTCTGGGACGCGATCATTGCCCGGATCGCCGCGATCGAGGCGGGCGAGGCCGGCTCCGTCAGCCTGCAATAGGGCTCGGGCTCAGGGAATGACCCGGGCCACGCCCCGGGCCCGGGGGTCGGCAACCGCGACCGGCCGTCCGTCCACGATCTGGATCGCCTCGATGTCGCCGTTATAGTCCTGGGTCTCGAGGCGATAACCTTGCGCGGTCATCGCCTGGGTCAGCGCCTCGGACGGCGGGGCATAGGGCTCGAAGAAAATCGTGTTCTCCGGCAGCAGCTGATGGTGGAAGCGCTGGGCCGCGACGGCGTCGGCCAGGGGCAAGCCGTGGTCATAGACATTGGCCAGCACCTGGAACACCGAGGTGAAGACCCGCGAGCCGCCCGGCGTGCCCAGCACCATGGCCACCTGGCCGTCGCGGGTCAGGATGGTCGGGGTCATCGAAGACAGTGGCCGCTTGAACGGGGCGATGGCATTGGCATCGCCGCCGACCACGCCGAACTGGTTGGGGACCCCCGGCTTGACCGAGAAATCATCCATCTCGTCGTTCAGCAGAAAGCCCGCGCCCTCGACCACCACGCCCGAACCGAACCAGCCGTTCAGGGTATAGGTGTTGGAGACGGCATTGCCCCATTTGTCGATGACGGAGAAATGCGTGGTCTGGGGCTTTTCAAGACCCGGTCGTACAGCCGGAGTTGGTGACGGCCGGATCGCATCGACCTCTGCAGCGCGCTTGGCCAGGTAGACCGGATCGATCAGCGCGGCGGTCGGGACGCTGACGAAGTCCGGATCGCCCAGGTACTCGGCGCGATCGGCAAAGACCCGCTTCTCGATCTCCGAGACCAGATGCAGATATTGCGGGCTGTTCAGCGCCACGCCTGTAAACGGCAAGGTCAGGCGATCCTTCAGCCCCAGAAGCTGCAGCAGGGCAATGCCGCCGGAACTGGGAGGCGGCGCAGTAATCACCCTAAGGTCCCGCCAGCGGCCGACCAGCGGCTCGCGCCAGACGGCCTTGTAGCCCGCGAGGTCCTCGGGGCGGATCAGGCCCGGGCGCGGCGCACGCGCCATCTGGGCCACGATCAGTTTGGCCGTTTCACCCTCGTAGAACTCGCGGTCACCGTCCCTGGCGATACGTTTCAGCGTGGCGGCCAACTCGGGCTGGTGGAAGCGCTCACCGGCCTTCATGCCAGAGAAATAGCGGGCAAAGTTCGTGGACGTCAGGAAGGGTGCCTGGCTGCCGTCGCGGATGCCGATCAGCTGCGGCGTGACGTCGAATCCCTTCTCGGCAAAGCGGATGGCCGGAGCCAGGGTCGTGGCCCAGGGCAGCTTGCCAAACCGGCGGTGGGCCTCGGCCAGTCCTCGGACAGTGCCCGGAACCCCGGCCGCCAGGGGGCCGACGAGACTGAGATCCGCCACCGGTTCACCCTGGGCGTCCAGAAACATGGTCGGGGTCGCCGCAGCCGGTGCCACTTCACGGTAGTCGAGGAAGTAGGGCTTGCCGTCGACCAGCAGGGTCATGAAGCCTCCGCCCCCCAGATTGCCGGCTTCCGGATAGGTCACGGCCAGGGCAAAGGCCGTGGCGACGGCCGCGTCGACGGCATTGCCGCCGGCCTTCAGGGTCTCTTCTGCCGCCAGGGCTCCATAGAGGTCCGGCGAAGCGACAGCCCCGGCCGTGAGCGACTTCGGTGCGGCGGCGAGCTGACCGGTCGGGACCAGAAGCCAGGCCACGATCAGCGCGGCAACGAAGGACTTGATAGCGGACAAGGGCCGGCTCCGGACGACAACGAACGGTCGAGCCTAGGCCCCGCGCCCTGGACTGTCACGAGCAGGGTCCCGTTGGCCGGTGAAGCCGATGCCATTTGCCTCGTCGGCTAGGGCTGAACGGGGAGCCAAAACGAAAAAAGCCCCCCCGGGTGAACCGGAGGGGCTTTTTCAGGATCCGGAAAAGGTCCGGGATCCGATCTTGGGTGCGGGGACAGGATTTGAACCTGTGACCTTCAGGTTATGAGCCTGACGAGCTACCGGGCTGCTCCACCCCGCGGCGAAGGAGGTAGTGATGTTATCGCAGGTAGGGATTGGACTTTGAAGACTTGAGTGACGGCATCCTTTTAGCGGACCTGGCGGCGACCTACTCTCCCGCGCCTTGAGACGAAGTACCATTGGCCCAGGGGGACTTAACGACCGAGTTCGGAATGGGATCGGGTGGGGAACCCCCGGCATAGCCACCAGGTCAGCAAAAAGGATGCGTGCAGTGTCCGGTGAGGGACACTGGTTATATCAAGTCGAAGAAGACATCGTATGTCTGGGCGCTACAAAGCGCTGTTGCATAGGTTTGGCTGAAGAACGATCAAGCCTATCGAGCTATTAGTACCAGTAAGCTACACGCCTCACAGCGCTTCCACAC
>NZ_QAII01000153.1:9334-13225 GCF_003060965.1 Caulobacter sp. HMWF025 | reverse complement strand
GTGAGAGGTTTCGCCCTGTCCGAACGGAGCACGGCCAGCCCTCGTCCTGAGGACGCAAACATACAGGACGGCTGGCACCCTTCGAACGATCACTTCTGCCAAGCCACGAGAGGCCGAAAAGCGGACGCTACTGACGTCTGAGATGGGTGGATGTCGGACAACAATCAGCGCCGTTCAAACATGTACGACTTTCGGCACAGCTGATCCCCGCAGATGGTTATCGCTCGGCCATCCTCTTTGACCAAAAGCATTTGGTCCGAGGCCGGTCGAGCTTGGACATGACCACCATCTACTTGCAGAGTTTCGGAGGGAAAGACGGTCAGTCCGAACTTCATGTTCTCCAGCTTGAAGGGGGTCTGTGAATTATCCGAATATATAACCCCGTCTCGGATCGTGATGTCATTGCAGCACGGATTGGCATAGGTGCCGTTGATCGAAGCGGCGTCCGGTGCATGAGACCGAACATACCAAAACCAACCCGCGACTACGGCGAGAAAGATCGCCAGAACAGCGCGATTGAAAACAGACTTGGGCATCGTTTTATATTGCCAGTCCAGCCAACGCCCGCAATGGGTGGGCCGATGAAAGTCGTCTGCTAGACTAGCCGCAGAGCAGACCTTGCGAAGGTCCGAGAAGGGTCGGGAGCGGAAATTGACCCTCTGCCCGTAGCCAGACATTCGAAGATCACCCCGGAAGCGGACATCGCCTGTGTCTGACAAGGGTGGAAAGCCGACGTTGCCAAAGCTAGCGTTTGGCAATGAGCGCACGCACAGTTGTCAGCAATGTCGCAGCCCTGTCCCAGTTCACCGCTGCCGACGGAGGGATGATTGCGTCTGTGATCAGGAGTGGCGGAGGTTACCGCTTTGTCGAAGAGCGAGAGCTCTGGGAGCCACCCTCTAACGGGTTGAGCGGTTACAAGTACTGGGCCGAGACGCAGCAGTCAGGGATCTACGTTTCTCGGGATGAGGCGCTGCTTGCTGCAAGGGCCGCGATAGGTTGGCTGGCCGGTAGAGGCGCAGAAGCGGGTGTTCCGTAGGTCGCATATGGGTCGGGAGCGGAAACGAGCGCACCGCCCGAAACCAGACCTTCGACAACCGTCCTGGAAGCAGACCTCGCCAACGCCAGACAAGGGTGGATGTCGGACCTCGGAGATGCTTGTCTCACGAGATGGCTTTTCGCTTTTCAGTCCAATGTTCAGCCTTCCTCGCGCTTGGGCTCGCTGCAACCCCAGCATCTCCGGTACGCGCCTTGGGTATCCAGCCACTGAGCGCCAGTTGCTCGACGACCTCCGTTACTTTCGTCGGCTTCAGTGAGGGCCCTGCAGAAATCCGACAAGGTGACAAAGTGTTGTGGCGTGGGCGTTTAGCCGCCTATGCCCCCTCAACCGATCTCTCGGGGCACACTCAGATATGTGTCGACGCCAGCCAGGACATCCTCGTGCATGTTGAGGAAAAGACCTATCGCGCGTCTATTCGCGGCTTTGGCCCGCCTTCTTACGTCCTAGTTGACTCCCGCGTTTCAGAGCCCGCCGTCCAGGACCATCAGTTTCTCTTGGATTGAGCGTCCTAGAAGGGTCGAAAGCGGAAATGAGCCCGTCGCCCGAAGCCGGACCTTCGCGGCACTCCGCCGCCTGATCAGCCGAATGCGCCGGCTGACGGCAGGCCGGCGCTCGCGCCTCATCGCAGACACCACGTGGTCAAAATGCTGCAAAAATCAGGGTCTCCCGGCCAGCGGTGAAACCTCTCACCCTCCCATCCCGGCCTTCGCCGGGACGGGCCCCTCCCTCTCTCAAAGAGAGAGGGACTTGGTCGGGGCGTCCCCTCACCAGCTGTCCACCCGCACCGCCCAGGGCCGTGCCATACCCGCCGCCGCGTCCAGCCCGCCGACCACCCAGCGCCGGGTGTCGGCCGGGTCGATGACGGCGTCGATTTCGAGGGCGGCGGCCATGCTGGTGGCCTTGCCGGCCGCATAGAGCCGCGCGACCAGCTGGTCATAGAGGGCCTTCTGCTCGGCCGGATCGGTCAGGGCCTCCAGTTCCTTGCGGTAGCCCAGCTTGACCGCGCCCTCCAGGCCCATGCCGCCGAACTCGCCCGTGGGCCAGGCGGCGATGAAGGCGGGGCTGTGGAAACTGCCGCCGGCCATGGCCTGGGCCCCGAGGCCATAGCCCTTGCGGGTGACGACGGTGAACAGGGGCGAGCGCAGCTTGGCACCGGCGATGAACTGGCGGCTGACCCGGCGCACGGCGGCGGCGTCCTCGCTGTCGGGTCCCACCATAAAGCCGGGCGTGTCGCAGAGGCTGAGCACCGGCAGGGCGAAGGCGTCGCACAGCTGCAGAAAGCGCGCGGCCTTCTCGGCCCCGTCGCAGTCGATGGCCCCGCCCAGATGGCGCGGATCATTGGCGATCAGGCCCATGGGCCGGCCCTCGATGCGGATCAGGCCGGTGACCATGCCGGCCGCAAAGCCGCCGCGCAGTTCCAGGAACGAGGCCTCGTCGACCAGCCCGGCGATCAGGGCGCGCACGTCATAGACCCGCAGGCGGTTCTCGGGGATGGCACTGCGCAGCCGGCGCTGGTCGGGTGCGGTCCAGGTCGCCAGCGCGCCCTGGAAATAGGACAGGGCCTGTTTGGCCAGGCGCGTGGCGTGGGCCTCGTCCTCGGCCAGGATGTCGATGACGCCATTGGCCCACTGATGGGCCGAGGGCCCGATCTGCTCGGGTTTGAACACCCCCAGCCCGCCGCCCTCGATCATGGCCGGTCCGCCCATGCCGAGATTGGAGTCCCGGGTGGCGATGATGATCTCCGACAGCCCGGCGATGGCGGCATTGCCGGCGAAACAGCGGCCGGCGACGATGGCGATCTTGGGCACGAGGCCGGACAGCTGGGCGAAGCTGCGGAAGGTCGGGACGTCCAGACCCGCCACGCTGGTGGTGTCGGTATCGCCCGGCCGGCCGCCGCCGCCCTCGGCGAACCAGACCACCGGCAGCTTCTGGTCGGCGATGATCGCCATCAGCCGGTCGGTCTTGCGGTGGTTCATCGCGCCCTGCGTGCCGGCCAGCACGGTGAAGTCATAGGACAGGGCCGCCGTTCGGGCCCTGTCGGGCGCAAAGAGGCCGCCATTGACCGTGCCGATGCCGGTGATCAGGCCGTCGGCCGGGGTATTGGCGATCAGGTCCTCGGTGGTGCGCCGACGCTTCTGGGCGGCAATGGCCAGGGCCCCGTATTCGAGGAAGCTGCCGGGGTCGACCAGATTGTCGATATTCTCGCGCGCCGTGCGATGGCCGGTCTTGCGACGGCGGGCGACGGCGTCGGGGCGCGCCTCATCAAGGGTGAAGCGGTGGCGGGCGATGACCTCGGCCAGATCCGGGCGGATGGCGTCGAGGTCCTCGACGGCGGCGTCCTGCGCCTCCGCGGCCTCGACTTCGACGGGCTCCAGGAAGATCAGCGGCTGACCCTCGGCCACGGTCTGGCCCGGGGTGGCAGCGCGTTTCAGCACCCGGCCGCCGGCGGTGGCGACGACCAGATGCTCCATCTTCATGGCCTCCAGCACGGCCAGGGCCTGGCCCGGCCGGACGAGCTCGCCCTCGGCCACGCTGATCGCGCCCACCGTGGCGGCCAGGGGCGCGGCCACGGCGACGGCGCCGTCGAGCGTTTCGAAGGCGGTCCCGGCCTGGACGACGACGGGCGACAGGGCCTCGGCCCGGGCCGACAGGGTGGCGGCGTGATCCTCGATGAAGCGGGTGGTGGCAGCGCCGGTCGCCGCCTCGGGCGTCTCGAGGATCGCCCGCACCAGCGGGGCGGTGGTCGCCACCCCGGTGATCGCGAATTCGCCGAGCGCCCGGTCCAGCCGGGCGACGGCCTCGCGGGCGCTGCGGCCGCGGGCGATCACCTTGGC
>NZ_QAII01000153.1:1427-9324 GCF_003060965.1 Caulobacter sp. HMWF025 | reverse complement strand
GTCATAGGCCCCGCCGAGCCGGAGGCCCACGGCCCCCGCGCCGTCGACCCGCACGCCCGGTCCGCCGGGCGGGGCATAGGCGGTCAGGGTTCCGGAAGCCGGCTTCACCTGGCCGTCGGCGGTCAGGGTCTCGGCATTGACCCGGGCCTGGATGGCCACGCCGACCGGCGGCGGGGCCGTGGTCAGGTCCAGCTCGGCCAGGGTGGCGCCGGCGGCGAGGGCAAACTGCAGACCGACCAGGTCCAGGCCCGTGACCTCTTCGGTGACCGTGTGTTCGACCTGCAGCCGGGGATTGGTCTCGATGAAGGCAAAGGCCCCGGTCTCGATATCCAGCAGATATTCCACGGTCGCCAGACCGCGATAGCCGGCGCACAGGGCCTGGGCGGCCGTCGCCATGGCCGTGCGTGTCGTCTCGGTCAGGTTCGGGGCCGGGGCGATCTCGACCAGCTTCTGGTTGCGGCGCTGCAGTGAGCAGTCGCGGTCGCCGACGGCCAGCACCGAGACCCCGTCGCCGACGATCTGCACCTCGATATGGCGGGCCCGGTCGATGCGCTGCTCGGCATAGAGGCCCTCGTCGCCGAACGCGGCTTTCGCCTCGCGGGCGCAGGCGGCGAAGGCGGCGTCCAGCTCGCCCGGATCCAGCACGGCCCGCATGCCGCGTCCGCCACCGCCGGCCCGGGCCTTCAGCATGATCGCCCCGTGCTCGGCCAGGAAGGCCCGGGCTCCGTCCAGGTCGAGCGCGCCGGTGCCCGGGATCAGCGGCACGCCCAGCCTCTCCGCCAGGGCGCGGGCGGCGGCCTTGTCGCCGAAGGTGTCCAGATGCTCCGGCGAGGGGCCGATGAAGGTGATGCCGGCCGCCGCGCAGGCCCGGGCCAGGTCGGCGTTCTCGGACAGGAAGCCATAGCCGGGATGCAGGGCATCGCACCCGCTCGCCCGGGCGGCCGTGATCACGGCGGCGATGTCGAGATAGGCCTTGGCCCCCGGGCCGGGCAGGGCGACGGCCTGGTCGGCGGCTGCGACATGCGGACTGCCGGTATCGTCGGTCGCGAACACCGCCACGCTCGCGAGCCCCCGTTCGGCCGCCGCGCGGGCGATGCGGACAGCGATTTCGCCGCGATTGGCGATCAGCACGCGCTTGAAGGTCATGGGAGCTCCCGGCTCACGGTTCATACGACCGTTTGACGCACAATGACGGCCCCGGCTTGACTCTCCAACCCCGCAAGATCAGAACAAAAGTGGAACAAAGAGGATTGGAAGAATGCCCGGATCGCGCCAGGCGCGTCTTGTGGCTTTGAAGGGCCGGATCGCTGCTCTGGAAGCAGGGGCCCGGACTCCGACTCCGGTGCTGCGCTTCGGCGAGCCCGCCATCGACGGCTGTTTCCCCGGCGGCGGCCTGCCGTCGGGCTGCTGGCACGAGGTGATGGGGGCCGGGCTGGAGGACGAGACCGCAGCGGCCCCCGCCGCCTTTGTCGCCCGCCTGACCCGGCCGCTGCTGGCGACCGGGGCGGTGGTCTGGGTGATGCGGCGCGATGACCTGCATGCGCCGGGTCTGGCGGGGCTGGATTTCCCGACCGGCCGGCTGATCCAGGTCAAGGCCCGCGACGAGGCCGAGGTGCTGTCGGTGCTGGAGGACGCTCTGTCGACCGTCGGGGTCGCCGCCGCCGTCGGCGAGGCGGAGGCGCCGGAGCTGAAGGCCGGCCGCCGTCTGCAACTGGCTTGCGAGAAGCGCGGCAGTTTCGGGGTGCTGCTGCACCGCCGGCCCTATGGCGGGGCGGCCGGGCGGGCGCGGACGGTGTCGGGCTCCTCGGCCTTCAGCCGCTGGCGCATCGCCGGAGCGCCCAGCCAGCCGCCGCCGGGGGATCCCGGCCTCGGCCCGCCGCGCTGGCGGGTCGAACTGGAACGCTGCCGGGGCGGTCGCTCCGGCGTCTGGATACTGGAGTCCCTGGAGGCCGATGATGGCCCGCATTCTTTCCGTCTGGTGCCCCAACTGGCCGATCACGACCTGGCGACGGCGGGGGGGCGGCTCCGGATCGCAGGGTAGGGCCACTGGCCCCCTCCTCCCCCAGAGGGGGAAGACGGGATCATCTTCCCCCTCCGGGGGAGGAGGATGCGCAGCATCCGGAGGGGGCGAGTCTGCGCCGCCCCCGCCCCTCGCCCTGATCGCCACCGAGGCCGGCACCCGGCGGCTGGTGGCGCTGGACGAAGCGGCCATGCGGCTGGGCCTGCATCCCGGCCAGAAGGTCGCCGACGCCCTGGCCCTGGCTCCGGACCTTGTCACGGTCGAGCATGACCCGGCTGTCGACCGGGCGGCGCTGGAGGCCCTGAGCGACTGGTGCGTGCGGTTCTCGCCGGCCGTGGCGCTGGACGGCGACGACGGCCTGTTCCTCGACATTACCGGCACCGACCACCTGTGGGGCGGCGAGGCTGCCATGCTGGCCGACCTGCTGGCCCGGCTGGCGCGCTGGGGCGTCCCGGCCCGGGCGGCGATCGCCGACACGCCCGGTGCGGCCTGGGCGCTTGCTCGGTTCGGGGCCCGCTTCGGCGACGATGGCCAGATCGCTCCGCCCAATGGCCAGCGGGCCCTGCTGGCCGACCTGCCGGTTGCGGCCCTGCGGCTGGATGCGACGGCGACGGCCCAGCTGCCGCGCCTGGGGCTCTATCGCATCGGCCAGCTGCTGGGCCTGCCGCGGGCCCAGCTGGCCAAGCGGTTTGGCCTGCTGCTGACCCTGAGACTGGATCAGGCCCTGGGCGCGGGCGGCGAGGCCCTGGTGTTCCGGCGACCGGCCTGTCCCTGGCTCGAGCGCCTGGCCTTCGCCGAGCCGATCAGTGCGCCGGACGACCTGGCCCGGGCGACCGGCGACATCACCGCCCTGATCTGTCGCCGGCTGGAGGCCGAAGGCCAGGGGGCCCGGCGCTTCGAGGTGACCTTCCACCGGCTGGACGGCAAGGCGATGAGCGTCCGGGCGGGGCTGGCGCGGGCCGGGCGCGACGCCGCCCGCCTGACCCGGCTGCTGGCGCCCCGGCTGGACGTCATCGACCCCGGCTTCGGCATCGAGGTGGTCACGGTCTTTGCCGGTGACGTCGAGCCCCTGTCGGCGACCCAGGCCAGGCTGGACGCAGAAGCCGGCGCGGGCCTGGACGAAACCCTGGCCCCGCTGGTCGACCGGCTGGTCAACCGGCTGGGCGAGGAGCGGGTCTGGCGGGCCGATCCTTACGAGAGCCATGTGCCCGAGCGGGCCCTGGTCCGCCGGGCACCCCTGGCCGCCCCCAGCGGGGCCGGCTGGGATCCCGACCGGCCCCGGCCCGTGCGGCTGTTCCGCCGGCCCGAGGCGATCACCGCCCTGGCCAAGGTTCCCGACGATCCGCCGGTCCAGTTCACCTGGCGGGGCCGCGCGCACCGCGTCCGTCGCGCCGAGGGGCCCGAGCGCATCGGCCAGGAATGGTGGCGGGGCGATTTTGCGACCACGGGCCCGGGCCGGGTCCGCGACTATTACCGCGTCGAGGATGAGGTCGGTGGCCGTTTCTGGATCTTCCGGCAGGGCCTGTTCGGCGGCGACGAGGTGCCGAAATGGTGGATCCATGGCCTGTTCGGGTGAGGGGATCACGTGCCCCCTCCGGGCCGCTTCGCGACCCTCCTCCCCCGGAGGGGGAAGACCGGATCATCTTCCCCCTCCGGGGGAGGAGCGCGCCGGCGCGGAGGGGGCAAGGGCCGCCCCATGACCCACGCCTATGCCGAACTGCAGACCACCAGCAACTTCTCGTTCCTGCACGGGGCCTCGCATGCCCGCGAGCTGATGATCACGGCCGAGGGGCTGGGTCTGGCGGCGGTCGGGATCGTGGATCGCAACACCCTGGCCGGGGTGGTGCGCGGCTGGGCGGCGGCCCAGGCCCTGAAGGTGCGGGCCCTGACCGGCTGCCGGCTGGACTTCGCCGACGGCACGCCCAGCCTGCTCTGCTACCCGTCCGACCGTGAGGCGTTCGGGCGGCTGACGCGGCTGCTGACCGTCGGTCAGAGGCGGGCCGGCAAGGGCCAGTGCCAGCTGGCCTGGAGCGACTTCCTCGACCATGCCGAGGGCCAGCTGGCCCTGATCGTGCCGCCGGCCCGGCTGGACGAGGCCTTTGTCCGGGATCTGAACCGCATGGCCGGCGACCTGCGCGGCCGGGTCTGGCTGGCGGCCAGCCGGGCCTATGCGGCCCGCGACCTGCAGCGGCTGGCGCGGCTGGAGGCCCTGGCCCTGGCGGCCGGCGCGCCGATGGTCGCCACCAATGACGTGCTCTATCACGGCCCCGAGCGACGGCCCCTGCAGGACGTCATGACCTGCGTGCGCGAGCACTGCACGGTGCAGGAGGCGGGCTTTCGCCTGCAAGCCAATGCCGAGCGGCACCTGAAGACCCCCGGCGAGATGGCCCGCCTGTTCGAGCGCTGGCCCCGCGCCGTGGCCCGCAGCCTGGAGATTGTCGAGCGGATCGGCTTCGACCTCGGCCAGCTGCGCGAGGCCTATCCCGACGAGCGGGTGCCGCCCGGCAAGACGGCCATGCAGCACCTGACCGACCTGACCTGGGCCGGGGCGGCCTGGCGCTATCCGGGCGGCGTGCCCGAGGCGGTCAAGACCCAGCTGGCCGAAGAGCTGCGGCTGATCGGCAAGATGGACTATCCCAACTACTTCATCACGGTGCACGACATCGTCCGCGAGGCCCGCAAGATGGGCATCCTGTGCCAGGGGCGCGGCTCGGCGGCCAATTCCTCGGTCTGTTTCTGCCTGGGCGTGACCTCGATCGATCCGACCGAGCACCGCCTGCTGTTCACCCGCTTCATCTCGGAAAACCGCGGCGAGCCGCCCGATATCGACGTCGATTTCGAGCACGAGCATCGCGAGAAGGTGATGCAGTACATCTATGGCCGCTATGGCCGCGACTATGCCGCCATCTGCGGGACGGTGATCCACTACCGGCCGCGCAGCGCCATCCGCGACGTCGGCAAGGCCCTGGGCCTGACCGAGGACGTCACGTCCCTGCTGGCCGCCACCGTCTGGGGCAGCTGGGGTGACGGCCTGCCCGAGCAGCATATCCGTAAGGCGGGCCTCGACCCCGAGGCCCCCGAGATCGCCCGCGCCGTGAGCCTGGCGTCCGAGCTGCTGGGCACGCCGCGCCACCTGTCGCAGCATGTCGGCGGCTTTGTGTTGACCAAGCGGCGGCTGGACGAGACCGTGCCGATCGGCAATGCGGCCATGAAGGACCGCACCTTCATCGAGTGGGACAAGGACGACATCGACAGCCTGAAGCTGATGAAGGTCGACATCCTGGCGCTGGGCATGCTGGCCGCCATCCAGCGGGCCTTCGGCATGTTGCGGGCCGATCACGGCCAGCCGATCTTCGACCTCGCCGACGTGCCGCGCGAGGTGCCGGGCGTCTATGACATGCTGTGCAAGGCCGACAGTGTGGGGGTGTTCCAGGTGGAAAGCCGGGCCCAGATGTCGATGCTGCCCCGGCTGAAGCCGCGCGAGTTCTATGACCTGGTGATCCAGGTGGCCATCGTGCGGCCGGGGCCGATCCAGGGCGACATGGTCCATCCCTATCTGCGCCGCCGTCAGGGGATCGACCCGGTGGAGTGGCCCGCGCCGTCGCCGGAGCATGGTCCGCCCGACGAGCTGAAGGCGATCCTGGGCAAGACCTATGGCGTGCCGCTGTTCCAGGAACAGGCCATGAGTCTGGCCATCGAGGCGGCCAAGTTCACGCCCGACGAGGCCGACGGCCTGCGCAAGGCCATGGCTACCTTCAAGAACCTCGGCACGCCGGCCGAATATCGCGACAAGTTCGTCGAGGGCATGGTGTCGCGGGGCTATCAGCGCGAATTTGCCGAGCGCTGTTTCAGGCAGATCGAGGGGTTCGGCCATTACGGCTTTCCCGAAAGCCACGCGGCCAGCTTCGCCAAGCTGGTCTATGTCTCGGCCTGGATCAAATGGGCCTGGCCGGACGTGTTCTGCGCCGCCCTGATCAATTCCCAGCCGATGGGCTTCTACCAGCCGTCGCAGCTGGTCCGCGATGCCCGCGAGCACGGGGTGGTGGTGCTGCCGGTCGATGTGCTGGCCAGTGACTGGGACTGTACGCTGGAGGGCATCAGCTTCGTCCGGGATGACAGGGTTTCAGGCAGCAGGATCTCCAACCCCGACACCCGCCCGGACTGGAAGGCCGTGCGGCTGGGGCTGCGGCAGATCAAGGGGCTGCGGGCGGGGATCGATATCCCGCCGCTGAAGAAGGCCCGCGAGGAGGGCGCGCGCACGCCGGCCGACTTCGCCCAGGCGGGGGTGCCGCAGCGGGCCCTGGAACTGCTGGCCGAGGCCGATGCCTTTGCCGGGGCGGGCCTGACGCGGCGCGAGGCCCTGTGGGCCGTCAAGGGTCTGAAGGGCGAGAACCGGGCGCCGGTCCAGACGCCGCTGCTGGCGGGCCTGCCGCTGTTCGAGGCCGCCGTCAGCCTGCCGGCCATGGGCGTGGCCCAGGAGGTGGCCGAGGACTATCGCACCACCAGCCTGTCGCTGAAGGCCCATCCCTGCGGCTTCTTCCGGTCAATGCTGGACGGCATGGGCGTGATCCCGGCGGCGCGGCTGGCGCAGATGAAGGACGGGCGGCGGGTGTCGGTGGCCGGGCTGGTCCTGATCCGCCAGCGGCCGGGCACGGCCAAGGGCGTGGTGTTCATGACCCTGGAAGACGAGACCGGCGTGGCCAATGCGGTGGTCTGGAAGGACTGTTTCGAGGCCCACCGCAACCTGGTGATGACCGCCAGTTTCCTGGTCGTGCACGGCCGCCTGCAGGTCGCCGACGGGGTGATCCACGTGGTCGCCGAGCGCTTCACCGACCTGACGGCCGAACTGGGCCGCCTGAAGGAAGACCCCGCCGCCCCGGCTCCGCGCGTACGCTCACGGGTGTCGGGGCGGTTGCAGAGGAGCCGGGATTTTCACTGAGGGTGATCACTCGCCCCCACCTGACCGCTTCGCGGTCGTCCGCCCCCATAGGGGGCGGATGAGTTCATCTTCCCCCTCCGGGGGAGGAGCGCCGCAGGCGCGGAGGGGGCAAGTTCAAACCCCCGCCACCACCTTCACCGGCTGGCCCGGATGGGTCTGGCGCAGGCGTTCGACCAGGGCAAACAGCAGGGTGCGGACGCGGGTCTCGTCGCCGGCCAGGGCGGCGGCTTCCAGGCCGGCCAGGGTGGCGTCATCCACATGGGGCAGGGGCGTCGCGGGCGTGGCCTGGCGGATGCCGGGGGCCTTGGGGGCGGCGATCTCGTTGATGTCGACCAGGGTCTCGGTCAGCTTCTCGCCGGGCCGCAGGCCGGTGATCCGGATGGCGATGTCGCGCTCGGGGACCAGGCCCTGCAGGGCGATCATCCGGCGGGCCAGTTCGATGATCTTGACCGGCTCGCCCATCTCGAGGGTCAGGACGCTGTCGGGCGGCGCGACATCATCGGCCGACAGGGCTACGGCCCGCAGCACCAGCTGCACGGCCTCGGGGATGGTCATGAAATAGCGTTCGACCTCGGCATGGGTCAGGGTGATCGGCCCGCCGCGGGCGATCTGGTGCTGGAAGATCGGCACGACCGACCCGGCCGAACCCAGCACATTGCCGAACCGCACGACGCTGACCCGGGGACCGCCTGCGCCGCCCTGCTGACGGACCACGGCCTCGGCCACCCGCTTGGTGGCCCCCATGACGCTGGTCGGGGCCACGGCCTTGTCGGTCGAGATCAGGGCGAGATGCGTCGCGCCGCAGGCCCGGGCGGCCGCGGCCACATTGCGGGAGCCGAGGATATTGGTCCGCACGCCCTCGCAGGGATGGTTCTCGACCAGGGTCACGTGTTTGAGCGCGGCGGCGTGGAAGACGATCTCGGGCTTTTCGGCGGCGA
>NZ_QAII01000153.1:0-1417 GCF_003060965.1 Caulobacter sp. HMWF025 | reverse complement strand
TCGCACAGGGCTTCGCGGCGGGGCAGGGTGGGCCAGGCCTCGCCGATCTCGCGGTCGATGTGGAAGAGGTTGGCCTCGGCGGCGTCGATCAGGATCAGCTGGGCGCAGCCGCTGGCGGCGATCTGACGGCACAGTTCCGAGCCGATGCTGCCGCCGGCCCCGGTGACCAGCACCCGGCGACCGGCCACCAGGGCGCGGACGGGTTCGGGGTCGAGCCGGACAGGCGCACGGCTGAGCAGTTCCTCCAGCCCGATCTCGCGCAGGGCGGCCCCGGCATGGCCCATCTCGACGACGCCGTGCTGGCGCAGCAGGCGCACGCCCTCGGACTTCAGCCGGCCCAGCCGCTCGGCTCCGAAGGCCGGCATCGGAGTCTCGCCCAGGAACAGCACGGCCGCCGGCGACAGGCCGCCGTCGCGCAGCTGGGCCAGGACGGTGTCGAACTCGTCAATCGAGCCCAGCACGCAGACCCCGCGCAACTCGTCGCCGGTATCGCGGGCCTCGGGGGTGAGGATGCCGACCGGGCTGTAACGCTCGCCCAGGCCGGCGGGCGCGCGCAGGAACTCCTCGGCCTCGGCGGCGCTGCCGACGATCAGCAGGCGCGGCCGGGCCGGATGGGCAGGGGCCGGGCGCAGGGTCAGGACCGAACTGAACAGCACCCGCTCATGCAGGGCGCGACGGCCGATCCGCAGGCCCGACAGCAGGGCGACCAGGATCACCAGGGCCCCGCCCAGGGTGCGCAGGCCGCCGGCCAGGTCCGGCGCGACCAGCCGGGCGACGAGGGCGAAGGTCAGGACCGTCAGCAGGGCCGAGCGGACCAGTCGCAGCATGTCGCTGGCCGCCACGAACCGCCACGGCGCACGTTCGACTCCGAACAGCAGCTCGACCAGCAGGGCGCAGCCGGCAAACAGGGCCGCATGGGCCAGGGGCATGACCCCGAACGGGCTCTGGCCGGTGGCCAGGGTCTGGGCCGCGAGCAGGGCAAGGAAGGCCAGCAAGACGTGCGTGGCGATCTTTCCGACGCGACCCATACGAAACTTCTCTCGCCCTGGCGCCCGGTCAAACCCCCGGACAGACCTGCGATTAGCACGGCGACGGCGGCGCGTCGCGGGTCTGGCGGCTCAGGCGCGGCCCAGCGGCAGCACCTGCACCAGATCGCCCGCCTCGGCGGCACCGGCATGGGCCGGGCGGGTCATCAGGGCATTGGCCCGCGCGAAGACCCCGATCAGCGACGAGTCCTGATCGCCGAACGGCTCGGCGACGGCGCGGCCCTCGGCATCCAGGCTCAGCGACGCCCGCATCCAGTGGGCACGGGGGCCGTTGCCGGGCAGGGGGCGGGCCAGGCGCGCGGCGATCATCGGCAGGGCGGGGTCTGTGCCGCTCAGGGCCGCCAGCAGCGGCCGCAGGAACAGCTCGGCGC
>NZ_QAII01000152.1:23025-25136 GCF_003060965.1 Caulobacter sp. HMWF025 | reverse complement strand
GGTCTGCACCGTTCTGGCCCCCTCGACCTGATAGTCGCCGGCGGTGCCGGTGGTCTGCTTGAAAGCGTCGAGCATCATGCGAACCCCCGTGGCCCCGACCGGATGGCCCGCCCCGATCAGACCGCCGGACGGGTTGATCGGCAGCTTGCCGCCGAGGGCGATGTCGCCGGCCTCGACCGCCTTCCAGCTTTCGCCCGGCGCGGTCAGACCCAGATGGTCGATGGCCATGTATTCGGTGGCGGTGAAACAGTCGTGGGTCTCGACGGCGTCGATGCCCGACACGTCATCGGCCATCCCGGCCCGGGCGCGGGCGTCAAGGATCGCCCGGCGTACCTGCGGGAAGACGTAAGGCTGCTCGCGGCTGTTTTCGATCTTGCGCGCATAGCTGATCGGGGCCGAGCGATGACCCCAGCCCTTGATGCGCGGCAGGCTGTCCAGAGGGATGCCCCGCTTGTCGGCATAGGCTTTTGCCCGCGCCGGCGAAGCCAGGAACACCACCGCCGTGCCGTCGGTGACCTGGCCGCAGTCCTGCTTGCGGGTGCGCCCCTCGACCACGGGATTGGTTTCGTCGTTTTCGGTAAAGGCCTCGGGCCCGAACCGCCAGTCACGGGTCTGGGCATTGGGATTGCGCCGGCCGTTGGCGAAATTGACTTCGGCAATGCCCATCAGGTGTTCGTACTTCAGGCCATAGCGGCGGTCATATTCCTCGGCGAGGTCGGAGAAGGCCCGCGGCCACAGGAAGCGGGCGTCCTGGAACTCGTGACCGGCCCAGGCCGCGCTGCCGAGATTCTCGGCGGCCTTCTGGCCGGGGACATTGCGCATCAGTTCGATACCGACGACACAGGCCAGACCGTAGCGTCCGGCCTCGAGCTCGGCCGTGGCGGCCAGCAGGGCGACACTGCCGGACGCACAGGCGGCCTCATGGCGGGCAGTGGGAAGACCGTCGAAGGCCGGATGCACCTGGCCGAACAGACCGCCCAGCAGGCCCTGGCCCGCAAAGAGCTCCCCGGCGAAATTCCCGACATGGCCGGTTTCGACCTCTTCGGGATCGAGGTCCACGGCCGCAAGGCCCTCCCCGACGGCTTCGCCGAAGGCATCGGCCAGCTCACGGCCCTGCCGGCTCCAGTTGGCGGCGAAAT
Source organism: Caulobacter sp. HMWF025 (assembly GCF_003060965.1). Lineage (GTDB taxonomy): Bacteria > Pseudomonadota > Alphaproteobacteria > Caulobacterales > Caulobacteraceae > Caulobacter. The sequence continues at coordinate 23,997 of NZ_QAII01000152.1, read as the reverse complement.
CGCTCTGCCATCCGCCCAACACATAGACCACTGCGACCTCCCCCACGGCCTTTTCGTTAGTCCGACTATACAAGCGACCCTTGCAGAGTCCATCGCCCGGATTGACAGTCCGGCGCGCGGCGCCGCACCAAGCCCCATGGTCCAGCCCAAGGCTCCTGCCCTCGTCCCGAACAGTTCAGCCGCCCGCGCGCTGAACCTGATCGGCGATCGCTGGACCCTGCTGGTGCTGTATGCCGCCTTTATGCGGGTGAGCCGGTTCGAGGGCTTCATCGCCATGACCGGTATGGCCCGCTCGCTACTGGTCGACCGGCTGGGGCGGCTGGAAGCGGCAGGCGTTCTGGAGCGCCGCCCCTACCAGACCCGGCCCGCCCGCCACGAGTATCACCTGACCGCCATGGGCAAGGACCTCTACGATTCGGCCCTGATGCTGCTGGGCTGGGAGATGCGCTGGCGGATGGATCCCGCCTGTCCTTCGCACCAGATTATCCACGACCCCTGCGGACACCCCTTGCGGCCCGTCCTTGTCTGCCAGGCCTGCACGGCCCCGGTTAAGGTGCGCGACATCGTCCTGTCGCCCGGACCGGGCGCAGGATCAGAGCCCGCGCCCCGCGCCCGCCATTCCCGTCGCGCCAGCGATGGTCCGGGAACCGAGGGCGTCGGCGGCGTTCCCCTGCACCCCATGCTCGAGCGCTCCATCGAGGTGCTGGGGGACCGCTGGACCGCCCACCTGGTGGCCGCCAGCTTCTATGGCCAGACGCGGTTCAAGGACCTGCAGGCCCAACTCAAGGTGGCCAGCAACATCCTGACCGACCGTCTGACCCGGCTGGTCGAGCGCGGCATGCTGGAGCGCCGCCTCTACCAGACCCGCCCCGAGCGCTGGGAGTACCGGCTGACCCGGGAAGGCCGGGACTTCTTCCCCCTGATCGCCGCCCTGATGGCGTGGGGCGACCGCTGGCTGTCCGGCGAGGCCGG
>NZ_QAII01000152.1:0-23015 GCF_003060965.1 Caulobacter sp. HMWF025 | reverse complement strand
GGGTAGGGCCGCGCGGCAGGAACAGAAGCCGGATTCGACTCCAACCCTGTAGTATCTGATTGATTTGATAGATTTTTTATCGCGTAGAGCCGATTCCGTCTCGAAGCGATCGATAGGGTCTAGGCGCTTGGAACAGCACTGCGCAGGACGGCAGCCAGGTCATCCAGGGCCGGAATGTCCAGCTCCGGGTCGAGTCGCAGCACGATAACCGACTGGGCCAGGCGGTCGGCCACGGGAGTCGAATCTGTGGCGAGACCGGGTCGGTCCTCCCGGATCAGACCGGCCACGACACCGTCAGCCGCCAGACGGGCGAGGATCGCCCGGGCCGTGCCCTCAGGGACGCTCAGAGCGCAGACATCCGAGATCCAGCTCATGCCCCAGCCCGGCTGGAAGCCGAGCGGCGCATCCAGCAGCAGCACCCGCAGGCGCTGGGCGGCGGTCGCCAGTCGGGGCCGGGCCCGCGACCAGAGTTCCAGACCCGCCTCGCAGTCAGACAGGGGTCCCTCGATGGCATTGACGGGAACGGCATCCTCGCAGGCGATGAACACCCCCTGCCCGCTGGGCAGGCCGACAATGACCGGCACCGGGGCGCTCTGGATGACGTCGAAGGCCTCGACAGCTTCAACCAGGATCGGCAGGCCGACCTCGTCGCGAAAGGCCGCCCAGGCCCTCAGGTCCGGGGCCCGGCCGTGGGCCCCGATCGGGAGGATCGCCTCAAGCGGCCCTGGAGCCTCGGGCAGACGCTCGCGCAGATGGGCCGGATCGAACATCCAGCTGAAAGGATCGACATCGACCTGCCAGGGCTTCAGTCCGGCCCGGACAATGCCGTCGAGGGTCGGGCCCGAGGCCAGGGCCGGAACGACGCAGTAGCCTCCCGGACGCACCCCCAGCGCCAGCAGGCTGGCGGCGACGGCCTCGGCGTGGTCGGACATCACCCGAACCGCAACAGGCCGGCAGAAGCGGGCCATCAGACCGGCCTCCTGGCCCGGACCATGCCCGGCGGCCCGCAGCGCGATGGCCACCGCGTCGAAATCGACGGCACCGGACGCGCCCACCAGCGGGGGACGCCCGGCGGCTTCCGGCACGGCAATAGGGACTTGGACAGACGAAGGACGCATGGGACGGTCGCTTCCACGAAGGGCCGGTGAGACCCATTGGCTTCACCGTATAGTTAAGCAACCGTAACGCGCGATTCTGCCAGCCGGACTGCGACCGGCCGTCGCGGGAAAACGCCTAGGCTTTCAGCGATACCTGCCAGAAGTCGCGCAGTTCGCGTTTCAGAACCTTGCCGATATGACTGCGCGGCAGGGCGTCGACCAGATGCAGTTCAGCCAGCCTCTGGGTCTTGCCGACCTTGCCGTTGACGAAGGCGCGGATGGCCTCGGCCTCGGCCGTCTCGCCCGTCTTCAGGGCCACAAAGGCCACCGGCGTCTCGCCCCAGGCATCAGACGGCACCCCGACGACGGCGGCTTCGGCCACCGCCGGGTGCTGCACGATCTCGGCTTCAAGATCACTGGGATAGATGTTGAAGCCACCGCTGATGATCATGTCCTTCTTGCGATCCATCAGGGTCAGGAAGCCCTCCTCATCGAAGCGGCCGACATCGCCGGTGCGGATGAAGTTCCAGCCCTCGGGCGAGACCCAGGTCGCCTCGGCGGTCTTGCCCGGCTGGCCGTGATAGCCGTTCATCATGCCCTGCGAGCGGCCGACAATCTCCCCGACCACACCGGGGCCGACCTGGACGCCGTCCTCGTCGATCAGACGGATGTCATGGCCCGGCGCCGGCCGCCCGACCGTGTGCAACTTGTCGGGGTGCTCATGGCACATGAGGATGCAGGTGCCCCCGCCCTCGGTCATGCCGAAATACTCGACCAGCCCGCCGGGCCAGCGCTTCAGCACGTCGGCCTTCAGCTCGGCCGAGAAGGGGGCGCTGGTGCAGAATTTCAGGTGGGTGCTGGAGAGGTCGTAGCTGTCGAAATCCGGCCGCTCCATCAGGCGGCGGTACTGGACGGGCACCAGCATGGTGTGGGTCATACGGTGCGCCTGGGCCAGTTCGAGATACTTGCCGGCGTCGAACTTCTTCATCAGCACGACCGTGCCGCCACCGGCCAGGGTGGGGAAGAAACAGACCAGGGTGGTGTTGGAATAGAGCGGCGTCGACAGCACGGTGACAGCGCCCGGCGCATAGCCGACGGCGTCGCCGCGGAACACATGCTTCCAGCGCATGCCGTGCGACTGGACGATGCCCTTGGGCGTGCCCGTGGTGCCGCTGGAATAGATGATGTTGAAGGGGTGACCGGGCGTGATCTCCACGGGCTTCGGCTTGGCACCCTCAGGCGCCAGCCAGGCCTCAAACGCCTCGCCGGCGGCCGAGCCGTCCAGCGCGAGGGTCCTGACCGGCACGGGGACCGGGGCCTGGGCCTCGGCCACACCGGCATCGAGAAAGAACAGCTTCGCTCCGCAGTCGGCGACCATGCCGGCAATGGCCTGGGGGGTAGACGACGGCGCGATCGGCGCCACCGCCACCCCGGCCCGCAGGCCGCCCAGGAACAGCGCCGTATAGGGGATGGAAGACAGGGCGCAGACCGCGACGGCCTCGCCGGACTGGATCCCGTCCCGCTGCAGTGACGCTGCGACCCGGTCGACCAGGGCGTCGAACTGGCCGTAGGTCACCGACTCGCCGGTTTCCATGACAATCGCGGGATGGTCGGGATTCTCCTGCGTCCGCAAACGCAGGATGTCGCCCATTACGCCATAGTCGGCGGTCATCATGTCGGCGAGGGTGGTCATGGAAGACGCTCTTCTTCTCCCTTCCCCCTTTGATGGGGGAAGGGTCGGGGATGGGGGTGACAGCGGGTCAGGATGAGCCGCGACAGAGACAGCCCGGCCGCCGCATCACCCCCAACCCTGCCCTTCCCCCATCAAGGGGGAAGGGTTCATCTTCAGGCGTCCTTGAAGCCCTTGCCCTCGGCGACCAGGCGTTCCAGCAGGGCCGACGGCTTGAAGTCGTCGCCGTGGGCCGCGTGGAATTCCTTCATCTTGGCCAGGACCTTGTCGAGGCCGACCAGCTCGCCCCAGAACATCGGGCCGCCGCTATAGACCGGCCAGCCGTAGCCGTTGATCCAGACGATATCGATGTCGGACGCCCGGATGGCCTTGCCCTCTTCGAGGATCTTCGCGCCCTCATTGACCATCGGATAGAGGCAGCGTTCCAGGATCTCCTGGTCGGTGATCGACCGGCGCTGGATCTGGCGCTTCTCGGCGAAGTCGCGGATCACTTCCTCGACGATGGCCGACGGCTTTGCGACGCGGTTTTCGTCATAGTCGTAGAAGCCCTTGCCGTTCTTCTGGCCGCGACGGTCCATCTCGCACAGCACCTCGCGCACCGTGGACGAGCTGGTCTTGGCCGGGTCCCAGCCGATGTCGAGACCCGCAAGGTCGCTCATGGCGAACGGTCCCATCGGCAGGCCGAAGTCGTAGAGCACTCGGTCAACGTCCCAGGGCATGGCTCCTTCCAGGATCAGCTTCTGGGCCTCGCGCTGGCGCTGGGCCAGCATGCGGTTGCCGACGAAGCCATGGCAGACGCCGACCAGCACGCCGATCTTGCCGATCACCTTCGACAGCTTCATGGACGTAGCGATCACCGACTTGTCGGTCTTTTCGCCGCGCACGATTTCCAGCAGGCGCATGACATTGGCCGGCGAGAAGAAGTGCAGGCCGATGACGCTTTCCGGACGCTGGGTGCAGGCGGCGATCTCGTCGACATTGAGGTACGAGGTATTGGTCGCCAGGATCGCACCGGGCTTGCAGATGGCGTCCAGCTTGCCGAACACCTCCTTCTTGATCTCCATCAGCTCGAACACGGCCTCGATGATCAGGTCGCAATCGGCCAGGTCCTCGAGATGCATCGACGGGGTCAGCAGCCCCATGCGCTTTTCGACGTCGTCCTGGGTCAGGCGGCCCTTCTTGGCGGTGTTCTCGTAGTTCTTGCGGATCGTGGCCACACCGCGATCCAGGTTCTCCTGCTTCATCTCGATGATCGTCACCGGAATGCCGGCATTGAGGAAGTTCATCGAAATGCCGCCGCCCATGGTGCCGGCGCCGATGACGCCAACCTTCTTGACGGGGATCGTGGCGGTGTCGTCCGGAACATCCGGAATCTTGGCGGCCTGGCGTTCGGCGAAGAACACATAGCGCTGGGCGGCCGACTGACTGCCGGTCATCAGCTCCATGAACAGCTTGCGTTCGGCCTTGAGGCCCTCATCGAAGGGCAGGTTCACGGCCGCTTCAATGCACTGGATATTGCTTTCCGGGGCCTTGAAGCCACGGAACTTCTTGGCATTGGCGGCGCGGAACGCCGCGAAGATCTCGGGCTTGCCGCGGGCGGCCTCGACCTTCTCGTTCTGCTCGCGAACCTTGGTCAGCGGGCGCTTTTCGGCCAGGACCTTGTGGGCGAAGGCGATGGCACCGGCGCGGAGGTTGCCCTCCTCGACCAGCTCGTCGAACAGACCCATGGCCAGGGCCGACTTGGCCGGCACGTGCTGGCCGCTGGTGACCATCTCCAGGGCCTTCTCGACGCCGACGATGCGCGGCAGGCGCTGGGTGCCGCCGGCTCCGGGCAGCAGACCGATATTGACCTCGGGCAGGCCGCCCTTGGCGGATGGCACCGCCACGCGGTAGTGCGCCACGAGCGCCACCTCCAGGCCACCGCCCAGAACCGTGCCATGGATCGCGGCGATCACCGGCTTGGGAGAGTTCTCGATCGTGGCCTGCACGTCCTGAAGGGACGGGCCGGTCATGGCCTTGCCGAACTCGGTGATGTCGGCCCCGGCGATGAAGGTCTTGCCGTCGCAGATCAGCACGATCGCCTTGACGGCCGGATCGGCGATGGCGGCATCAAAACCACCGGCCAGGCCCTCGCGCACGGCGGCCGAGAGCGCGTTCACCGGCGGTGAATTCAGCGTGACGATCCCGATATCGCCCTCGACGGAAAAATCGGTGACGGCGTTGATTGCGGCCATGACGGCTCCCACCCTGCTCTTATGTTTGAACGGTTGTTTGAAGACAAAACCTGCACGCTCGGACGCGGATGTCCAGACCCTCCGCTACGGTGCCCGATTTGTGTGCAACCGAAGTTGACGCGCTCCGAAACATACTCCAACTTCGAAACAGTGATTTCAGCCGAGATTGTCCGCGGGGGCGGACGGCGCGGTGAACGCGGCCTGATCCCCTCCGAGCAAACAGAACGATCCGTGCTGGGGGAGGGCGTACGTGTGGAAGCTAGGGCTAGGGACGCGACTTGCAAGCGTCCCTGAATTTCGAAGTCGTGGATTTTATGCGGACGCGGCGCGTTGTGGCCAATGCGTCGAACTTGAATAGAGCCCACTACGGCGCGGAAGCCAGGCTTCCGCGCCGCTTCTTTGTGGCGAACCTGACAGCGCGTCAGGCCGCGCTGTCGGTAAAGGCTGAATAGACCAGGGTCCGCAGTTCGCGCCGGATCGGATAGGCGCTGGACGGCATCAGCTGGGTCATGAACACCACCGCCAGGTCCTCGACGGGATCGATCCAGAAGGCGGTCGAGGCCATGCCGCCCCAGAAAAACTCGCCATGCGAGCCGATGTTCTTGGTGCGGGCCTGGTCGACGGTCATGGCGAAGCCGAGACCAAAGCCGAGACCCTCGAACACCGCCTCACTGAACAGGGACTTGGAGAGTTCGGTCAGCTCCTTGCCGCCCGGCAGATGGTTCATCGTCATCAGCCTGATGGTCTTGGGGCTGAGCAGCCGCGCGCCGTCCAGTTCGCCGCCGTTCAGCAGCATCCGGCAGAAGCGCATATAGTCGTCAGCCGTCGAGACCAGACCGCCGCCGCCGGACTTGACGGCCGGATCGGAGAGGAAGCGGCTCGTCTCCGGATCGTCCTGCAGCATCACCTTGCCCGTCGGCGTCAGGGCGTAGCAGGCCGTAAAGCGTGCCTTCTGGCTCTCGGGCACGAAGAAGCCCGTATCGACCATCTTCAGCGGGTCGAAGATCCGCGCCTTGAGGAAGGCATCGAACGGCTGGCCGGAGATCTTCTCGACCAGATAGCCCAGCACGTCGGTCGCCACCGAGTAGTTCCACGACTGGCCGGGCGAAAACTCCAGCGGGACCGTCCCGAGCCGGTCGACGAACTCCTGCAGGCCGCCTTCGCTGTCGATGCCGTCCAGCTTCAGCTTGCGATAGGCGGCATCGACATTGGTCTGCTGCTGGAAGCCGTAGGTCAGGCCGGCCGTGTGCCGCAGCAGGTCGATCATCCGCATGGGCTCGTTGACGCGCTTGGTCAGGAAGCTGCCCAGCACGCCGCCGTTGAAGACCCCCAAATCGCGCCAGCCGGGAATGAAGCGGTGCACAGGATCATCCAGGGACACCAGCCCCTCCTCGACCAGCATCATGAAGGCGACGCTGGTGACCGGCTTGGTCATTGAATAGATGCGAAACAGGCTGTCGGCCTTGAGGGCCGTGCCGCGTTCACGGTCGGCGAACCCCTGAACCGCCGAATAGGCCAGCTGGCCGCGCCGCCAGACCTGGGTCAGGGCGCAGGGCAACTTTCCGGTGTCGATATAGCGGCTCTGAATGAAGGTCTCGATGCGCTGCAGGCGCTCGGACGACAGGCCAACGGCCTCTGGCTTGGTCAAGATCGAATGCTCCCCTGTTTCCGGTGGCGACCACCGGCTTGTCATTGGCGCCCTAGCGGACAGGAGAGGCGAGACGTCTTGACGCAACGTCGCCTTTACGGGTCCAGCGCATACTGATTGAAAACGAGGGAGCGCCGATGGGCAAGCACTTGGATGACAAGAGCCCCCCAAGCATGGACGTGGCCGCTGCGGACTGGTTCTTCCAGAACAGCCTCGACATGTTCGTCGTTCTGGAAAAGGGTATCATCGCCCGCCTGAATCCCGCCTGGACCGATCTGGCGGGCTGGACCGCCGAAGAAACCCTCGGACGGCCGATGCGGGACTTTTTCCACCTGCATGACACCAGCGTATTCCAGGCGATCGGACGATCCCTGCGCGAGGAAGGCAGCGCCCGCTCGGAGCACCGGCTGGCCCGCAAGGGCGGCGGCTGGCTGTGGGTCCGGTCCCAGTCGAAACAACTGTCCCCCGACGTCCTGCTGGTGGTGTTCCAGGATTTCACGGAAGACCGCGCCCGCACCATTGCCCGCCAGCAGGCCGAACGCGCCAACGAAATGCTGCGGTCGACCGCCGGGGTCTATGTCTGGCGCTTCAGCGCGCGCAAGGGCCACTACGTTTTCGAGCAGGACATCCCCACCCTGAGCCAGCCCGAAGGCGGGGCCCGGATCATGTCCATCGCGGACATGACGCGGTCCACCCATCCAGACGACCGCACCCGGGTTCGGGAGGCCTTTTCCGAGACCCTCAAAACGGGTGAATACCGAACCCTGGACTATCGCTTTCTTGACCTGGAAACCCGGAACTGGGCCACCATGAGAGCCGCCTGGCGGGGCATCCCGGGTCAGGGCCCGGACACCTGGGATGTCATCGGCATCACCCAGGACATTACCGAACTGGTCGCCGCCCGCGATGCGGCCCTCGCTGCGGCTGACGCCAAGAGCCAGTTCCTGGCCAATATGAGCCATGAAATCCGCACCCCGATGAATGGCGTGCTCGGGGTCATGCACCTGCTCAAGCAGGAGTCCCTGTCCGAGGATGGCCGGTTGCTGCTGGGCGAGGCCCTGGGCTGCGGGGCCATGCTGGCGGAACTGCTGAACGACATCATCGATTTCTCGAAGGTCGAAGCCGGCAAGCTGGAGCTGGCCCGCGAGCCGGCCGATCCGGTGGCCCTGCTGCGGGGGGTTGCGGACATGCTGCGACCACAGATGCGCGAGCGCGGTCTCTATCTGAACGTCGAGGTTCCGGAGACTCTCGGCTGGGTTTCCGTCGATCCCCTGCGGCTGCGTCAGATCCTGTTCAACCTGCTCGGCAATGCCGCCAAGTTCACGGCCGAGGGCGGGGTCACGGCACGCCTCATGGCCTGCCCTCAACCGCATGGATACCGTCTCCGGTTCGAGATCGAGGACACGGGCATCGGGATCAGCGAGGTTGCAGGCCGGGGTCTGTTCGAACGCTTCAGCCAGGCCGACGGCTCGACCACGCGTCGCTTCGGCGGGGCCGGGCTCGGCCTCGCGATCAGCCGCCGCCTGGTCGAATTAATGGGCGGCAAGATCGGGTTCGACAGTTCACCCGGCAAGGGGTCGACCTTCTGGATCGAGATCGAAGCCGCCCGTGCAAAGGCCGTTATGGCGCAGCCGGATCGCGACAGCGCCATCTTCGCCGGCTTGCGGATTCTGCTTGTCGAGGACAACGCCACCAACCGGCTGGTGGCCTCGCGGATGCTTCAGGCGCTCGGGGCCGTGGTGGAGACCGCCGAGGACGGCCTGCAGGGGGTCTCTGCCGCGAGCCGGGGCTTCGACCTGATCCTGATGGATATCCAGATGCCCGGCATGGATGGTCTTGAGGCCACCCGGCGGATCAGGGCCCTGGCGGGGCCTTCATCCCGAACGCCGATCCTCGCCATGACCGCCAACGCCCTGGCCCATCAGCAGGCCCTCTACATCGCCAGCGGCATGAACGGGGTCATCGCCAAGCCGCTGTCACCAGCAACTCTGGTCAGCACCCTCTCGGCCAGCCTCTCCGCACCTTCAATGCCCGTATCGTGCGCGTCCTGAAACACAACTGAAAACTCTGCGCGTTTAGATGCGGCGATATGGGTGCCTGCGCCCGGAACTGCCGCCACGGCCATTGCCTGTGCGGCGGGGATGCCTAGAAAGACCTCGCCTGGGCCGGCTCCCGTGATCCGGACCAGGTGCTTCGGGAAACCACGCCATGGATGACGGTCGGATCGGGAGCGCGGCGACCGCGCGCTACGCCCGCAAGAAGGAAGCGATCCTGGCGGCGGCCACGGCCATCCTGAACCGCCAGGGTGTTCGCGGCATGACCCTGGCCGATGTCGCAGCCAAGGTCGGCCTGATCACGACCAGCGTCACCTACTACTATCGCAAGAAGGATGATCTGGCCGCCGCCTGCTTCATGCGCGGCCTGGAGCGGCTGGAGGCGATGATCGCCCAGGCAGCGGACCAGCCCGATCCGCCCGCCCGTCTGCGCAAGTTCATCACGCTCTATCTCGATCTGAACCGCCAGGTTCGACTGGGCGAGATGCCGCCGCTGGTCAGCTTCACCGAGATCAAGGCCCTGAAGGAGCCGATGCGGGGCTCGGTGACGGCGGCGTTCAATGACCTGTTCCGCCGGGTTCGCGGCTTCTTCGAGGGCCCGGCCTTCGAGCATCTGGAGAAGCGGGAGCGCAATGCCCGCACCCACCTGCTGCTCGAACAGGTCTTCTGGTCGGGGACCTGGCTGAGACGTTACGACCTCGACGACTATGACCGGGTCCGCGACAAGATCTATGACATCCTGGTCGGCGGTCTGGCGGTACCGGGACGAGCCTGGGCACCCCCTGCCCTGCCCGATCCGACGCCGGGCGAAGTCCTCGATTCCCGCGAGACCTTCCTGGTCGCCGCCACCCGGCTGATCAATCAACGGGGCTATCGCGGGGCCTCGGTCGAGGACATCTCGGCGGCCCTGAATGTCACCAAGGGCTCATTCTATCATCACCATGACGACAAGGACGCCCTGGTCGTCGAATGCTTCCAGCGCACGTTCGCGGTCACGCGCAAGGCCCAGGTCGACGCCCGGGCCCTGGCCGGCGATTCCTGGTCGCAGCTTTCGGCCGCCGTCGCTGCGCTGGTCGCCTATCAGCTTTCCGATCACGGCCCGCTGCTTCGCGCCTCGTCCCTGGGGGCCCTGCCCGCCGACATCCGCCACGAGATGACAGAAGGCTATGATCTCGGATCGCGCCGGTTCGCCGCCCTGATCTCGGACGGAATCGCCGACGGCTCGATCCGCCCGGTCGATGCCATCATCGCTGCGCACATGATCAATTCGATGCTCAACGCCGCCGCCGCCCTAGGCACCTGGGTGCCGGGCCTGGAACGGGAGGAAGCCGCCTACCTGTTCGGGCGGCCCCTGCTGATGGGCGTCTTCACCACCTGACCCCGCCGGGGCCTGATTTCCCAAGATTTCAAAGTGTGGCCAGCCTGATAGGTTTGTGGCAAGCGACTCGCCGCAGGCCTGCCCATGACCATCATCGGATCTTCGCCCTATATCTCCGGCTATGCCAATGCGGGTGTGGCGGCCGGCAAGAGCGCGGCCACACCGTCCGGCGGCCCCTCGGCGCAGCCCGGCACAGCGGGCACAGCGACAGCCGCGGTCAATGTCACCCTGTCGGCCGAAGCCCAGGCGGCCCTCAAGGCCCAGACGGATTCCCGGTCCACCGACAGCGTCGTCGCCCAGGCCAGGGTCGCCCTGGACAGCCTGCTGAAGGCCGCGCGGACCAGCAACGCCCTGGCGGACGGCAAACCCACGATCGATCTGGCCGGCTTCGATCGCCGCGAACTCTTCGCCGTCGCCAGTGGCCGGGGCGGCAAGTTCGCCATCGAGGAGCAGGTGGTTGCCGCCCTTGAGCTGAAGTCCCGCCAGGCTGACGCGCTCTCCGGTCCCGCCGCCTCGGCCCGGGCCACCGGCGACTATGCCGGCCTCTACCAGGCCGCGCTCGACAGGCTGGACGCCGCCGGTGCCGAGGAAAAGGCGACCGGCCAGTGGGCCAGGGATCGCGCGGCCCTCGTGGAGGGGCGCAGGCAGGCCATCGCCCGGCCCGGAGTCGCACCGGCCGGTATCGACGGCGATCCGGTCGCGGCCTATCTCAAGGACGTCGGGTCGGTCGTCGCCAATGCCCGGACCCGCGACTTCGGCAAGGTCGCGACCGACGTCAGGGCCGTGCTCGACCGGCAGTATGCCCTGGCGACCGGCGAGGGTGCGGCCAGGGGACCAGACACCGGCGATATCGACTTTGCCCGCTTTGACACCCGGTCCCTCGCAGCGATTTCCCTCAATCGGGACGGGCTGTTCTCGGATCACGAGGTCGCCGAGGCGGCCGGCGAGATCCGCACCCGCGATCATCAGTCGGTCATGAGCAGCTACAAGGACAGCGCCTCGTCGACCGACGCCTCGACCTTCGGCAAGGCGATGATCACCCGCTATGCCACCATGAGCACCGAGGAGCGCGAGGCCTCGGGCTGGACGCCGGAGCTCTATGACAGGATGGTCGCCCTGCAGGATACCCGCGAGAAGCTGGCCTCGCTGTTCAGCGCCGGCGGCGGCCTCGCCTCCCCAGGCTCCATGACCCTGCTGGACTATCTCGGCTAGAGCTCTTTGGGCTGCCGACAGTCCAACGCCAGGGCTTCACCCAAAAAAGAAGCGCGCCCCTCACAGGGCGCGCTTCCCGTTTGTTCCGGAGATGGAGACCCTAGAACTTCTTGCGGATCCCAACCTTGTAGGTGCGGCCCAGCGGATCACCCGTGAAGGGGTCGTAGCCGAGATCCAGGCGAGCATAGGACGGATCCTGGTCGAACACGTTGGTGATCGCCGCCGTGACCGTCGTGTCCCAGGGCAGGAAGACGCGATAGGCCAGATCGGTTAGGACCTGGGCGTCGATGGTCTTGCCCTTGCTAACCTGAACCCCCGCGCCGGTGGTGTCCTTGTAGGCGTTGGCCGCGAAGGGCGCCGTGCGCTGGTCGGTATAGCTGTCGATATAGTGGACCGTCAGGCGCACATTGTGCGGACCGGTGTTCCACTCGGCGAACACGTCACCCTTCCACTGCGGGATCGGCACGACCGTGGTCTGGTAGTTGAGCAGGCCGACCGCATCGAAGGCCTTCTCGACGACCACGCCTTCAACCATCGTGGCCCCGACCTTGTACTCGGAGATGTAGGTCGCATTGCCGCCGATCGACAGCTCTCCGCCCATGAACTCGTCGAACCGGTAGTCGGCCGAGAAGTCGAAGCCGGAGTTCTTCACCGCCGCGCCGTTGATATAGTTGGTCTTCAGGCGGGCGATGCTGCTCGGAACCGCGCAGGAGGTGCTGTAGGTGAAGCGTGCGACCAGGGCCGCATAGGCCGTATTGGCGCAGTTATTGGCTCCGGCGGCCCCGTTGGGATAGAGCGTGTTGACGATCCCTGCGACCGGCTCGGCGACGATCGGGTTTTTGAAGTCGAACTGGAAGTAGTCGATGCTGGCCTTGAAGTTGCCGGCCTTGAACAGCGTCCCGAAGTTATAGGTATTGGCCTTTTCGGGCTGCAGGTTCGGGTTGCCGAAGATGTCCACGGCCCGGAAGACGCCGAGAATGCCCTGCAGCGACGTCACCGAGGTGGTGGTCGTCTGCGGATCCGGCGGACCGCGGAAGGTCGAACCGGCCGAGGCCCGCAGGGCCAGCCAGGGCAGGGTCTGCCAGCGGACCGAGAGCTTGGGGTTGAACGTCGATCCGACGGCGCCGCCATAGTCCTCGAAGCGGGCAGCCAGTTGTGCCTGGAAGTCATCCGTGATCGGCAGCGACAGTTCGCCGAAGGCGGCCATCACGTCCGACTGGTTGTCGGCTTCATTGCCCACACCCAGGAACATGAACGGGCCGTTGCGGGTCGAGCCCGTGCAGGTCGTGACGCCGAAGTCCGGCGTGTTGACGCAGGGATTGATCGCCGCGTTGCTGATGTCGTTGTAGTCGGCCTTGAAGTAGGTCCGACGGTACTGGACACCGGCGGCCCAGGCCACGTCACCGCCCGGCAGGGCGATGGCCGTTTTGCCGTTCAGGACCGCTTCACCGACGAACAGTCGCGAGGACTGCTTGGTCGACAGCTTCTTGAAGAACCAGCTGGCCAGGTCCTTGTTGACCGCCAGGGCCGAATTGTAGCCCGGGTTGGCGACTCCGGTGATGGCATTGCCCGGGATCGCGCTGGCGAAGGGGTTGTAATACATACAACCGCCGACGCCGGCCGTGCCCTGGATGCCCGGGAGGGACGGGTTGCTGTCGCAGTTGGGACCACCCAGACCCTGCAGGGCCAGGGCGAACCGGTTGACCAGGGTGTCATAGCCGGTGCGGATGCCCACTTCCTGCGAATAGGTCAGGGCGACTTCCCAGCCGATGCCGTTGTCCCATTCACCCTGCAGGTCACCCGAGACCCGGAAGGCATCGAAGGCGCGCGAACCGATCGAAGCCCCGTAGCCGAACAGCGGATTGCCGCCGATGCCGAACGGACGGTTGGCGACGTCGAGCGCGCCGAAGGCGAACACCGAGCTTGGAACCGTCGTCTGGGCCCCGGTCGCCAGGCTGTAGAGGTTGACGGTCGGGTTGGCCGCCATGAAGGCGATCAGGCCCGGATTGGTGGCCGGCACGACATAACGGCCCGGGATGGCCGAGGCTTCCGCCGTCGGGGTCGCCAGGGCCGCATAGGACGGCGAGGTATTCCAGTCCGGCACGTCGGTGTGCGCATAGAGCACCTCGACATGGAACTTGGTCTTGTCGGACAGGTCGGCATTGACCTCGCCGTAGATCTGCACGGCGTCCGACTTCTCCACCAGATTGTCGAACGGCGTATAGTGCCAGTAGCAGACCGGCGTCAGGCCGCTGAAGCCGGCAAAGCCGCCCAGGCCCGAGCACGACGGATCGCGCATGGCATTGGTGCTGCTGGCCAGCGGGATGAAGGTCGAGGGATTGCCTGCTGCCGACCAGCCGGCTTCTGGGTTGGACAGATAGGGCTGGTTGGCCCAGTCGCGCTCGGCGACGCTCAGCTTCGAGCGGTGCTGCCAGCCGGCGCTGACCAGGACGTTCCCGTTGTCCCACAGCTTGCCGAAGGTGGCATTCAGTCCGTAGTCGCCGTCCGAGCCGTTGATGACCCGATAGTCCCCGCCGACTTCCAGGCCGTCAAAATTCTTCTTGGTGATGAAGTTGACGACACCGGCGATGGCATCAGAGCCATAGGTCGCCGCCGCGCCATCCTTCAGGACTTCCAGGCGGCCGATGGCGGCGGCCGGAATGATGTTGGTGTCGACGATGCCGGCCCCGGCCGCACCGAACGGATTGATGGCCAGGCGACGGCCGTTCAGCAGCACCAGGGTCCGCTGTGACCCCAGTCCCCGAAGGTTGACCGAACCGGACCCTTCCGAGCCCTGGGCCCGGGCGTCGAACTGGTTGGTGTCGCCCAGAACACCGCTTGACACGGAGAGGGCCTTGAGAAGTTCGACCGTGGAGGGAGAGCCGCGCTTTTGCAGTTCTTCAGCCCCGATCACGTCCACAGGCAGGGCCGCGTCTTCGGGGGTGCCCCGAATGAACGAACCGGTGACGACGACTTCCTCGACCTCGGTCGACGTGTCGGGCTTGGTCTGGGTCTGGGCCTGGGCCACGCCGGCCGACAGGGCTATGGCCATGGCCATGGCTGAGCCGCCGCGCAGGAACACGGTTCTTGTCATTTTACTTCCCTCCCTCGTTTGCTTTTTTTGAATGCTTATTGCGGGATCGGGATCGGCTTCAGCCGTCCGGCCGCTGACATTGCAGCCCACCGCACCCCGAACAGCGCCCCACACGCGCAGGCGCATGTGAGTCGTTTTCGAAACGTGATGATGTGCCTGCCATGGCCGTCAAACTGGGACCTCCCCTGAGCCGGTACCCGGAAAATCACGCCTGTTGCGCCGCAATACCGTGCGGCAGCGGGTCCGACGCCTCAATCCGAACACCTGTTTCGATGATGCGGTATGTTTTGACCCGGCGTCAACCTCTGCGCAGCCCGGGGCGGGGAGAGCCATGCTCGTCACGCGGAGTTCTGTCGCAGGGAGGCAGTCCGCACATGTTTAAGCGCATTGATTGCTAAGTTACTTAGTGATAATGCCGGAGCATGATCGGTGATTCCGACCCGTCCGAGTGTGCGCCGCGCGCCGCCTATGCCGACAGGCTGCATGATCCGATCATGCAGCGCCTGAAGGCGATCTCGTTCCTGAACCTCGAGATCGGCAAGAAGATCGGCGAGACCCTCGGGGTCAATGTCACGGACATGACGGCGATGGAGCTGCTCATCGACGCCCGCACCCTTACGCCCAGCCAGCTGGCCAGTCAGCTGAAGGTGACGACCGCCGCCGCCACCCAGATCGTGGATCGTCTGGAGCGGGCCGGCCATGTCACGCGCGAGCGCAAGGCCGTCGACCGTCGCAAAATCTTCGTCGCTCCGGTGGAAGCTTCAGAGGCAAGGGCCTTTGCGCTGCTGGCCCCGATGCTCGATGCCCTGAGTGGCGCAGTTTCCGGTCTAGACCCCGCCGAACGTCGCATCATAGAGACATTTCTGGACCAGGTCGTTGATATCTATCTCCAGGCATCGGGACCGCCGGCCCCGTGTCCCGAACCGAATGAGCCTGATGACACCCCCTCCTCTGCCCTCTAGCGCGCCCGGATACTGGCCGATGAAACCAAGCAAGAACGGTCTGAGAGCGGGGACTGTCACGACCCTGTCGGCCCTGACCCTGGCGGGGCTGTCCCTGGCCGGCTGCGCGACCGCCCCGCGCCACACAGCCGACACCCGACTGCCCGCCGCCTATCAGGCCGCAGCCGGCACGGCCTTGCCCGAACAGGCCCTCGACCAGTGGTGGACGGCCTTTGACGACCCTGCCCTGACCGCTCTGATCGACACGGCCCTGGCCCGCAGCCCCGATGCACGCCTGGCCGCCGCCCGTCTGGACGAGGCCTGGTCGGTGCGCGGCGGACAGATCCGCCAGCTCTATATTCCTTCGACGCCCCTCACCGCCGCCGCGAACCGCAGTTCGACGGACATCATCAAGCGCAGCGGTGCCGGTGGTTTCACTCAGGGCGGTGACAGCGAGAGCTACAGCGTCAATTTCGACGTCAGCTGGGAGCTCGACCTGATCGGCCGACGGCGCGCCGCCCGCAAGGTGGTCGACAATGATCTGGCCGCCGCCCGCTTTGCCTTTGAAGGGGCCCGCGCCGCGCTCGCCGCCAATGTCGCCCAGTCCTATTTCGAGGCCCGTGTCCTGGCCGTGCAGCTGGAAGACGCCCGCGAGTCCGCCCGGATCAGCGGCACCCTGCTCGACACCGCCACGGCGCGCAGCCGTGCCGGCCTGTCACCGACCTCGGAGACCGACCGCATCGCCGCCGACCGCGCCCAGGCCGAGGCCCAGGTCGCGCAACTGGACGCCCAGCTTCAGGTCGCCCGCCGCAGCCTGCTGATCCTGACCGGCCGGGGCATTGACGATCTCGCCAGCCTGCCGGTGACGGCCGACTTGGCCAGGGCCCCGGCCGCGCCGGCCGCCATCCCGGGCCAGCTTCTGGCCCGCCGGCCCGACGTACGCGAAGCCCAGGCGCGCCTGGCCTCGGCCTCGGCCAATCTGCGGGTCAACGAACTGGCCGTGTTCCCGACCTTCAGCCTCGCGCCGGGCATCGGCCTGACGAAGGCGGTTTCGCCCAGCTTCCTGTCACCCGGCTCGACCTCCTCAACGACCAGCTCGGCCTGGTCCGTCGGCCTGAACCTGTCGGTGCCGGTCCTGAACCTTCCCGTCCTGATGGCCAATATCGGTGCCCAGGACGCCCGGACCGAACAGGCGGCCATCGGCTATGAGAAAACCGTGCAGACCGCGTTCGGCGAGGCCGAAGGAGCCCTGCTGCAACTGGCCAGCGACCAGCGCCGCGTCGACCTGCTGACGGCCGGCGAGGCCCGGGCGGCATCGGCCTTTGACGCGTCGCGCAAGGGCTATGCGGCCGGCCTGACCGACCTGACCTCGGCCCTGCAGGCCGAGCAGTCCTGGCGCGCGGCCCGCTCGGCGCTCACCGGTGCCCGGGGCCAGGCCCTGCTGCGCGCCGTTCAGACCTACAAGGCTCTCGGGGGCGGCTGGTCGCCGCAAACCAACCCGATGGTCGCACCCGTCAAAGTCTCCTCGCAATGAGATCCGCCCCGATGACCCGCCCGCTGATTGCTGCCCTGCTCCTGTCCACGGCCCTGGGCCTGACCGCCTGTGGCGGCAAGAAGGATGAGGCCAAGCCGACCAAGGCTCCCGCTGCCGCCGGGGCCGCCCGTGCGGTCACCGTCGGCCTGATTGAAAGCCGTCCCCTCGGTGCCGGTTTCGAAGCCTCCGGCCAGCTGGTCCCGCGCGAGGAAGCCGCTGTCGGCTCGGAACTGGGCGGCTATCGCGTCGCCCGGGTTCTGGTCGAGGAAGGGGCCTTCGTCCGGGCCGGCCAGCCGCTTGTGCAACTGGACGACACGCTGCTGCGCGCCCAGATCGCCCAGCAGGCGGCCGTGACCGCCCAGGCCCAGGCCGAAGCCGCGCGCGTCGCCGGCCTCGACGGCCAGGGTGTCCTGTCGCAGGAGCAGATCGAAGCCCGCCGCTATGCCGCCAAGGCCCAGGAAGCGGCCCTGGCCGAACTCAAGACCCGGGCCGGCCGGATGACCATCACCGCCCCGGTCAGCGGCCGGGTGCTTGAGCGGACCGTGCGTCCCGGCGAGATCTCGGGCGGGGCCACGGGCCCCTGGTTCAGGATCGCCCGCGATGGCCTTGTCGAACTGGATGCCGAGGTCGGAGAAGCCCAGCTGTCAGGTCTTCGCCCCGGCCAGTCGGCCCAGGTGGCCCTTCCGGACGGTCGGGTCGTCACCGGCGTCATTCGCCTTGTGAGCCCGCGCATCGACCCCGCAACCCATCTGGGCAAGGTGCGCGTGCGCCTTCCGCTCGATTCGGACCTGCGTCCCGGCGGGTTCGGCCGCGCGACCTTCGCCGCCTCCAGCAAGACCGTGAAGGCCGTGCCCGAAACCGCGATCCGCTACGACGCCGAAGGCTCGTCGCTCGTCACCGTCGACAGCGCCAACCGGGCCCGCCAGTCGGCGGTCCGCACCGGTCAGCGCGGCGGCGGCTGGGTCGAGATCCTCGACGGACCGCCGGTCGGCTCCCGGGTCCTGCTGGGCGGTTCGGCCTTCACCCTGGACGGTGACCTGGTCGCCCCGACGAACGCGGCCGGCAAGGCGGCACGCTAATGGCCCAGCTCCGTATCTCCGCCTGGTCGATCCGCAACCCGATTCCGGTCGCGGTCCTGTTCATCGCCCTGATCCTGGCCGGCATCGCCAGCTACATGATGCTGCCGGTCAAGCAGTATCCCAACGTCTCCTTCCCGCTGGTCGCCGTCACCATCACCCAGAGCGGCGCGGCCGCCGGCGAGATGGAGACCCAGATCACCCGCCAGGTGGAAGACGCCGTCGCCGGCATCTCCAACGTCAAGAGCATCCGCTCGTCGGTCGTGCAGGGTGTCTCGACCACCTCGATCGAGTTCGAGCTGGGCGAGGACCTGCAAAAGGCCACCGACGAGGTCCGCTCCAAGGTCGACCAGGCCCGGGCCCTGCTGCCCCGCGAGATCGACGAGCCGATCGTCCAGCGGATCGACCTGGATTCGCTGCCGATCGTCACCTACGCCGTCTCGTCGCCGACCATGACGATGAGCGAGCTGTCCTGGTTCGTCGACGACACGATCAGCCGGGCCCTGCAGGGCGAAAAGGGCGTGGCCCAGGTGGCCCGCGTGGGCGGGGTCAATCGCGAGATCAACATCGTCATCGATCCGGATCGCATGGCGGCCTCCGGCATCACCGCCCCGCAGCTGAGCGCGGCCCTGGCGGGCTTCAGCCTTGATGCCCCCGGCGGCCGGGTCTCGATCGGGGCCCGCGAACAGACCGTCCGCGTGCTTGCGGCGGCCCGCTCCGTCGAGCAGCTGCGCGCCCTGACCATCCCGACCAGCGGCGGCCGGTTCGTCAAGCTGACCGACGTGGCCGAGGTCGGTGACGGGGCCGGCGAGGCCCGCTCCTTTGCCCGGCTGGACGGCCGGCCCGTCGTTGCGTTCCAGGTCAGCAAGACCAAGGAGGCCAGTGACGTGCGGGTCGAGGATGGCGTGAAGATCGCCCTCGACAAGCTGATCGCCGCCCATCCCGACGTAACCTTCACCAAGATCTATTCGATCGTCGACGATACCCGGGCCAGCTTCGCCGCCACCAAGGCGACCCTGCTGGAAGGCATGCTGCTGGCGGCCCTGGTCGTCTTCCTGTTCCTGCGCGAATGGCGGGCCACGGCCATCACGGCCATCGCCATGCCGATGTCCCTGATCCCGACCTTCATCTTCATGGCGGTCATGGGCTTCTCGCTGAATGTCGTGACCCTGCTGGGCCTGACCCTGGTGATCGGCATCCTGGTCGATGACGCCATTGTCGAGATCGAGAATATCGAGAAACGGGTGTCGGCCGGTGAGCGCCCCTATGAGGCGGCCATTGTCGGGGCTGACGCCATCGGCCTAGCCGTCGTGGCGACCACCTTCACCATCGTCGCAGTGTTTGCGCCCGTCGCCTTCATGCCTGGCATCCCCGGCCAGTTCTTCCGCGAGTTTGGCCTGACCGTTGCGGTCGCGGTCCTGTTCTCGCTGGTGGTCGCGCGCCTGCTGACCCCGCTGCTGGCCGCCTACTTCCTCAAGCCGGCCAAGGCACCGCATCCGCGCAAGCCGTTCGAAGGCGTTTACCGCAACACCCTTGAATGGGCCCTCGACCACCGGATCGTCAGCTGCATCATCGGCGGCGTCATCTTCGCCGCCTCGATCGTCATGGCCAGCGGCCTGCCGGCCGGCTTCCAGCCGCCGGCCAACAACAACTACTACTATCTCAAGGTCCAGGGCCCGCCCGGGGCGACGGCAGCCGACATGGACCGTGCGGTCCAGGCGATCACCAAGCTCTTCAAGGAACGCCCCGAAACCGACCACGTCTTCGCCCAGATCGGCTCGGTGATCGCCGCCAGCGGCCCCGGCGGCGGCTCCGGCGGCAGTGACCTGCGCGACGGCACGGTCACGGTGGTCCTGCATGACAAGCGCGAACTGCGGGTGCCCGAGATCAAGGCCCTGATGCGCGAGCGCCTGAACGAACTGCCCGATGTCCGGGTCAATCTGCTCAGCGATGACGGGGCTGCAGAGGTCGCGACCATCCTGACCAGTGAGGACGGCGCGGCCCTGGAACGGGCGGCCCTGACCCTGGAACGGCAGATGCGCGGCCTTGAAACCGTTGCCGACCCGCGACCGGCCTCGCCGCCCAGCGGACCCGAGATCGTCATCCGCCCGCGTCCCGACGAGGCTGCACGCCTCGGGGTCTCGGCCAATGACATCGCCGCCATCGCCCGCGTGGCCACGGTCGGTGACATCGACGCCAATGTCGCCAAGCTCACCGACGGTGAACGCCGCCTGCCCATCCGGGTCCGTCTCGCCGACGGTGCCCGATCCGACCTCGGCCAGATCAAGACCCTGCGCGTTCCGACCGCCGGCGGGGGCTATACCCGGCTCGACGCCGTCGCCGACGTGGAGTTCCAGGCCGGCCCCGCCAAGATCGAGCGCTATGGCCGCAAGCGGCAGCTGACCACCGAAGCCGACCTGCGGCAGGGCGTCGTCCTCGGGTCTGCTACGGCAGAAGTCGACAACCTGCCGATCATGAAGAACCTGCCCCCCGGCGTTCAGAAGGCCACCGGTGGAACCGAGGAGGCCATGGGCGAATTGTTCGGCGGCTTTGCAATCGCCCTGCTCTCCGCCGTTTTCCTGGTCTTCGGGGTCATGGCCCTGCTGTTCGGCAGCTTCTTCAAGCCCATCACCATCATGTCCGCCCTGCCCCTGGCGATCGGTGGAGCCTTCATGGGCCTGCTGGCCTGCGGCATGAGCATGTCGATCCCCTCACTGATCGGCTTCCTGATGCTGATGGGTCTGGCGGCCAAGAACTCGATCCTGCTCGTCGACTACGCGATCGAGGAGGAGCGGGCCGGGAAGCCGCAGCGCGAGGCGATCCTCGAGGCCTGTCGCGAGCGGGCGCGTCCGATCGTCATGACCACCCTGGCGATGATGGCCGGCATGCTGCCGACGGCCCTGGGCCTGGGCAAGGGTTCGGAGTTCCGTCAGCCCATGGCCGTCGCGGTCATCGGCGGGCTGATCACCTCGACTGTCCTGTCGCTGGTCCTGGTGCCGGTCGTCTACGAGATCATCGATGACTTCGAAAACTGGCTGAAGCCCCGGCTGGGCCGGCTGACCACGCCGCGAGAGGCTCCGAACAAGGCCTGATGACCGGGCCCGGTCCCCCGGGGCCGGGCCCTAGTCCTTGCGGGCCGGGTAGGTCAGGCGGCTGACCGTCGTGCCCGCCTCGCGGTGCATCTCGAAGCGGCCACCGAGCTGACCGGCCATGGCCCGGACAATCCGCAGGCCCAGGCTGCGCGAGGCGGCAGGATCGAAGCCCTCGGGCGGGCCACAGCCGTCATCGATCACCGTCAGCACATGCTCGGCCCCGTCCTGGTCGAGCGTAACCTGGACCTTGCCCACCAAGGTGCCTGCGAAGCCGTGCTCCATGGCGTTGTTGAAGCATTCGAGCAGCACCAGCGTCACTGGCGTGGCCTGGTCGGCATGCAGGGGCTGGTTGCCCCCCTCAAGCGCGACCTGGACGTGCCCCCCGGCCGCCCGGTTTGCGGACTCAAGCAGGCCGGCGGCAAAGTCCCGGAACGGTACCGGATCGCCGATCTGGTTGTGAAGGTCCCGCTGGATGCGGGCGATCACCTCGATCCGCCCCCCGGCTTCCGAGAGGGCGTGCCGCGCATCGCCGTCCTGAACCCCGGCCGCCTGCAGGCGCAGCAGCGAGCCGACCACCTGGATGTTGTTGCTGACCCGGTGATGCAGCTCGCGATAGAGCAGCTCCTTGCTTTCGGCCAGCTGGGCATAGCGCTCCCGCTCGGCCGTCAGCTGGCGCAGGGCCCCGCGCATGCCGTCGACGAAGAAGATGTCAACCGCCACCACAAAGACATAGAAGGCCACGGCGACGGTGGTCGCGAGGCTCGGCTGAAAGCCGTTATAGGGCGGTGAAAAGAAGTAGCCGGCCCCGACCATCGACAGGACCGCACACAGGATGGCCGGTCGCGCCCCCGCAAAATAGGCGGTGATGACCACGGCTGGAAAGAAGGTCACATAGGGAAAGCCCGGCGGGAACCAGTCGTTGAGGCCCAGCCGGACCAGAAAGGCCAGCGCCGTGGCCGCAATGGCGATGCCATAGCCCGCAGCCGGTGCCCCCTGAAAACCCCGGCCGTTCATGGTTCACCTCTGCCCGGTCGCTCGGACAACCGACGTGGGCGAAACCCGGGGCGGCGTCAAGGCGGTTCCGGCGAAGCCGCCGCCACGGCCCAGGCGTTGAGCCGGGACGGTCGTGACATGGAAGCGCCACGCATTGCCGACGAGCCCTCGGTTAGCTGCGCTGAGTAACCCGGAGAATCTCCAGCGCCCGTTCCTGAAGGCCCTCCTGGCGCTCACCCGGACTAGGAGACGAAGCCATTCGTCGCAGCTCGGGTTCAAAGACCCGTGCGAGAGGCAAAGATTCGCCCACGACGGCGCTGATTGTCCAGAATTTCCAGCCTTCGTCGTCCGTTGCCAGCACGTCTCGAATGTAGGGCTCAAGCGGCAACCCGATCTCAGCGAGGAACGGTTGCAGCACCTGCGCCACGGGCCAGTTTAGGTCCTGCATCCAGGTCAGCAATTCGGCGAGATGAGGTAGGGCGCTTTCCGGCCCGGCTTGAACCAGCCGTTCGACCGCCAATACGTCGTACTTGTCTGCAGGCAGCCTCATATTCATCGATGAAATTTAACGCGCGGGAAGCGTGGTTTCGAGATCAATTCAGCATAAAGCCGCCAAGCAAAAGGCCCCGGAGATTGTTCTCCGGGGCCTTCGCATTCAGATCAGCGTGTCGCTGAAGATCGGTCGATTACTCGACGATCTTCGCAACCACGCCTGCGCCGACCGTGCGGCCGCCTTCGCGAATGGCGAAGCGCAGGCCCTGGTCCATGGCGATCGGGGTGATCAGCTCGACGTCCAGCTCGGCGTTGTCACCCGGCATGATCATTTCCACGCCTTCGCGCAGCTTGATGATCCCGGTCACGTCCGTCGTGCGGAAGTAGAACTGCGGGCGATAGTTGGTGAAGAACGGGGTGTGACGGCCGCCTTCTTCCTTGGTCAGGATGTAGGCCTCGGCCACGAACTTCGTGTGCGGG
>NZ_QAII01000023.1 GCF_003060965.1 Caulobacter sp. HMWF025 | reverse complement strand
CGTTCATCCTGAGGCGCTCCCGAATGTCCAATTTCCTCATATAAAATAGAGTTTTTTAGACCAGCGACAACTTCGAGCGTCCACCACTGTCCCATTGCGTTCCCATAAAACCGGCCTATCTTCGGGGAACTGTTTTGGGAACGGGGGAGCGAGCCATGCCTCGGAAGGTCACGAACGCCCTCACGGCGCAAACGGTGAAGACAGCAGCACCCGGCCGCCACGCGGACGGCGGCGGCCTGCATCTTCTGGTCAAGACGACCGGGGCGCGGTCCTGGGTCTATCGCTTCATGTTGAACGGCAAGTCGCGCGACGTCGGACTTGGCCCGGCCGCTGGCAAGGACGCCCTTACGCTGGCCAAGGCTCGCGACGCGGCAGCCGCCTTGCGGCTGAAGGTGAAGTCCGGTGTGGACCCCTTGGAAGAACGCGCCTCAGAGGCGGCGGAAGCCCTCGCGGCCGCTCAGGCGGCCAAGGTGGCCAGCCACACCTTCAAGGCCGCCGCTGAGGCCTATATCGCGACGAATGAGGGAAGCTGGCGCAACGCCAAGCATCGCCAGCAATGGGCCAACACCCTGACCAGCTATGTCTATCCCGCAATTGGCGACCTGCCGGTGGGCGACGTGGCCACGGCTCATGTCCTGTCGATCCTTGAGCCCATCTGGAAAGAGAAGCCCGAGACCGCCAGCCGTTTGCGCGGGCGTATTGAAACCATATTGGATTCAGCCAAGGCGCGCGGCTATCGGCAGGGTGAGAACCCGGCGCGCTGGCGCGGCCATATCGCCCAAATCCTCCCGCCGCGCACTCGCCTGTCGCGGGGCCACCACCGCGCCATGCCTTACGAGGCCATTCCCGACTTCGTGGGCCGCCTGAAAGCCCGCAAGGCTATGGCGGCGCTGGCGCTTGAGTTCACGATCCTTACGGCGGCGCGAACCGGCGAGGTTATCGGCGCGACTTGGGATGAGGTCGATCTGGCCAAGGCTATCTGGACGATCCCAGCTGCGCGTATGAAAGCCGGAAAGGAGCATCGCGTTCCCCTCTCAGAGCGCGCCCTGGCCATTCTCGACGCGGCAAAGATCGAAGGCTCTGAAAGCCTCTTTACTGGGGACAGCGGCGGCAAGTTGTCGGGCATGGCTATGACCATGCTGCTGCGTCGCATGGAGGCCGATTGTACCGCGCATGGCTTTCGCTCGGGGTTTCGCGATTGGGCGGCAGAGCGCACCGCCTATGCCCATGAGGTCTGCGAAATGGCGCTCGCGCACACCATCGCGAACAAGGTTGAGGCCGCCTACCGGCGCGGCGACCTGTTCGAAAAGCGGCAAAGACTCATAGCTGATTGGGCATCTTTCTGCTGCGCCGCGCCAAGAGAAAGCGCCAGCATCTTGCCGATCCGAAGCTTGAAAGGGTCCTGACAATGCCGAGCGGTGGGCGAAGGGCAAATGCGGGCCGTCGCCCAATCCTTTCGGAGTGGCAACGGCTCTGCATTGGCGTGGACTGCGAACACTTATGGGGCGAAGCCGGAAAAGACAAAATCAAATCAATGCAACGAGCATTTGAAGCCGCCGGTGAATTAACGACAGAGCAAAGCGAATTTAAAAGGAATTATGTTGCTCAACGAGGAAATATATCGCCCACCGATTACGACGCCTATCAGCAAGCTATAAGTGACTCGATATGGATAGGGGCCGGAAGGAGCGCATTAGAACTGGATCAATTGCCACGATCCCCAAGAATGCTTCGCTTTGTTACCAGCCGTCCCTACGGCCAGCGAGCCGAGATCATTGAGCGAGTGAGACGGGAATGGAGCGAGGCGATCGGCAGGCGACTCAGTGCCTCAATCGTCAAAAAGTGCTGGGAATATCATCGGGCACAGTTAAATCAGTGAAGCCCTGTTTTTATTGATCATTTTTGATTTATGGGCAGATTGAGCAAGGCCAAATCCACGCCGATCTAGACGTAGCCGGACCTTCACGAACAGTCGTGGACGGGTCTGGAGAAAACAATGAAGATCTACGTCACCATCCGCGAAGCAACGCAGCTTTACAGTATATCTCGCACAGGATTGTATAACGCGCTCAATAAGGGAGTTATTGCAGGCCGAAAAGTGGGCCGCCGAACTCTAATCAGCTCCACCTCTCTGGACCACTACATTTCAAGCTCACCCCAATTCAAAGGGGGGATTTGAAAATGAGCTACGATCTACAAAAGCAGAACACGCACCGGTTCACCGGACCAAATGCGGTCGCCGCTCCCGCCACCTTCCCAAGCCATCGCCTCGCCGCCCTGTCGCTGCTCAGCGGTGATCACGCCCTCGACCGCAAAGAAGCCGGGTTCCTGGGCCACGTCTGCATCGCCAACGCCCTAAGCCCGCGCCAATGGGCATGGTTGCAAAAACTCTTGGCCCGGTGCGGCCTTCCCAGTCTGATCGAGGGAGGCGCGCAATGAACGCCTACCCCAACGCGCCGGGCCACCGCCGGGTCGATACGTCGGTCGCCGCAGCCAATGACTTGGCCCCTAAGCTTGGTCGCCTGCAACGCCTCACTGCGGCGGCTATTCGAGACGCGGGGGCTGCGGGCCTCACGGCAGACGAACTCGCAAGCCAGCTCGAACTCTCGCGGTATTCGATCCAGCCGCGAACCTCCGAATTGAAGCTCAAGGGCCTGATCCGAGACAGCGGCGCACGCCGTCCTAACGAGACCGGAAAGCAAGCCATTGTGTGGGTTGCGGCCGATACGGACGGCGAAACGGAGGTCAAGAAATGACAAGGTCTGCCGCGAGAAACCCGATCCGTCGGGCAAGGCGTGGCGGAGCTTTGAAACTTCACCGGGGCGGTGGTTTCGGTGAGGTTTCAAAGTTGCAGCCGGGGGCGAAAAGCCTTGCCCCTCAAGCCCTTCCCTCTGGCCTACACACCGCAATCGTTCTCCCTATTACTATAGGTGTCGGACCCAATTTGGCTCGCAAGGTCGGTCGGGGCGGTGCCCGCAACCGCGCCGACCGGCAGAGCCAAGCCCTGACCACCGCCCAAGTGGCCAACCTCTTGGATGCGATAGGCCACGCCAAGGTCCTTGGCCTGCCCCTCAACCGCATGGTCACGGTTCATTGGAAGGCGGCAGGCGTTCCCCTGCATGGCATGGCCAATGCCACCGGGCGCTTTACCGATCTGCTCTCGAAATGCATCGCCCGGCATGGCCACCGAACGGCCTGGGTCTGGGTTCATGAGAACGGCGACTTCAAGGGCTGGCATTGCCATTTGCTGGCCCATGTTCCGCCTCTAGCCGTTCCGAAGGCCACCAAACTTCAAAAACGCTGGCTGCGATCCATTACCGGCCGTCCCTATAGCGCAACGGTGATCCATAGCAGGCCCATAGGAGGCCGCCTGGGGGTGGAGGCGTCACTCCCGGCGGTTCATGCCTTCAACCTCGAAGTGGTCGCCTCATACGTCCTCAAGGGCGCTCACCCCTCCGCCTTGGAGTTGTTCGCATTGAAGCGAAGCGCTCCCGGCGGCCTCATCATCGGCAAGCGTTGCTCGACGTCAGCCAACATTGGCGCGGCGGCTCGAAAATCATGGACCCTCGAATGCCAAGGAAGTTAGCGACAAAACCGCCAGTGGCCGCGAAGGGCACAACGCTCGTCGTAGAACGCACACCGGATGAAACCGACGACTTCGCCCTGGCCCGTGTCCTGCTGACCCCGCAAGCGCGCCACGCCTTCACCTCGTCAGCCTATGCAGCGGGCTTCTTGGGTAACGAGTCGCTAAGGCCTGAGCTCGCTGACTTCGCGAGGGCCATGAAGGCTGAAGGTGACAAGGCCGCCGCTGGCGATCTGGAATTAGCCAGTCGGCTGCTCGCGTCTCAGGCCATGACCCTGGACGGCATGTTCACCGAACTGGCGAGGCGCGCGGCAATCAATATGGGCGCTCATCTTGGGGCGAGTGAGAAATACGCCCGCCTTGCGCTCAAAGCCCAATCGAACTGCCGGGCGACACTGGAAGCCTTGGCGCGCCTGCATCAACCGCGCGAACAAACCGTGCGGCACGTCCATGTCAACGAAGGCGGCCAAGCCGTCATCGCTGACGAGTTTCACCATCATTCCGGGGGGCGCGTGAAATGACGTTTGAGCCAAACAATCCCATGCGCCAGCCAGAACTCGACGCAATGGCTAGCGCCGCGCGTTGCACCGCTCGCAACCGGCGCGGCCTGCCTTGCGGCGGACCAGCCGTCAGAGGCCGCCGAACCTGCCGGATGCACGGCGGGACCAATCCCGGCGCTCCTAAAGGGAACCGCAATGCGTGGAAGCATGGCGCTCGGTCAGCGGAGTTTCAGGCGGTGGTTAAGGCGATGCGCCCAGGATCAATCTAGAGCTTTGGAGCCGAATGCCCTTCAATTAGCTCTCTGTCCGTGCTGACTTGCTCGGATACCGATTTTGAAAGGCGCGCACCAATGGCAATCCGGAGACTAGGAGCGCTCGCGCTAGCAATAGCTATGCTACCAGTCACAACTGCCTACGCTGGAATAGTAGCGCAGTGTGGACCCTCGGTCGGAAAATCGTTCTATTTGTCAGAGACCGATGGTGGGTGGTCTGACGATAGAATTTCAAAAGGACAGTTTCTTTTCGACTTAGACAGCGAAGGGCAGTGGGACATCATTACGAAGGACGCACTTGGGAAAAATATCAGTGCCGTTGCTGATGGCGCAGTCGTATTCAAAGTAGATGGGTCGGCTCCCTTTAAGACCTTTTTGCTCGTTGCTGTTTATCCAGGGTCCGGCGTTGCCGAGACGTATTCGGTGACCACGGAGCCAAGCGGAACTAGCGTCCTCCTCTGGACGACGAACAAGCAGACGGAAGGGCCTGCGGGAAAGAAGGTGGCAGCATTCATATCAGCTTGTGACTAGCGGATGTTTTTTGGTGCCCTGCTCGTTCTTAGTGAGCTTCCTAGAAAGGGAAAACTCGTTGATCGCTAGAGCCTTCACAGCCACCGCAGCCATTTTAATTCTCTGCGGATGCTCCGGAGAAAGCCCCGGTCAAGGATTTACTCTTTATAGAAACTCTCCGATCTCACCAGGTATGCGATTGGAGTGGGCAACATTCCGCGCAAAGGCAGAAAGCCAAAGCTATAGCGAAGCTAATTGCTGGATGGCGGCGCGCCTGCTGAACGCCAATTTGAGTGCGTCAGCGGCAGCCGAAGGTAAGACCCGTAACAACCGGCTCGGATTTTGGTGCGAAGCGGGCGAGTACAAAGCTACCGGACCGATTCCCACCGCATTCCCGGAAGACTTCCCCACTGACGCCTAGGCCTCAGCGCAGCAGTTTTCGGGGAGCGCTTATGGGAACGCGGTCCCAAAGCCTGAAAAAATACAGCAAAATCAAAGAAGGTTGGCGGAGACGGAGGGATTCGAACCCTCGATACCCTTTTGGGGTATGCCGCTTTAGCAAAGCGGTGCCTTCAGCCTCTCGGCCACGTCTCCTCCTGAGAGGGAGCGGCTGGATAGCCTGTTCGCAGCGACATGACAATCACGCGTTGGCCTGCGCCGGCGTATTTTCCCCTGTTAACGGGAAGCTCAGAGGACCGCGCTAGGTTGAACGCCGTTTTACCGGTTCGGATCGATGCCGCTCGCCACCATCTTTGATGAGGATGCCCCGAAGGTGGAAAGCCCGGCGGGCTCGCCAGAGCTTAAGGCGACTCCGCCTGCGCCGCGTGCCAGGGCCGGCCGGCGCTCGCCGTCGAGCGCCCGGCGCGGGCCGTTTCGACCCGGCCAGCTGGTTCCGGCCCGCGCCCGGATCGAGGCCAGGATCCTGGCCCGGGCCTTCCGGGGTCTCGACGCCGTGACCATCGCCGTGGCGGCCATCCTCCTGTTCGCCGATCAGCCGGACCGCATGGGCGGTCTCGCCAGCCTGGTCGGCTGCGGAGTCCTGTTCCTCGCCCTGCGAGGCCTGGACGCCTATGCCTTTGCCCATCGCGAGCGCCTGCCCCGTCACCTGTTTCGGGTGGTCGCTGCCGCAGGAGCCGCCGCGGCGGCCGGTCTTGGCCTCACCCTGCTGACCGGCGCACCGGCGGACGGCCTGTGGGGTCTTCTCGCCCTGACACCCTGCCTGATGGCCCTGCATGTCGCGTGGTGGGGCCTTGTTGTTCACGGACGTCGCCAGGGTCGGCTGACCCCCAACATCGTTGTCGTCGGAGCCACCGGTAACGCCCGGCGCCTGATCGAGGCGGCGATGCGCACGGGCGAGGTCAATGTCCTGGGGATCTTCGACGACCGGCTGGACCGGGCTCCCGATGACATTCATGGCGTGCCGGTCCTGGGCGACACCAGGGCTCTCGTCGATCACCGGGTCATGCCCTATGTCGACCGCGTCGTGATCGCCGTCACCTCCACGGCCGAGGGCCGGGTAAGGCAACTGGTCGAGCGGCTGAATGTGCTGCCCAATCCCATCAGCCTCTATATCGATCTCGGCCGGGATGCCGACAGCGAGGCGGCCGTGTCGCGCATCGCCGACGCCGCCCTGGCCGATCTGAGCGGTGCCCCGGCCAACAGCCGCAAGGCGATTCTGAAGCGCGCCCAGGACCTGGTCGTCGCGTCTGTCGGCCTTGCCGTCGCCGCGCCCTTCATGGCCCTTATCGCCCTCGCGGTCCGGCTCGACAGTCCCGGTCCGATCTTTTTCCGCCAGCGACGCCACGGGTTCAACAACGAAGAAATCCTGGTCTGGAAGTTCCGCTCGATGCGGCATGAAATGGCGGACGCCACCGCCGCCCAGCAGGTTCAGGCCAATGATGCACGGGTCACCCGGGTGGGGAACTTCATCCGCCTGACCAGCCTCGATGAACTTCCGCAGCTGTTCAATGTGCTGCGCGGCGAGATGTCGATCGTCGGTCCACGCCCCCATGCCGTCGGCATGAAGACCGGCGACATCGAGTCGGCCAAGCTGGTCGGCCAGTATGCCCACCGGCACCGGATGAAGCCCGGCCTGACCGGCTGGGCGGCCATCAAGGGCTCGAGGGGGCCGGTGGACACGCCCGAACTCGTTCGCGAACGCATCGCCCTGGATGTCGAGTACATCGAACGGCACTCGTTCTGGCTCGATCTCTACATCATCGTCATGACCATCCCCTGCCTGCTCGGCGACCGCTCGGTGGTCCGGTGAAGCCGACGATGTTCTGGCGGGGGATCCTCGGCTATCTGCCGGTCAATATCGCCCAGGGCGTGATCGGTCTGCTGACCATTGTCCTGTTCACCCGCGTGCTCAGCCCCGAAGCCTACGGCACCTATGCCCTGGCCTTCTCCGTCCTGAGCCTGACCCAGACCATGCTCCTGACCTGGACCGAAGCGGCGATGGCCCGTTTCCTGGCGGCGCGCGAGGCCGACGGCCGGCTGGCCGACCATTTCGCGACCCTCTACCGACTCTGGGGTGGAGCCGCCCTGCTCACCCCGATCGTCGCCGGCCTGACCCTGCGGTTTGCGCCCCTTGATGCGCCGATGAAGGTGGCCCTGGCCGCGGCCTTTGCCACCGTGCTCATCAAGAGCCTGACCAAGCTTTCGCAGGAGCGGCGGCGCGCCGCCGGCGAGGTCTCGGGCGCGGCGCTGCTCGACATCGTCCAGACCGTCGGGGGCTTTGCCCTCGGGCTTGGCCTGGCCCTGCTGGGGCTCGGCGGCGCAGCCCCCCTGATGGGCATGGGCGCGATTTCGCTGATCTGCCTGGTCTTCATCCTGCCGGCGGAGCTGGGGCGTATGGCGGGCGGCCGCTTCGACCGGGCCATGGCCCGCGACTATGCCGCCTATGGCCTGCCCGTCTCGCTGTCCCTGATCCTGGCCCTGGTTCTGTCGACCACCGACCGGTTCCTGCTGGCGGCGTTCCTCGACGAGGCCACGGTCGGCGTCTATCACGCCGGCTATTCGCTCGGCAGCCGGACCCTGGATGTGGTGTTCATCTGGCTGGGTATGGCCGGGGGGCCGGCCCTGATCGCCGCGCTCGAGCGGGGTGGGCCCGACGCTCTCCGAACCGCTGCCCGCGAGCAGGCGTCGTTCATGATCCTGCTGACCCTGCCGGCGGCGACAGGCCTGGCCCTGGTCGCGACGCCGCTGGTCGAACTGATGATCGGTGAAGCCCTGCGGACCGGAGCCGCCCATGTGACGCCGTGGATCGCCGCCAGCGGCTGGTTGTCCGGCGTGACGACCTACTACCTGCTGCAGGCCTTCACCCTCGGGCGGCGCACGCCGATGCTGATCGCCAGCATGGGCGTGCCCGCTGTCGTCAATCTGGTCCTGAATCTGCTGCTTATCCCACGCTTTGGTCTCGACGGGGCCCTGTGGGCCACCACCGCCAGCTATGCCGCCGGAGCCATGGCGGCCGTGGTCCTGGGGCGCAGGGCTCAGCCCCTGCCGATTCCCGGCATGACGCTGGTGAAGGCGGCCGGAGCCTGCCTGGCCATGGCTGCCGCCGTGCTATGCCTGCCGTCACCGGGCGGGCTGGTCGAGCTGGTCCTGAAGGCGGTCGTCGGGGCCCTGGTCTACGGGACCATCGTCCTGGCCCTGGATGTCGACGGGCTGCGCGGACAGCTCGCAACCTTTGTGGCCCGCCGGAGGGCTCGCCCCGCATGACCTCACCCGCGACCGAAACCCTGATCGACAATGCCGGATGGGCCGGGGCCCGCCCTCGCCTGTCGGTGCTGATCCCGACCTATCGCGACGACCCCAGCGCCCTGCTTCGCGCGCTGGATGATCCCTCTGTGGCGGCCGAGATCATTGTTCTGGACGACGGCAGCGGCGATCCGGCCCTCATCGACCGGATGAGCCGTCAGATCGAGCGTATGCGGGTCCCGGCGCGGCTGATCTGCCTGTCCCCCAACGAAGGTCGGGCCCGGGGCCGCAACCGCCTCGCCGCCCATGCGCGGGCCGGCCATTTCCTGTTCCTGGACAGCGACATGCTGCCCGACCCGGCAGACTTTCTGGCGCGCTGGTGTGCCCTGGCCGAGGGTGAGAACGTGCCGATGGCGTTCGGCGGCTTCACCCTGGACCAGACCCCGCCGCGCCCTGAACACGCGCTGCACCGGGCCATGGCCCTGCAGAGCGACTGCACCCCGGCCCCGGACCGGGCCCGGGAACCGGAGAAGCACGTCTTCACCTCCAACCTCCTGGTCCGCCGTGACGTCTTCGAGACGGTTGGCTTCGACGAGGGGTTCACCGGCTGGGGCTGGGAAGACGTCGAATGGGCCATGCGGGTCGGTCGGCAGTTCCCGATCCGACATGTCGACAATTCGGCCAGCCATCTCGGCCTCGATACCGCTCCGGCCATGGCGGCCAAGTACGAGCAGTCGGCGGCCAATTTCGCCCGGGTCGTAGCCGCCCATGGCGACATTGTCCGCACCTATCCCAGCTACAGGGTCGCCAGACTGCTGAAGCCGCTGCCGCTTCGCGGGCTTTGGCGCCCCTGGCTGAAGGCCTTCGCCCTGCAGGAGCACGCACCACTCCGGCTGCGCGGCCTGGCCCTCCGACTTTACCGCGCCGCTCTCTATGCCGAGGCCGTCTGATGCAGGTTTCCCACGAGAAGGTTGACGCCTATGAGCCCGACCGCAGCCTGAAGGGCAAACTGCGTCGCCGGCTGATCCGGCTCGCCCACCGCCGTCCGGCCCGGGTCCGGCTGGAGCGTCCGATGGTGTCGTTCAGCTTCGATGATGCCCCGGCGACCGCCTGCGAGGCCGGTGCCCGGGTGCTTGAAACCCGGGGCCTGCGGGGCACCTACTATTTCGCAGCCGGCCTGACCGGCCGGGACGGCCCGATGGGCCGGTTTGCGACGGGCGAGGATGCAGCCCGGCTGCACGCCGCCGGCCACGAGATCGGCTGCCATACCTTCTCGCATCTGGACTGTGGTCAGGCCTCCCGCGCTGCAACCCTTGCGGACATAGAACAGAACGCCCGGGCCCTGTCGGACTGGGGTACCGGCACACCGGTCAGTTTCGCCTACCCCTACGGAGATGTCGGGGCTCCGGCCAAGACCCTGCTGGCCGGCCGGTTCAAGACCGTCCGGGCCCTGCATCATGGGCTGATCGCCGATGGTGCCGATCTCAACCAGGCCCCGGCCGTCGGGATCGAGGGCGAGGACGGCGAGGCGGTCGCCCTGAAGTGGCTCGACCGGGCCCACGCCCGCAAGGCCTGGCTCATTCTCTACACGCACGATGTCTCTGACACCCCGTCGCAATGGGGCTGTTCAACGGCGGCGCTGGAGCGGCTGGTGGACGGTGCCCTGAATGCGGGCTTCGACGTCGTGACAGTGGCTGAAGGCGCGCGCCGCATCGGGCTCTAGAGCATTTTCCGATAAGTGTGAAACGGTTATCGGATCGAAAAATGCTCTAAACTTTTGATATAGAGCCCTTTTCGCCCGACCATGATGAAGCCATCAGGTCGGAAAGGGCTCTAGCGCATCAGTTCCCGGTCGGGAAAAGCCAGCTTGGCGGCAAAGGCCACGAACAGCACCCAGCGGAAGTCGTTATAGCCAACGGCAATGCTCTCGGTCAGCGAGACCAGGGTGAAGACGACCAGAAACGGAAAGACCAGAAGCGCGCCGCGATCGCGGAACACGGCGATGATCGCGAGAGTCATGGTCTGGATGTAGAACAGGCCCCAGGCCGCAAGGCCGAGCAGGCCCATGCCCAGCCACTGCTCGAGCCAGGAATTGTGCGCGTGCTGGGCCTGAAAGCCCGCTTCCTTGCTGATCCAGGCGAAGGGGCCCCAGCCGCTCTTGTCATCCCAGACGGCGGCATAGCCAAAGCCCAGCCACGGGCGCTCCTCGATCTGGTGCAGGGCGGCGCTCCAGATCTTGGTCCGGCCGGTCAGGGTGGCGTCCTTGCCCAGGATCGCGAAAAAGACGTCGGACGCCACCAGCAGAAAGCCGGCCAGCAGGATGACGCCCGTCACGCTGGTCCAGGTCACGGCGGCCCCGGCCGCCGGGCTGCGGCGCGCCACCAGCACGAAGCCCAGGGCCCCGACGCCCAGCATCAGGGACACCAGCGAGGTCTTGGAGGTCGACATCAGGACCAGCACGACCGCCAGACCGGCAAAGCCCCACCACAGCTTCGCCCGCTGCGGGTTCAGCAGGGCGGTCCCGGCCAGAATGCAGAACCCGAAAGACATGACGCCGCCGAGCGCGTTCTTTTCCATCCACAGACCGCGCCAGGCCCCGGGAAAGAGCTCGGTCATCACGCCGATCGACGGCACGGCCAGACAGACGGCGAAACAGGCCAGGATCAGGATCGCGAAGGTCACAGCCACCACCTCGGCCATCTGCGCCCAGCTGAATCGCGAGGCCAGGACGAGGCCCCCGAGGGTCGTGCAGATCACCGCAAATGATCGTCGCGTCGTCACATCCGGAGCGATGGACCACAGGACCGACCCGGCCACGACCATCATCAGAAAGATCAGAAAGGGCTGCCGCAGCGTGGCCCGGACCAGATTGCGCGGATCCAGGGCGATCAGGGCAAAGCCGGCGGCATAGGCCGGCAGATAGGCCACCCGCATGAGGCCCGAAGCCGAGACGTCGACCTTGTCGCCGAAGACCGGCATCTCCCAGCCCCGGCTATAGACCAGCAGCAGGAACACGGCGGCCGCAAAGGTCGCAAACTGCGGCAGGAGGACCAGCGCCCTCCCCGGACGCATCACGGCAGGATCGCTTTCAGGAAGGCCGGCGGCTGCACCGAGGCCTGGTTGAAAAACACACCGGCGCACCGCCCCCCCGCGGACGCTATGGCATCGCGAAGCTGGGCGGGCGGCTTGACGTCAGGCTGCTGGGCCGAGACCACCAGGATGGTCTGGTCCATGTGCTGGGCGATGGCCAGGCCCGCCTGCGAGCGGTCGGCCGAAGGACTGTCGATAATGACCACCTCGGCGTGACGCCGCAGCGCGGTCCAGTACTCGGCCCCGGGGATCACGTGGACCTTCTGCGGCCCCCTGAGGGCTTCGCGGTTGAAGCGTGTCACCCACAGGCGGGTGCCGCCGACGCCATGCGCCGACAGATAGCGCGCATCGGGCCAGACCCCACCGTCAGGACGGGGGGCCGGCGGCTGGACCGTGAAAAACACTGAACCGTCGGGCGATGCGGCCACCGCAGGACCCAGGGCCCCATAGCGCTCGGCTTCCATCGCCAGAGCCTGGTACTGGGCCGCCGTGCCCAGATCCATGTCCACCAGCCAGGTCTTGCGACCGGCACGTCGGGCCGCGAAAAGCGCCAGCTCGCGGGCTACCGTTGAAGTGCCCTCACCCCGGCGGGCGGAAATGACCTGGAGAACGCAGGAGCGCCCGGGCGCGGGCGCGCCCAGGGATCCCCACAACTCCGCCATTTCGGCGTTCAAATCCACCATGCTTCGAATCGCCGCGCGTTCTGAACCGACAGGCTATCGTTATTCGCCCGAGGCGCGAAAGGTGACCAAAGCGCTCACCGCTTGATGCCGGCCGTTGCCAGCACCGGAAGGTTCAGGGTGCGGGCGGCCGAGGCCGGGGTCTGGAGGCCCGGACGCAGGAACATCCGGACGAGGCCCGCACAGGCGGCCGTAAAAGCCGCAAACAACAGGGTGAGCGCCAGGATGGGCTTCTTCAGGCTCTTGCCCTCGGAGGGAGCCACGGCCCGCTGAACGATGCGGATGTTGTCGCTGCCCTCGGAGGACATGCGGCGCTTGGCCTGATCCTGCTGTTCCTTGACGGTATAGTCCCGGACATTGGTCGACAGGACGTCCCGGTCGCGGGTCAGCTGGTTGAACTGTGGTTCCAGCTCGGCCAGGCGCAGCAGTCGCTGGTTCACGTCCATGACCTGCTGGCCATAGGCGCTGAGCGACTCGCGCAGGGCTGCCACCTCGGCCCGCAGATCGTTGCGCGAGGTCTGCAGGGTCTGCCAGATCGGGTTGGGACCACTGCGACGGGCCCCTTCAGCGACGGTTCGCCCCGACGCGACGCCCTGCTCCAGCTGGGCGATCTGGGCCTCGATGTCACGAACCGGTTGGGCGTCGGGACGATAGCGCGACAGCAGCCCCTCCCGCTCAAGCCGCATCTGGGCCAGACGGGACGACGCCGTCGTGTCGGTATCGCGATAGAGGACCGTCTCGGCGGGCGTCCGGGCCAGTTCGGCCTCGACGGCGGCCAGCCGGCCGAGACGGTCCTGAAGCTGGGCATCGACGGCATATTTCTGCTGCTCGGCCTGCGACTGCAGCTGGGTCAGGGTCGACTTCTGGGCCGCGAAGTCACCGATGTCGTTCGACGACAGAAAGGCCTGATAGCTGGTGTCGGTTTCGGCGAGCTTTTGCTCAAACAGCGCGCGCTGCCGCTCGACGACCCGGTCGTCGCCGTCGATCAGCAGGCTGCGCCGGTAGACCAGATACTCCTCCAGCAGGGTGTTCAGGAGCTTCTCGGCCACATCGGGGTCTTCGTGCTGGTAGGCGAGGCGGATGATCGAGTTATCCGGGGCGGTCTCGATCTTCAGATTGCGGGCGATCGCGTCCCGCCCCTTGGCAATCAGCCGCCGCTTCTCGTCCGGCGTCGCCGTTTGGTACTTGGCGGCCAGGGCCGGAAAGATCTTCTGGAACCCGACCTTGCGGATCACCCGCTCACGCAGCTCGCCACTGCCGAGGATCTCGGCTTCCGACTGGATCACCTGATCACCGTCCGGAACGGCCCCGCGCCCGGCATCTCCGGCCAGAGGCTCATAGACATATTCCTGGCCCAGTCGGACAAACAGGCTGGACTGGGCCGTGTAGGACTTCTTGAGCGTCACCGAAAACGCCACACCCAGGGCCAGGATCACGAGGAACACCACCAGCATCAGGTAGCGTTCGCGCCAGAGCAGGGTCACGAAATCGGTCGGCGCATAGTGCGGCCGCGTCGCCCAGTCGCGGCGCGACGGCGGATCATGCGGCACACTGGTCCAGGCGCTCGACGTCGACATGCGAATCCGAAGGGTTAATTCTCAGCTCCAAACTGGCCATGCGGCCTTAAGGCTTCGTTACCCATTCCTGTTAAGACTTGGTCCATGCACAGGCGCACGCACATCCCGACGGCCCTCGCCCTCACGCTCCTCGCCACAGGCCTGAGCGCCTGTGGCCATGTGGACCAGGAGCCGCTGACCCCGGCTCCGCGCCCGACCGCGCAGTTTCCCAATATCGGCTATGCCGACTGGTCCGAGGCTGAGCCGGCCTACCGGTTCTATCCGGGAGATGAAGTGGAAGTGACGGTGCCATCCGCCACCGAGCTCAGCAAAACCGTGGTGGTTCAGCCTGATGGACGCATCGCCCTGCCCCTGATCGCGCCGGTTATGGCGGCCGACCGGACCATTGGCGAACTTCAGGGCACGATCAGCCAGGCCTATGCCGGGCAGTTGCTGCGCCCGCAGGTGCAGATTTCGGTCAAGGCCGTCGCACCGCTCAAGGTCTTTGTCGGCGGCGAGGTCGGCAATCCGGGCGTCTATGACATGGCCGGTGACGGCGATGCCCTGCGGGCCATCATCCAGGCCGGCGGCTTCAAGAGCACGTCACGGCGCAACCAGGTCATCATCATCCGGCGAGGCCCCGACGGTCGCGCCATGATGCGTACGGCGGATCTGCTCAGGGGCCTGACCCGTCCGGGCGAAGCGGACCTGGTGCCGCTACGCCGGTTCGACGTCGTCTATGTTCCGCGCAGCGGCGTGGCCGAGGGCGGTCTCTTCATGCAGCAGTATTTCCGTGACCTGCTGCCGGTCAGCTTCAGCTACGCGATCAACGGCTTCGGTGGCTAGGCCGTCCGTCCTGCCTTGCGGAGGCGCTGAACCCGGAGACCGGGTTCAGCCGTGAGCCAGCCACTCGCGCGCGGCGCGCTGGGCTTCGGCGACGTCTTCGCTGGCCATCTCCTGCGAGATTTCCTTGCGATACAGCTTGGCTTCGACCGAGCCGCGCATGGCGGCGAGATTGAACAGCATGTGGGCCGAGACATAGTCCAGCGGCGCGCCGCCCTGGCCAGTCGAATAAAGCAGGCCCATGCGGAACAGTTCGTCGCCCGAAGACTCGGCCGAGGGCAGCGGCAGGGCATGGGCGGCGGGGGGTTCGATGCTCATCATCATGGCTTCATCTCCGTTTCAGGCCCCTCCAGCGTTCTGCCGGATCCCGGGTCTGAATGAAGAAAAGTCCATCGCCACTGAACATATAGTTAAGCTGAGAGACATCATGAATTCTTAAGACAATAAATATCGCATTTACCACGGTTACTGCCGATAAACTTCCATCTACAAGCCCTTAAAACAGAATATAGAAGAAAGAACTACAGCACTTTTACAGAGTTTTTGCAGCCTTCGATCCAACGCAGAACCAATTAAACACTTCAATTGCGCGCTGATGATCGGAACCCTTATCCCGCCGGGGCCAGACTTAGATGGCCATCCATTCTGGCCTTTGAACTATCGCTGCGGCAAAGACATCCGGCAGCCAAGGTTACCGCAATCAAAAGTCCCGCTTCGCCTGCGGGAACCTGCGATCCCGCGACAAGAAAATCCGCAGATTGCGAACCTGACCGCGTCATTCAGACGCGGTTCAGGCGGGAAAATCGACCCTGTCTCCCGAGGGGCAAGGCTCGAGGCGGGTTCAGATCCGCCAATGGGCGATGGAGACGAGACTATGAAACGTCTTTTTCTGACCCTGGCGGCCGCCGCAACCCTGGCCGGGCCGATGGCCAGCATGGCCACGGCGGCGTCTGCGCAGGACCGGGGACACTGGGATCGCCATCAGGATCGTTGGGACCGGCGCGAGGATCGCCGCGACAGCCGTCATGATGGAGACCGCTGGGACCGCCGTGAAGACCGATGGGATGCCCGCCGGCGATGGGATGGTGGCCGTCACAACGGTTACTATGTCAGGGACCGATTCTACTACGGCGCGCCCCCCATCCACGCCTACGGGTATCGGGACTATCGCCCGGGCTATGAAGCCTGGCGACGCGGAGCCTACCTGCCCTCCTACTATCGCGACTACGAGTACGTCGTGCGGGACTACGGCTACTACCGGCTCAGGCCCCCGCCCCGCGGCTATCACTGGTACCGGACCGGAAATGACTATGTGCTGGCGGCCGTCGCGACGGGCCTGATCTTCGACGTAATTTCCGGCCGCTGACCGGCCGGCGCTGCGCCCTGGCTCTGGATGAATCCAGAGCCAGGGCGGACGAAGCTAAAGGCCCAGCTTGGACTTCAGCAGGTCATTGACCGTGGCAGGATTGGCCTTGCCGCCGGTTTCCTTCATCACCTGGCCGACGAACCAGCCGATGGCCTGGGGCTTTTCCTTCACCGCCGCCGCCTTGTCCGGATTGGCCGCGATGAGCTTGTCGATGGCCGCCTCGATGGCTCCGGTGTCGTTGATCTGGACGAGGCCGCGCTTCTCTACGATCTCGGCAGGACGGCCCTCGCCGGCCCACATGTGCTCGAAGACCTCCTTGGCGATCTTGGAGGAGATCGTGCCGTTCTCGATCAGCTCGACCAGCTGGGCGATATCCGACGACGGCAGCGGCGAGTTGGCAATCTCGTGGCCGCCCGAGGACAGCTTCGAGAGCAGCTCGTTGGTCACCCAGTTGGAGACCAGCTTGGCGTCACGTCCCTTGGCCGCCGCTTCGAAATAGTCGGCCCGGTCGCTTTCAATGATCAACACGCCGGCGTCATAGGCCGAGAGACCGTACTGGCTCTGCAGGCGCGTCTTCTTGGCGTCCGGCAGTTCCGGCAGGGTCGCTTCCAGATCCTTGACCCACTCGGGGTCGAGGATCAGCGGCAGCAGGTCGGGATCGGGGAAGTAGCGGTAGTCATGCGCCTCTTCCTTGGACCGCATCGAGCGGGTTTCCAGCTTGGTCGGGTCGAACAGGCGGGTTTCCTGATCGACCTTGCCGCCGTCTTCCAGGATCTCGATCTGGCGTCGGGCCTCGTATTCGATGGCCTGCTGGATGTAGCGATAGCTGTTGACGTTCTTGATCTCGCAGCGCGTGCCCAGATGGCTGAAGCTGCCGGTCTCGCGGAACTTCTCGTAGTCGCCAGGACGGCAGACCGAGACGTTGACGTCGGCCCGCAGGTTGCCCTTCTCCATGTCACCGTCACAGGTGCCCAGATAGACGAGGATGGTCCGCAGCTTTTTCACATAGGCGGCGGCCTCTTCCGAGGTGCGCATGTCCGGCTTGGAGACGATCTCCATCAGGGCCGTGCCCGCACGGTTCAGGTCGACATAGGTCGCGTTCGGATCCTGGTCGTGCAGCGACTTGCCGGCATCCTGTTCCAGGTGCAGGCGCTCGATGCGCACGTCGAAGGTCGTACCGTCATCGCGCTCGACGGTGACGACGCCCTCGCCAACGATCGGCTGATCGAACTGGCTGATCTGATAGCCCTGCGGCAGGTCGGGATAGAAGTAGTTCTTGCGGTCAAAGCGGCTCTTCAGATTGATCTGGGCCTTGAGGCCGAGACCCGTCTTCACCGCCTGCTCGACGCAGAAGCCGTTCAGCACCGGCAGCATGCCGGGCATGGCCGCATCGACCAGGCTGACCTGCTCATTGGGGCCCGCGCCGAAGCCGACGGCCGCGCCGGAGAACAGCTTGGACTTGCTGGCGACCTGGGCGTGCACTTCGAGGCCCAGAACGATTTCCCAGGGGCCGGTCCGGCCCTGAATGGTCTTGGAATGATCGGTCATCGCGCTCACCACCACTTTCCGGCCTTGGCCGTAAAGCCGGCCGCCTTCTCCAGCGCCCCGGCCACCGAGAACACCGTCCCCTCGTCCAGCGGCTTGCCGATGATCTGCAGACCCAGCGGCAGGCCGCTGGCGTCGAGACCGGCCGGCAGGGACAGGCCCGGCAGGCCCGCCAGGTTGGTCGTCACCGTGAAGACGTCATTGAGGTACATGGCGATGGGGTCGTTGCTGTTCTCGCCCAGACCGAACGCCGCCGACGGCGCGGTCGGGGTCAGGATGGCGTCGCAGCGCTCCCAGGCCTTGTCGAAGTCCTCGGCGATGCGGCGACGCACCTTCAGGGCCTTCAGGTAGTAGGCGTCGTAATAGCCGGCCGACAGCACATAGGTGCCGATCAGGATGCGGCGCTTGACCTCGTCACCGAAGCCCGAAGCGCGGGTGTTCTCATAGATCTCGGTGAGGTTGGCCCCGTCCTCGCGCAGGCCGTAGCGCATGCCGTCATAGCGGGCCAGGTTCGAGGAGGCCTCGGCCGGAGCCACGATATAGTAGGCCGGCAGGGCGTACTTGGTATGCGGCAGGCTGATCTCGACGATCTCGCAACCGGCGTCCTTCAGCCAGGCAATGCCGTCGGCCCACAGCTTTTCGATCTCGGCCGGCATGCCGTCGACGCGGTATTCGGCCGGAACGCCGATCCGCAGGCCCTTGACCGACTTGCCGACGAACTGGGTGAAGTCAGGCACCGGCACATCGAGGCTGGTCGAGTCCTTGGGATCATGGCCGCACATTGAGGTCAGCAGCAGGGCCGCGTCCTCGACGGTCTTGGCGATCGGTCCGGCCTGGTCCAGCGAGCTGGCGAAGGCGACGACGCCCCAGCGCGAGCAGCGGCCATAGGTCGGCTTGATGCCGACGGTGCCGGTGAAGGCGGCCGGCTGGCGGATCGAGCCGCCGGTGTCGGTTGCGGTGGCTCCAAGGCACAGGTCGGCGGCCACGGCCGCAGCCGAACCGCCCGAGCTGCCGCCTGGGGTCAGGGCCTTGTTGCTGCCGCTGGCACGCCAGGGATTGGTCACCGGGCCGAAATAGGAGGTCTCGTTCGACGAGCCCATGGCGAACTGGTCAAGGTTCAGCTTGCCCAGCATCACCGCGCCGTCACGCCAAAGCTGGCTGGTGACGGTGGATTCGTATTCCGGAACGAAGCCTTCGAGGATCTTCGAGCAGGCCGTGGTCTGCACGCCCTTGGTGCAGAACAGGTCCTTGATGCCCAGCGGCGCGCCGTCCAGCGGACCGGCCGCGCCCAGGGCCCGGCGCGCGTCCGAGGCGGCGGCCATGGCCAGGGCCTGGTCCGGCGTCTCGACGATGAAGGCGTTCAGAATCCGCGCAGCCTCGATGGCCTCGATATGGGCCGTGGTCAGCTCGACCGAGGTGAATTCGCCCTTCTCGAGACCGTCAACGGCGGCCTTCAGGGTCAGGGAGGTCAGGGCACTCATTATTCGACCACCTTGGGCACGACGAAGAAGCCGCCCGTCGACTTCGGGGCATTGGAGGTGACGACCGAGGCGTCGCCACCCATGGTCACGACGTCCTCGCGCAGCGGCGCGCCGGTCCCGACCACGCTGGTCAGCGGCTCGACGCCGTCGGTGTCGACCTCGGCCAGCTGCTCGATCCAGGTCATGATGCCGTTCAGTTCCTGGGCCAGGGGCTCCAGTCGATCTTCGGGCGTGGCGATCCGCGCGAGCCGCGCGACCTTCCGCACTGTGGCGGCGTCAATGGCCATGGGGGCCTCCTGAAATCCAAGCGCGTGGGTTAGCCGTGCGAGGGGCGCTTTGACAAGTCGTTCCCCGTGTTAAGAGAGACAATGCCTGTTCTCGACATTGAAGCCTTCGCCGCCGCCATTCCGGATTACAAGCCCATCGTTGGTCTCGACCCGGGCGAAAAGACCATCGGGGTGGCCGTCTCGGACGTGACCCTGACGGTCGCCAGCCCGCTGGCCCTGATCAGGAAGGCCAAGTTCAGCGAGGATGCGGCGACGCTGTTCAAGCTGATGGACGGCCGCAAGGCCGCCGGCCTCGTCATCGGCCTGCCGATGAATATGGACGGCACCGAGGGCGTCCGCTGCCAGTCCAACCGCGCCCTGGGCCGCAACCTGCTGCGCCTGAATCCCGACCTGCTGGTCACGTTCTGGGACGAGCGTCTGTCGACGGCGGCCGTGACCCGCGTGCTGATCGAGGAACATGACGTCAACCGCAAGCGCCGGGGCGAGGTCGTCGACAAGATGGCCGCCGGCTGGATCCTGCAGGGCGCGCTGGAACGCATGCGGGGGATACGGGAAGCGGCGGGGAAGGTTTAATCGTCTCATCTTCCCCCCAACGGGGGGAGGACGACCGGCGAGAGCCGGTCAGGAGGGGGCCTACGGCGTCGGCCGACTATCCCCACCTTCCCTCGCCCGGCAAAGCCGCCTATGACACCGTTTCATGACGGCCAAGCCCCATGATCCCGCCCGCGTCGCCCTCGACGCGATCCGCAAACGCGCCTTTGCGTTTCCCAGACGCCATTTCCTGTCCGCCGGCGACCTGAACGCGCCCCAGGCCGCCGACCTGCTGGACCTGGCCGAGGCGTTCGTCGCCTTC
Organism: Caulobacter sp. HMWF025; assembly: GCF_003060965.1. GTDB lineage: Bacteria > Pseudomonadota > Alphaproteobacteria > Caulobacterales > Caulobacteraceae > Caulobacter. Next base: position 11,563 of record NZ_QAII01000023.1, on the reverse strand, counting down.
AACCGCCAGACCACCAAGTCGCTGGACCTGCTCAAGGGCCGGACGCTGATGAACCTGTTCTTCGAGAACAGCACCCGCACCCAGTCCAGCTTCGAGATCGCCGGCAAACGCCTCGGTGCCGACGTGGTCAATATGAGCCCGCGCACATCGTCGATCACCAAGGGCGAGACCCTGATCGACACCGCCGTGACCCTGAACGCCATGCGGCCCGACCTGCTGGTCGTGCGGCACGCCTCCTCGGGTGCGGCCTCCCTGCTCAGCCAGAAGGTCAGCGGCAGCGTCATCAATGCCGGAGACGGCCAGCACGAGCACCCGACGCAGGCCGTGCTGGACGCGCTGTCGATCCGCCGCGCCTTCGGCCGGGTCTCGGGTCTGACCGTGGCCATCTGCGGCGACGTGCTGCACAGCCGCGTGGCCCGCTCGAACGTTTCCCTCCTGCACACCCTGGGGGCCAGCGTGCGTCTGGTCGGACCGCCCACCCTGATGCCGGCCCAGGCCGAGCGCTGGGGCGTGACCGTGCATCACGACATGAAGTCGGGCCTGGCCGGGGCCGATGTGGTGATGATGCTGCGCCTGCAGCTGGAGCGGATGCAGGGCGGCTTCGTGCCCTCGACCCGCGAATATTTCCGCTTCTATGGCCTGGACCGTGAAAAGCTGGCCCGCGCGGCGCCGGGAGCCCGGGTCATGCACCCCGGCCCGATGAACCGGGGGGTCGAGATCGACAGCGACGTGGCCGACGATCCGGCCGTCAGCCTGATCCAGGACCAGGTCGAGATGGGCGTAGCCGCCCGGATGGCGGTGCTCACCAGCCTCGCCGCACGGCTGGAGGAGACGGGGCTATGACTCTGAATTCTTTAATCTATTCCGCTCTCCCCGGCGAAGGCCGGGGTCCAGATCCATTCAGAGCGTCTGGGGATGACGCGCCTTCGGGATTTGCCAGATCGCTCTGTGCACGTGGGTTCGATCTGGACCCCGGCCTTCGCCGGGGAGAGCGGGGATTTTTTGTGGCGTCTTTGGAATTTCACGCATGAACGCCCCCCAGCCCCTGGCCTTCACCAATGCCCGCCTGGTCGATCCCGAGAGCGGCTATGACGGTCCCGGCGGGGTCATCGTCTCCGAGGGTGTCATCGCCGACGTCGCCAAGGGCCGCGAGTTCGGCAAGCTGGGCAAGGGTGTCCGGGTCATCGACTGCGGCGGGGCCCTGCTGGCCCCGGGCCTGATCGACCTGCGGGTCAAGACCGGCGAACCCGGGGCCGAGACCAAGGAAACCCTGGCCAGCGCCGCCCGCGCCGCCGCCGCCGGGGGCGTGACCAGCATTGTCGTCCAGCCCGACACCGATCCGGCCGTCGATGATCCCAGCGTGGTCGACTTCATCCTGCGCCGGGCCCGCGACATCGACAGCGCCCGCATCCTCTGCGCCGGGGCCGCGACCAAGGGCCTGAAGGGCGAGCAGATGGCCGAGATCGGCCTGATGCGCGAGGCCGGCTGCGTCTACATCACCGACGCTGACCGCCCGATCGTCGACTCCAAGGTCTTCCAGCGCCTGCTGACCTACGCCAAGGGCTTTGACACCCTGCTGGCCCACCGGCCGATGGACGCCTGGCTGGCGCGCGGCGGGGCCGCCACCGGCGGCGAGTTCGCCGGCCGCATGGGCCTGCCGTCGATCTCGCCGATGGCCGAGCGGATCATGCTGGAGCGCGACATCGCCCTGCTGGAGGCCACCGGCGGCCGCCTGCTGGTCGACCAGATCACCAGCGCCGGCGCGCTGGAGACCCTGGCACGCGGCAAGGCCAAAGGCCTGCGCCTGCACGCCTCGGTCTCGATCAATCACCTGTCGTTCAACGAACTGGACATCGGCGACTACCGCACCTTCGCCAAGCTCTCCCCGCCCCTGCGCGGCGAGGACGACCGTCAGGCCCTGATCGAGGCCCTGGCCACCGGTCTGATCGACATCGTCGTCTCGGCCCACGCTCCGGCCCCGGCCGAGGACAAGCGTCTGCCGTTCGACGAAGCGGCCCCCGGGGCCATCGGCCTGGAAACCCTGCTGCCGGCCCTGCTGAACCTCTATCACGACGAGCGCCTGCCGCTGGTCGACCTGATCCGCACCGTCACCCTGGCTCCCGCCGAACTGCTGGGCCTGCGCGGCGGCCGCATCGCCCCCGGAGCTCCGGCCGACCTGGTGCTCTGCGACATCGACGCACCAATCATCGTCGATGCGGCGAAACTGCTGTCCAAGTCCAAGAACTCGCCGTTCGACGGGCGCCGGCTGCAGGGTCAGGTGCTGATGACGCTGGTGGACGGGCGGGTGGTGCATCGGGCGGAGGGTTAGAGCCTATGCGTCGATCCGATACGAAAGGGTCACGAGCGGTTGGTTGGGCGCTTGGTGCCATCACATTGCTGGCGATGTGTTCGGGTTGTAGCAAGGTGCCAGATCCGGACGATTTCTGGAAGCCAACGGCCACTTCCGCTCTCGCGGATCTATCGACGGAAGAGCGAGAAGATTTTGGACGGCTCACCGGCAGAAAAGCCTCGCCGTCTGCGGACGAACTTGTCACTGGCCGTGGAATATTTATGTGGGATGGTAAAAAATATCACCTCCTCAATAGCCCGACCCAAAATCTATCGATCAAATTCAAGACTAAATATTTGTTCGAAAATACATTCTCTCTCGTTGGGCGCAGCTTGTCATTAGGAATGAATGGCGAGAAGGTGGCGTTTCCAAATGGGAAAGCACTGATTATTGTCGGATCAAAGAGAAAAAATTCGATCTCGCTCAAAGGAGAAAATTTCCTTTCTGCAGAATTTCAAGATGACGGAGCCTTGCTATTCGTCACGCAAAAAAGAGGGGAAACCGAAACTTTCGTTTATCTGGATAAGAAAAAAGTTTCCGAATTCAAAACAAAAGATATGCCTAGTATTTTGTTTTCGTGCAGATCTCCCAATAAATCTCATGCCATTACGATAATTCAGCGAACGGATACGTCGGGTACGGCCTATCGCATCTCGCGATCTGGCAACATCGATGTCCAGTCCATAGGCCCCAGGGTCACTTCAGATTGCGAAGGCAATCAAGTTGTTTCCGGCGCCACGCCTCGCCTGTTGTCCTGGTATGGCGACAATGAAGAGCAAATCCACGAAGCGGGTGGAGTAAGCGCAAACGACATGGGTGAGGGTCGTTTATTGAGGGCCGAAGACCCCGATACAGGACGCGTCCTGTATCGCAATACTGACACTCGTAGTGACCGAGGACCGTTCGTCCCGATGGTTTGGGAAGTTAAGAACGCGAGACTAGAGCCCCGCTTCTTCTACCACGCCGGGATCGGCACGCTAAACGGCGGCGCACACATCGAACCATTCAGCAGGTCCTCCTATGTGGTCATCGCGGCCGATAGTGTGCTGTCAATTACGAACGACAAGGTTTGCCTGTTGTCTAATGAAGGCCTGGGGATTGGCGGATTCTATACCCGCCGTGGAAGCTTTCTGGCTGTGTACAACCCCTTCACCCGGATCGTCGCTGTAGTCGAGATGCGCACTTGCGGCGCTGAACAGGCTGCCTAGGCCCACATTTTTCCCGTAATTGCCGCAACCGATACGCTTGGCGGCATAGTGGGCACGCACGGAATAAGACTGGTTCGCCCCTTCTCCCCTTGCGGGAGAAGGTGTCGCCCTTCGGCGACGGATGAGGGGTAGAGCGTTCGCTGGCAAGGATTGACAATCTTTGCCAAAAATCGCCCACTGCCCACAGAGGTGCATGATGGCGACCATGAACGTATCCCTGCCCGACGCCATGAAGGACTGGGTGGAAGGCCGCGCCGAGACCGGGCGCTACAGCAATGCCAGCGACTATGTGCGCGACCTGATCCGGCGCGACCAGGAACGCGCCGAGAAGATCGCCGCGATGCAACGCCTGATCGACGAAGCCGAAGAGAGCGGCGTCAGTTCAAGTTCAATGGACGACATCCTCGCGGCCGCGCGCCGCAGGCGGCGGGCCAGCGCGGATGGCCTATAGGCTGAGCCGGAAGGCTGAAGCGGATATCATCGATCTTTACCTGATCGGCGCGGACGCTTTCGGAGAGGCGCAGGCCGAGCGTTACCATGCAGGGCTGGAGCAGGCCTTCGCGTTTCTGTCCGACTTCCCGCGCGCCGCACCTGAACGCGAGGGATTGGGCCGCTCATCGCGCGTCCATCCGTACAAGAGCCACATCATCATCTACCGCCTCGACGGGGCGGACATCCTCATCCAGCGCGTGCGTCATGCGCATGAGGATTGGATGTCCTAGAACGCGGGTTCCTGCCGCTGCGGCCAAAAAAGTTTTCAGCCGGGCGAACCGTTTTCCCTAGGGCGCGCCTCCTACCCAGTATGTCCCGACTTCCCGGGGCAGATCTGAGGTTTGCGCTTATGAAGTTCATGCAGAATGTCCCCACGTGGGAACGGGTTTTGCGCCTGGTCTTGGGGCTGTCGTTGGTGGCTGGAAGCCTGACCGGCCTGAAGCCCGGCCTCCTGGCCTATGGCCTTGAGCTGACAGGAGCCATATTGGCTTTGACCAGCTTCATCGGCTTCTGCCCGATGTGTGCCATGGCCGGGCGCAAGCCCCTGGCCAAGGCCAGATAGGGAAGAGCCGGGATCATGACAGGATCGCCTTACGACCCCGCCCTGAGCGCCGCCGTTGCCGGGGACGCAACGGCGATCCTGGCCCTGATGAGCGCAGCCCAGCCGGATATCCGCCGCTACGCCCATAGGGCCTGCCGTACCAGTTCCGACGCCGAGGACGCCGTTCAGGAGGTCCTCTGGATGGTCTACCGGCACGTCGGTGGCCTGCGAAACCTCGGAGCCTTTTCGGGCTGGCTGTTCAGGATCGTCGCCCGGACCTGCCTGAAGCTGGCAAAGACCGTCCTTCGCTATGAACCCTTTCCGGACAATGATGTTGACCTGGATCTGTCGCACCGACCGGACGCCGAGTTGAGGCTGGATCTGGCCAAGGCGATTCAGTCGCTGCCGCAGCACTACCGCGACGTCCTGCTGCTGAGGGATGCCCAGGAGATGACGATCGCCGAGATCGCACACCTGCTGCAACTGACGCGCGAAAGCGTAAAGGCCCGCCTGCATCGCGCCCGCGGTCTGGTGCGGGAGTATCTCGCCGGTTAGCCCCCCGGGCCCGCAGAGGCGCACACGCCTCGCCCCTGACCGAGCCGGGGATCCCCTTGCCGGCCGGCTGGGGTGTAGCGGTTTGCCTGAGATTTTGCCCCCGCCCTGAGTCTGCTGTTACACGTACAGCAACCAAACCTTTGCGCAGCGGTTGAAATCGCGCGCAACTCGCCTTAGGGTCGAACCGTGCAAGATCTCGCTCAAGCCGTCTATCTCACGCTCGCGATCACCGTCATCGGCGGTTATCTGCTGGGCTCGATCCCGTTCGGCCTGATCGCCACGCGGCTGGGCGGGGCGGGTGACATCCGCCAGATCGGCTCGGGCAATATCGGCGCGACCAATGTGCTGCGCTCGGGCCGCAAGGACCTGGCGGCCATCACCCTGATCGGCGACGCCGGCAAGGGCGTGGCGGCGGTGCTGCTGGCCCGCTGGCTGACCCACGACAGCGCCGCGATCGTGGCCCTGGCCGGCGGGGCGGCCTTCCTGGGCCACCTGTTCCCGGTCTGGCTGAAGTTCAAGGGCGGCAAGGGTGTGGCCACCTTCTATGGCGTGCTGCTCTCGGCCTGCTGGCCGGTGGGCGTGCTGGCCGCCCTCACCTGGATCGCCATGGCGGCAATCTTCCGGATCAGCTCGCTGGCCGCCCTGACCGCCGCCGTGCTGGCCGCGCCGTTTGCCCTGGCCACCGACCAGCCCTTCCCGATGCTGGCGCTGGCCCTGTTCATGGCCGTGCTGATCTTCATCCGCCACCGCGAGAACATCGCCCGCCTGCTGAAGGGCGAGGAGCCGAAGATCGGCAAGAAGAAGACGGCGGAGCCCCCGCCTCCGGCGGCATGATCCGGGGCCGCCTCTCGGATGTTCAGCGCCTGGCCTGGCTGAGGCTGGCGCGCACCGAGACGGTCGGCCCTGTCGCTTTCGACCACCTGCTGGCGCGCTACGGCACGCCGGAGCGGGCCCTGTCGGCCCTCCCCGACCTGTCGCGGCGGGGCGGGAGAGCCACGCCGCTGGACCTGCCACCGCGCGAGGCCATCGAGCAGGAGCTGGAGAGCGGAGTCCGGATGGGCGCTCGGCTGCTGTGTCGCTGCGAACCCGACTTCCCCGCCCGCCTCGCGGCCCTGGATCCGCCCCCACCCGTGCTGTGGGCCCTGGGCCGCACCGAGCTCTTGGCCCGGTCCAGCGTCGCCATCGTCGGAGCCCGGATCGCCTCGGCCGGCGGCCAGCGCTTTGCCCGCCAGCTGGCCGCCGAGCTGGGCGAGGCCGGCCATGTCATCGTCTCGGGCCTGGCGCGCGGCGTCGATGGCGCGGCGCATGAGGGTAGCTTGCGCACCGGCACCGTGGCCGTGCTGGGCGGCGGGGTCGGCGACATCTATCCGCCCGAGCATGCCTCCCTGCACGCCCGCATCGCGGCCGAGGGCTGCGTCGTCAGCGAAAGCGCCCCGGACCGCCGGGCCCAGGCCAGGGACTTTCCCCGCCGCAACCGCATCATCTCGGGCCTGTCCCTGGGCGTGGTGGTGGTCGAGGCCGAGCTGAAGTCCGGCTCGCTGATCACCGCCCGGCTGGCCGCTGAGCAGGGCCGCGACGTCTTTGCCGTCCCTGGCTCGCCGCTCGACCCCCGCGCCCGGGGGCCCAATGACCTGATCCGCCAGGGGGCCATTCTCTGCGAGGGGGCCGAGGACGTTCTGCGCAACCTCTCCGGCCAGCCCCAGCTGCGCGAGCGCGAGCGACCCTATGGGACCGAGCCCGAGACTGACCACGACCTCGATGCCCTGCGCGAGCGGCTGGCCGCCCTGCTGTCGCCGACGCCCATCTCGCGCGATGAACTGGTCCGCGCCACCGGCGCTCCAACTTCAGCGGTGATGGCAGCCCTCGTTGAGCTGAGCCTCGCCGGGCGGGCCGAGCTGCTGCCGGGTGGCCTGGTGGCCGGGCTCTGAGCCCGCGCACGGCAATCTGGCGAAACCTGGCGGAAATTTCCTGTAACCGACTCAGTCCGGCGACCGTATCTCTCGTATCGGGTCCCCGGCGCGGACCATCGGAAGCGGGGGCCTAAAGTGAACCACACCAGCACGGCATCCCTGTTCGACACCGCCGTCCAGGCCAGCGGCGAGGGTCGCCATGAGGAGGCCGAGGCCGGCTTTCGCGCCGTCCTGGCGCAGGACCCAGCCCACGGCGAGGCGCTGTTCGGCCTGGGCCTCTCCCTGATGGCCACGCGCCGCTTCACCGAAGCCGTCGTGCCCCTGCGTCAGGCGGTGCAGTCGCCGCAGGCCGAGGCCGTCTGGGGCTCATGCCTGGCCCAGGCGCTGTACATGACCGCCGACTTCGCCGGCAGCGTCGCTGCCTTCGATGCCGCCGAGCGGCTGGAGCCCCTGCCCGTCAATGCCGCCCTGACCCGGGCCCAGGCCGCCGCCTTTGCCGGCATGGAGACCGGCCCCGTCGAGGCCGCCCTGGACCTCTATGGCCAGTTGGCCGGACCCCAGGCCGGGGATGCCGTCCAGCTGGCCCGCGAGGCCTTTGCGGTGTTCACCGCCTTTGAACGGCTGGACGCCGCCCGCGCCGTCGGGGCCTGGCTGGAACGGCAGGCCCCGCCCGACGTGATCCAGGCCTATGAGGCCCGGGTGCTGGACGATCCTTCGGTGACCCGCGCCCCGGCCGACTATGTCGAGGCCCTGTTCGACGACTTCGCCGAGCGCTTCGACCACCAGCTGGTCGAGATGCTGGACTATCGGGCTCCGGCCGAGCTGGCCGGCATGCTGGAGCGGTATCAGACCCGCTTTGAGCGCGTCCTCGACCTCGGCTGCGGCACGGGCCTGTCGGCCGAGCCCCTGGCCCGCTTCGGCGGGACCCTGACCGGGGTCGACCTGTCACGGGCCATGCTGGAGCGGGCCGCGGCCCGGGGCGGCTATGCCGAACTGGTCCAGGCCGACGCCCTGGCCTTTCTGGCCGGTCGGCCCGCCGCCTTCGACCTGGTGTTTGCCGCTGACGTACTGATCTATTTCGGTGATCTGGCCGCGCTGTTTGAGACGGTAGCGGCGGCCCTGACCGAGGGCGGCTACTTCGTCTTCAGCACCGAACTGGCCGAAGACGGCTGGCAGGTCCTGCCATCCGGCCGCTTTGCCCATGCAAGAGCCTATGTCGAGGCGGTGGCCGGGCCCAGGTTCGAGGTTCTGGAGATGGTCCCGACGGCCCTGCGGCGCGAAGGCCATAGCACGCTGGCGGGCGGGCTTTACGTGCTGCGACGCAAGGCCTGAGGGGCGCTAGACTGAAAGATCGACCAGCAGGCCGGTACCCTGGGCCGGGGCGGCGCGGATCGCCTGACGCAGCTGGTCGGCGATCTGGGCGCGCTCGTCGTTCGACGTCACCGGCCGCACGGGCCGGATCGGCGAGACGTACGCTTCCGTCGCGATCCTGTTGACAGTCAGATCCAAGGCGGTTTCCACGCGGGTGTGGCGGTTATAGCGTCTGATAGTGTGCCAGCAGGCCTTAACGAGGGCCTACCAAATCGATCAAACGGTGCCGTCGTTCACGGCCCGCGTTGACATTGCCCCCGTCCCGCCCCCACTTTCCGGCGCTCGCCTCCAGGGCGACCCCTTTCCCCAGGTCCAAGAGTCGTAATGAACGTCGTCGTCGTCGAGAGCCCGGCCAAGGCCAAGACCATCAACAAGTATCTCGGGTCCGACTACACGGTTCTCGCCTCGTACGGTCACATCCGCGACCTGCCCTCGAAGGACGGCTCGGTGGAGCCCGACAACGATTTTGCGATGAGCTGGGAGGTCGACGCCAAGTCGTCCAAGCGCATTGCCGACATCGTCGACGCGATGAAGGGGGCCGACCGCCTGATCCTGGCCACCGACCCCGACCGCGAAGGGGAAGCCATCAGCTGGCACGTGCTGGAGGTCCTGAACAAGAAGAAGGCGGTCAAGGGGATGACCGTCCAGCGGGTCACCTTCAACGCCATCACCAAGGCCTCGGTGCTCGAGGCCATGGCCAATCCGCGCGACATCGACATGGAGCTGGTCGAGGCCTATCTGGCCCGCCGCGCCCTCGACTATCTGGTCGGCTTCACCCTCTCGCCGGTGCTGTGGCGCAAGCTGCCCGGCAGCCGCTCGGCCGGCCGCGTGCAGTCAGTCTGCCTGCGGCTGATCGTCGAGCGCGAGATGGAGATCGAGCGCTTCAAGACCCAGGAATACTGGAGTGTCGCGGCCGATGTCTCGGCCGGGGCCGATCCGTTCACCGCCCGCCTCGTCAAGCACGAGGGCAAGAAGCTCACCAAGTTCGACCTGAACAATGAGGGCTCGGCCCTGGCCGCCAGGGCGGCGGTCGAAAAGAGCGTCTTCAAGATTTCCGGCGTTGAGAAGAAGCCCGGCAAGCGCTCGCCTGCCCCGCCCTTCACGACCTCGACCCTGCAGCAGGAAGCCTCGCGCAAGCTGGGCTTCTCGGCCCAGCGCACCATGCAGGCCGCCCAGAAGCTGTATGAGGGCATCGACATCGGCGGCGAGACCGTCGGCCTGATCACCTATATGCGAACCGACGGCGTGTCGGTGGGCCCCGAAGGCATCGCCGAGGCCCGCGACGTCATCGGCAACGTCTATGGCAAGGACTACGTCCCCGAGACGCCGCGCTACTACAAGGTCAAGGCCAAGAACGCCCAGGAGGCCCACGAAGCCATCCGACCGACCAGCCTGCGCCGCAATCCGGGCTCCCTGCGCCTGGAGCCGGATCTGGGCCGCCTGTACGAACTGATCTGGAAGCGGATGATCGCCTCCCAGATGGAAAGCGCCCGTATCGAGCGCACCACGGTCGACATCGAAAGCCATGACGGCCAGACCGGCCTGCGCGCCACCGGCCAGGTGGTGCTCTTCCCCGGCTATCTGACGGTCTATGAAGAAGGCCGCGACGATGACGGCGATGAGGACAGCGCCCGTCTGCCGCTGATCGAGGACGGTGCCGCCGCCAAGGTCATCGAGGCCCGCGCCGACCAGCACTTCACCGAGCCGCCCCCGCGCTATTCGGAAGCCAGCCTGGTCAAGAAGATGGAAGAGCTGGGGATCGGCCGTCCGTCGACCTATGCCTCGGTCCTGACCGTGCTGCGCGACCGCGAATATGTGAAGATGGAGAAGAACCGCTTCGTCCCCGAGGACAAGGGCCGGCTGGTCACGGCCTTCCTGGAGCAGTTCTTCCGCCGCTATGTCGAATACGACTTCACCGCCAGCCTCGAAGAGCAGCTGGACCTGGTGTCGGACGGCAAGCTGGACTGGAAGCAGTTCCTGCGCGACTTCTGGAAGGACTTCGCCGCCGCCGTCGGCGAGATCGCCGAACTGCGCGTCACCAATGTACTGGATGCCCTGAACGACGCGCTGGGCCCGCACATCTTCCCCGACAAGGGCGACGGCTCCAATCCGCGGGTCTGCCCCACCTGCGGCACCGGCCAGCTGTCACTGAAGGTCGGCAAGTTCGGGGCCTTCATCGGCTGCTCCAACTATCCCGAGTGCCGCTTCACCCGCCAGCTGGCCACCTCTTCGGACGGTGAAGGCGAGGCCGAGGCCGCCGACAAGGAGCTGGGGATCAATCCCGAGACCGGTCGCGCCGTCTGGCTGAAGATCGGCCGCTTCGGACCCTATGTTGAAGAGCCGGCCGCTGCCGACAGTGGCGACAAGCCCAAGCGCTCCAGCCTGCCCAAGGGCTGGACACCGGCCAGCCTCGATCTGGAAAAGGCCCTGCGCCTGCTGTCCCTGCCTCGCGAGGTCGGGCTGCATCCGGATGACGGCAAGAAGATCACCGCCGGCCTCGGCCGGTTCGGGCCCTTCGTGCTGCACGAAGGCACCTATGCCAATCTCGAGAACCCCGAGGACGTGTTCGACATCGGCCTGAACCGCGCCGTCGCGGTGCTGGCCGACAAGCGGGCCGGCGGCGGGCGTCCGCAGCGCGGCCAGGCGGCCGCCCTGGCCGAGCTGGGCAATCACCCCGAGGACGGCAAGCCGGTCAAGGTGCTGTCGGGCCGCTTTGGGCCCTACATCAAGCACGGCGACACCAATGCCAATGTGCCCAAGGGCGCAGATCCGGCGGCCATGACCCTCGAAGAGGCCGTGGTGCTGCTGGCAGAACGGGTGGCCAAGGGCGGCGGCAAGAAGCCGGCGAAAAAGGCCGCCGCCAGGAAGGCTCCGGCCAAGGCAGCGACCAAGGCCCCGGCCAAGGCCAAGGCCGCCGACGGCGAGGCCCCGGCCAAAAAGGTCGCGGCCAAGAAGCCGGCCGCCAAAAAGCCTGCAGCCAAGAAGGCCGCTCCGAAAAAGGCCCCGGCCAAGGCCGAGGGCTGAGACTACCCAAGCCGGCGATCCAGGATTAGATTGGACCCATGACGACGCTTGAACGGCCCCTGCCCCTGCCCGTCGTGGTCGCCGGTCTGATCCTGATCAGCGTCAGCGGCTT
>NZ_QAII01000151.1:11494-40019 GCF_003060965.1 Caulobacter sp. HMWF025 | reverse complement strand
GTTTTGCACTGGGCGCCAATATCGAGAACCTGACCTATACCGGTTCGGGGGCGTTCCAGGGGTTCGGCAACGGCCTGGCCAATGTCATCACCGGGGGGCTCGGCAATGACACCCTCGACGGCCGGGGTGGTGCCGACCGGATGATCGGCGGGCTCGGCGATGACGTCTATTTCGTCGACAGTCTGGCCGATGTGGTCGTCGAGACTGCGGGCGAAGGGACTGACCGGGTTCTGACCACCCTCAATAGTGCTGTGGCGGCCGCCCATGTCGAAACCCTGATGTTTATCGGCAGTGGCAATTTCCAGGGCTTTGCCAATGCGACGGGCACGGCGCTCTTCGGCGCGGCCGGTCAGGACAGCCTGATCGGCGGGGCGGGCACTGACCTTCTGGCCGGGCGCGCGGGGCAGGACGTCCTGACCGGCGGTGGCGGGGCGGACCTGTTCTATTTCGAGGGAGCAGGGCAGGGGATCGACCGGATCACCGATTTTGCGCCGGGTGTGGACCATATCGTTCTGCGAGGCACAGCCTTCGGCGTCCTGTCGCTCGCGGACCTCGACTTTGTGTCCGGCGTTGCGCCGGTATCAGCCGACGTCCGTCCGGCGATCCTCTACGATACGGCCACCGGGGCGCTCTATTTCGACGCCACCGGCGGCGACAGCACCGACCAGGTACAAATCGCCGTTCTTACCGGCCGCCCCGCCCTGGGCGCGACGGACCTGCTCGTCCTTTAGAGACAGCGTCGCCCGACCGTGATGTCGCCATCCGGTCGGGCAAGGCCCTAGACCAGCCAGAAATCGCCCGCCGTGAGGACGGCCTTGTTGCTCAGGGTGGCGATCTGGACCTTGTCGGCCCCGTCGCCGCCCGTGGCGTCGAAGAACAGAGCGCCGGTCGCCGTGTCATAGAGCAGGGTCGCGCGGGTATCGGTCGGCTGGGGCGCGACGCCACTGACAAAGGCCAGATCCGCCAGGCTGACGACGCCGAAGGCCGTGCCCTTGAGCGCGATGTGGTCAAGGCCGGCCTGGAAGTCGGTGATCCGCTCAAGCCCGCTGCCGAAGCTGTCGAAGCGGAACACGTCGGCCGAGGCTCCCCCGGTCAGCATGTCATTGCCCGACCCGCCGATCAGGACGTCAATCCCGGCCCCGCCGACCAGGGTGTCATTGCCCGCTCCGCCCGTCAGGACTGTGCCCGTGGCATTGGCATAGCCGGCGAAGTTGCCGGTGCCGCTGAAGGTCAGGGCCTCGATGTTGGCCGAGGCGATGGCACTGGCCTGGCTGGTGATCATGGTGTCGAAGCCTTCGCCGGCATTCTCCACGACCGCGTCGCCGTCGACATAGTAGGTGTCGTCGCCAAGACCGCCCACCAGGCGATCGGTGCCCAGTCCGCCGTTCAGGGTGTCGTTGCCGACCCCGCCGGTGATGACATTGGCCAGGGCGTTGCCGGTACCGCTGAAATGGCCGGTGCCGGTATAGGTGAGGGTGTCGAGATTGTCGGTAAGGACGAAAGTTGACAGGGCGGTCCTGACCGCATCGTAGCCTTCGCCTGCGGCTTCCACGACCACGGTCGCGGCATTGCGGACAATATAGATGTCGTTGCCGGCCATGCCCTTGAGGGTGTCGGCACCGCCACCGTCGTCCAGGGTATTGAGGCCGGCATTGCCCTCCAGGACCATGCTCAGGGCATTGCCCGTCAGGTTCAGGTTCGCCGTCCCGGCCATGAAGATCCGCTCGATCGCGGAACCCGCCGTAGCGACCCAGGATTTGGCGATCTGGACGATGTCGAAGCCGCCACCGGCGAGCTCGGTCACCACCTCGGCGCTGTCGTCGATGCGGTAGACGTCATTGCCGAGGCCGCCGACCAGGGTGTCGGCTCCCCCGGCACCGTCCAGGGTGTCGGCCGCCACGGTCCCGGTCAGGGTTTCAGCCGCCGCTGTCCCGGTGAGGTTGACACCCACCAGGAAGCTCGACGCCTGGAAGAGGCCGTCGGCGAACCGGAGGTTCTCGATCCCGGTCAGGACATCAAGACCTGCGGCCTGGGTGTCCTGGACAAAGAATGTACCGAGGCCGTCGCCGGTGACCACATAACGGCTCGCCGCGCCGGCATAGACGGCCACGTCGAGGCCGGCACCGCCGTTCAGTGTGTCGCTACCGAGACCACCCTCCAGGGAGTCATTGCCTGCGCCGCCGGTGATGAGGTTGTCGAGGGCATTGCCCTGGCCGGTGAAGTCACCCGTGCCGATAAAGCTGAGGGTTTCGACATCGGCGGTCAGGCCGTAGCTGTTCAGGGTCGTACTGACGGTATCCAGGCCCTCACCCGACGCTTCGGCCACCACCGTCGCGGCATTGCGCACGACATAAGTGTCGTTTCCGGCCATGCCCTTGAGGATGTCTGCTCCACCGCCGTCGTCGAGCGTGTTGAGGCCGGAATTGCCTTCCAGCGTCATGCCGAACAGGTTGCCGGTCAGGTTCAGGTTGCCGGCGCCCGTCAGCATGACCCGGTCAACCTGGGCTCCGGCCGTCACAACCCAGCTCGTCGACGTCTGGACGGTATCAAGGCCGCTGGCGGCGGCCTCGACGATCGCGTCTGCACTGTTGTCGACGAGATAGAGGTCATCGCCCAGGCCACCGTCGAGGGTGTCGGCACCGATGCCGCCGTCGAGGGTGTCATCACCGCCGCCGCCGCCGAGGGCGTCGGCGTTCGCGCCACCGGTCATCCTGTTGGCAAGGCCGTTACCGGTCCCCGAGAAGGCCGCCGTGCCCGTATAGATCAGAGCCTCAAGTTCAGCCCCCAGCGCATAGGTCGCCAGGTTCGTCCGTACGGTGTCGAAACCGCCCGCTGCCAGCTCCGTGATCCGGTCACCGGCATTGTCGATGATGAAGACATCGTCACCCGCCGCACCGCTGAGGGTGTCGGCACCGACGCCGCCGTCGAGCGTGTCATTGCCCGCCGCGCCGACCAGGCGGTCCGCGCCAGTGCTGCCGGTGACGGCGGTGCCCGTGACGCTGGCATAGCCGACGAAGGCCGCCGTGCCGATGTAGGTCAGGGCCTCGACATTGGCCAGGGCGATGGCACTGGTCAGGGTGGTGAGCTGGGTGTCGTAGCCTTCGCCGGCATTTTCAACGATCGCGTCGCTGGCGTTGTCGATGACGTAGGTGTCGTTGCCGAGCCCGCCGACCAGCCGGTCCGCGCCCACGCCACCGTCGAGCGTATCCTGGCCCGAGCCGCCGGTGATGACATTGGCCAGGCCATTGCCGGTACCGCTGAAATTGCCGCTCCCGATAGAGGTCAGGTTTTCGACATTGTCGGTCAGGACATAGCTGTCCAGCGTGGTCCGAACCTGGTCCGCGCCTTCGCCCGCAGCCTCAACCACCAGGGTGGCGGCATTGCGCACGACGTAGGTGTCATTGCCCGCGAGGCCCTTGAGGGTGTCCGCGCCGCCGCCGTCGTCCAGGGTATTGGTCGCGGCGTTGCCCTCAAGGGTCATCCCATAGAGGTTGCCGGTAAGGTTGAGGCTGGCGGTGCTGGTCAGCACGACGCGCTCGATTTCGGAACCGGCGGTGGCCACCCAGCTCTTGGACGTCTGGACGGTATCGAACCCACTCCCGACAACCTCGACCACGATGTCGCCGGAGTTCTCGACGATATAGAGATCGCTGCCCGCGCCACCGGCCATCGTGTCGATGTCGCCGGCCCCGTCGATCGTGTCGTCGCCGTTGCCGCCGACCAGATTGTCAGCCGCTGCGCCGCCCGTCACCGACAGGCCGCGAACCGATGACCCCAGGCTGACCAGTCCATCCGAGAACAGGGCATTTTCGATATTGGTCAGGCGGTCGGTCGCCCCCAGGAGGGTGTCGCGCACGAAATAGCTGCCGGCCCCGTCAGTGGTGATCACATAACGGCTGGCCGCTCCAGCGTAGATCGCAATGTCGGTACCCCCGGCTCCGTCGAGGGTGTCATCGCCTGCGCCGCCGTCCAGGGTGTCGGCTCCGGCCCCGCCGGTCAGCTTGTTGGCCGAGGCGTTTCCGGTGCCGTTGAAGGTCGCGGCACCGGTATAGGTCAGGTTCTCAAGCTCGGTCGACAGCACAAAGCTGCCCAGGGTGGTCAGGACGGTATCGGTCCCGCCGCCTGAGGCTTCGGTGATCCTGTCGCCGCCATTGTCGACGACGAAGACGTCGTCGCCGCCGCCGCCCGTCAGGGCGTCTGCGCCCAAGCCACCGTCAAGCGTGTCGTTGCCGGCAGCACCCACCAGGGTGTCGGTACCGATCCCGCCGGTGATGGCGGTTCCGGTGCCGTTCGCGTAGCCCGAGAAGTTGGCCGTGCCGCTGTAGACCAGGGCCTCGATATTGGTGGCCGCGATGGCGCTGGCCAGGCTGGTGACCTGGGTGTCGTAGCCTTCGCCGACGTTCTCGACGATCGCATCCGAGACCGAGTCCACGATGTAGGTGTCGTTGCCGACGTCGCCGACGAGCCGGTCTGCGCCCGCGCCGCCGTTCAGGGTGTCGTTGCCGGTGCCGCCGGTGATCACGTTGGCCAGGGCATTACCGGTTCCAGCAAAGGCTCCGGTCCCCGTAAAGGTCAGGTTCTCGACATTGTCGGTCAGGAGATAGGCCGACAGGTCGGTGCGAACGCTATCCACCCCTTCGCCGGTGGCCTCGATCACGACCGTGCCGGTCCCGCGCACGATATAGGTGTCGTTGCCGCCCATGCCGGCCAGGGTGTCGGACCCGCCGCCGTCATCGATGATATTGCTGGCCGAGTTGCCCTCAAGCCGCGTGGAGAGCAGGTTGCCGGTCAGGTTCAGGCTGCTGATGCCGGTCAGGAACACGCGTTCAACGGCCGCGCCGGCCGTTACCGTCCAGGTCCGCGCGACCTCAACGGTATCAAAGCCGCCTCCGGCCGTCTCCACCACCACATCGTCGGTGTTCTCGACCTCATAGAGATCATCGCCGAGGCCGCCGACCATCCGGTCGGCACCGGCACCACCATCAAGAGTATCGCTGGAGGCGGTCCCGGTCAGGGTATCAGCGGCAGCGCCGCCGAGCAGCCAGATGCCGGGCAGGGGGCCTGACAGGTTGACCTGTCCGTCCGAGAAGCCGAGGGCTTCGATCCGGGCCAGGGTGTCGGTCTCGCCGGTCTGGGTGTCCTGAACGGTGAAGCCGCCGCTGCCGTCGGCCGTGATGCGATAGCGCGAAGACGCGCCGGCATAGATGGCCACGTCCGTCCCGCTGCCGCCGTCCAGGCTGTCATTGCCGGACCCGCCGTCGAGCGTGTCGTCACCGAGGTCCCCGATGAGGGTGTCGTTGCCCACGCCACCGGTAATCACGTTGGCCAGGCTATTGCCGGTCCCGGCAAAGTTGCCCGTTCCGGTATAGGCCAGCTTCTCGATATTGGCCGCCAGTACGTGCGAGAGCAGGCTGGTCTGCACGAGGTCCGTCCCGCCACCGGCGGCTTCCATGACCACGTCGCCCAGATAGTTCACGACATAGGTATCGTTGCCGCCGAGACCCGTCAGGGTATCGGCACCGGCCGTACCCGTCAGCGTATCATCGCCGGCCGTGCCGGTGATGTTCTGGCCATCGGGAAGGGCCGAATAGGCCCGGACATAGTCAACGTCGAAGGTCGTTGCTGCCAGCGAAACGGGATCTGCTGTTCCCGCCCAGGCCCCGACGGCCAGGGTGACCACGAGATACATCGGCACATTCATGTCGGCCGGCGTTGGCAGCCGATAGACTTCCGCGCCGTCGACGTACCAGACGAGATAGTCCTTGTCCCAGAGCAGACCGTAGGTGTGGAACGCCGTGTCACCGCCCGGCGTATAGACCGAGGAACCGATCTGGGCGTTGGGATAGGAATAGTGGTGCAGGCTGGTATTGTTGATGTTGGCCAGCTGGCCGCGGGCCTCCAGGATGTCGACCTCAGTCATGTCGCCCGGGCGGCTCGACAGCAGCCAGAAGCAGGGCCAGGCCCCCTGGCCGGACGGCAGCTTGGCGCGCAACTCGAAATAGCCGTAGGTCTGACGGAACGAGCTGACGCTCGAGATCATGCCCGAGACATAGTCAAAGGTCTGGGTCGCCGAAGGCCAGAGTGCCGCCTTCTCAGCTGCGGTCGTGGGGCGCGCCTGGATCGAGAGCACGCCATTATTGACCGTGAACGGATTGAGCCCGAGGGCCGTGTCCGTGCTGCCCTTGAAGGTCGGGTCGACGAACATCTGCAGTTCGCCGGTGTAATAGCCGATATAGTGGCTGGCCTTGGTGCCGAAGCCGCCGAAACCGAACTCCGGAGCCCAGGTCCCGGTCGATCCGTCACCCAAGGTCTGCAGGCGCAGGGTGTCGAACTCGTCGGAGAAGGTCAGCTGGAACTTCTTCAGGTCGATCGGCAGCTTGAAATTGTCGGCGGTGAAGGCCGCGATGGTGGTCGAGCGGAAGGTGACATCGTCGGTTGCCGACAGTTTCAGCACCACGTCAGCACCGACCTGGGTCATGGCAGCCTTGACCTGGTCGAACGTGGTCAGGCCGTAACCCTGCAGTCGGACATAGTCCAGGCCTGCGCCCTTGCCCGCGGTGAAGTCGGTGATGACGTCGCGGCCCGAGCCGATGCCGAACACAAACATGTCCGACCCGCCGCCGCCGACCAGCACGTCGTTCCCGCCGAGCCCGGTGATGGTCTGGGTGTTGACGTCGCCGACGATCAGGTTGGACAGGGCGTTGCCAAAGCCGGCCGTCCCGCTCTTGGGCGTATAGCCGAGGATGTAAAGGTTCTCGACATTGTCGGGCAGGATGTAGTGGGCGGTGGTCTTGACCGTGTCGATCCCGCCACCGGCCGCCTCGATCACCTTGGTGGCGCTGTTCTGGACAATATAGGTGTCATCGGCCAGGCCCCCGGCCAGGGTGTCGATCCCGCCCGAAGCCTGGAAGGCATCCCGACCCGATCCACCAACCAGCGAGTCATTGCCGGCCGTGCCCAGCACCAGCACCAGGGGGCCGAGGCTCTGGGCAATCGCATTGCCAGCGTAGTCAAGATAGATCGTGGCCACGTAACAACGCCCCCAGCAAAGACAAATCTAGACAGCCGAACCCAAAGTTTTGCGAGAGGCAGGGAGAGTCACAGCCAGGAATAATGCGCGAAATTCCCCCCGCACATGCAGTCCCGATGTTGAAAACAACCCTCAGGGGATTTTCGCAATCCCCAGTTGCCAGCCTCTCCCTTAACGCGCGCTCAGAACAGTAAGTCTATGATTAACCACCGTTAACGAATAGCCTGATAGCTGACAATTGCGACAGCCGACACACAAACTGGGGATCGTTTGCAAAGAATGCGCAGCGACCGGGCATCCGGGGTGAGGGAAGGCGCAGATTCCATCGGACGGCCGGTATCGGCCGTTGCCCGTCCCGCGCCGCTCCCGACAATCACCGCCTGTCCACCGATCCGGATGCGGACTGCAACTTTCCGTTAACCCTGCGAGCCGACTCTCCGGGCATGTCGACCCAGACCACCCACGCCTTCGCCCGGACCGATCGCACCGCGCTCGGACTCTGGTGGTGGACCACGGATCGCTGGTTGCTCGGGGGGACTGCCCTGCTGGTTACGGTGGGCGTGCTGCTGTCCTTCGCCTCCAGCCCGGCGGCCGCCCAGCGGATCGGCATTGACGACCAGTTCCACTTTGCCCTGCGCCAGTGTCTGTTCGCCGGTACCGCTGCGGTCATCCTGCTGTCGACCTCGATGCTGTCGCCCAAGGGCGTGCGGCGCGCGGCCTTTTTCATCTATCTGGCAGCGATCGCCGTCATGATCGCCCTGCCGTTCATCGGCCATAACGCCAAGGGGGCGACCCGCTGGCTGCAGTTTGCCGGTTTCACCCTGCAGCCGTCCGAGTTCATGAAACCGGCCCTGATCGTGCTGGTCTCCTGGATGTTCGCCGAAGGCCAGAAGGGCGAGGGCGTGCCCGGGGTTTCGATCGCCTTCCTGCTCTACTTCATTGCCGTCGGCCTGCTGCTGATCCAGCCCGACGTCGGCCAGACCGTGCTGATCACCATCGCGTTCGGAGCGGCCTTCTGGATGGCCGGGGTGCCGATCAGCTGGATCATGGGCCTGGGCGTCGCGGCCGTGAGTGGTCTGGTCTCCACCTATTTCCTGTTCGACCACGTCCATGCGCGGGTGCAGAAGTTCCTCAGTCCCGACCAGGCCGACACCCACCAGATCACCCGGGCCGCCGAGGCCATCCGGGCGGGCGGCCTGTTCGGTCGCGGTCCGGGCGAGGGGGTCATGAAGCGCCACGTGCCCGACCTGCACACCGACTTCATCTATTCGGTCGCGGCCGAGGAATATGGCCTGATCTTCTCGTGGGCGCTGATCGGCCTTTTCGCCTTCGTGGTGGTGCGCGGCCTCTACAAGGCCATGAAGCTGTCCGACGGCTTCGAACAGGTTGCGGCGGCCGGATTGTTCGTGCTGCTGGGCCAGCAGGCCATGATCAATATCGCCGTGAACTTGAACCTGATCCCGACCAAGGGCATGACGCTGCCGTTCATCAGCTATGGGGGTTCGTCAATGCTGGCCATGGGACTGACGCTGGGCCTGGCCCTGGCGCTGCTGCGCAAGCGGCCCGGGGCCTATGGCCATACGGGCGAGTTCGGCCAGAGCGGCGATTTCAACTGACATGAGCAAGCTGGTCGTCGTTGCCGCCGGAGGAACCGGCGGGCACCTGTTTCCCGCCCAGGCCCTGTCTGAAGCCCTCAGCGCCCGCGGCTGGCGCGTGGTGTTGGCCACGGACGAGCGCGGCGCGCTCTATGCCGACAAGTTTCCGGCCGAGGAGCGCCTGGCCCTGTCGGCGGCGACCGCCAAGGCCAGTGACCCCGTCGGTATGGTCCGGGCCGGGCTCGTGGTGCTGCAGGGCGTGATGCAGGCCCGCGCGGCCTTCAAGCGTCTCAATCCGGCGGTGGTCGTCGGCTTCGGCGGCTATCCGGCCCTGCCGGCCCTGCTGGGGGCCCTCAGCCAGGGTCGCCCGACCGTGATCCACGAACAGAACGCCGTGCTGGGCCGGGTCAACCGGTTCCTGGCCTCGCGGGTCACCGAGGTGGCCTGCGCTTTCCCGATCCTCGAAAAGGCCCCGCCCGCCGTCAAGGCCCGGGCCCATGTGGTCGGCAACCCCGTTCGTCCGCCCGTGCGGGCCCTGTTCGAGATCCCCTACCTGCCGCCCGAGGTGCAGTTGCGCCTGCTGGTGACCGGCGGCAGCCAGGGCGCGCGCCTGCTGTCGGAGCTGATCCCCGAGGCCGTCGCCAAACTGCCCGAAGAGATGCGCGGCCGCCTCAAGGTGTTCCAGCAGGCCCGTCCCGAGAGCATGGAACAGGCCCGCAAGACCTATCGCAACGCCATGGTCGACTGCGAGGTCGCCCCGTTCTTCCGCGATATGGCCGGCTATCTGCGTCAGGCCCATCTGGTGGTCGGCCGCTCGGGGGCCTCGACCTGCACCGAACTGGCCGTCGCCGGCCGCCCCTCGATCCTGGTGCCCCTGAAGATCGCCGCCGACGACCACCAGCGCTTCAATGCCCGCCTGCTGGAAGAGGCCGGCGGCGCGGCCGTCTGCCTGGAAGACGAACTGACCGTCGATGCCATGGCCGGTGCCCTGAACGCCCTTCTCAAGAACCCCGAGCGCCTGGCCCGCATGGCCGACGGCGCGCGGAGCGTGGCCAGGCCCGATGCGGCCGAGGACCTGGCGGATCTGGTGGAGCGGACCGCGCGTCGCTGACACGCCTAAAGGTTGCCGTTTTGTTCTCATCGCGCTAGACTTGAATGGCGAGGATGGGAGCAGGGCGATGCGGCCGCCGTTCACCTATGTGCGATGGCCGCACCGGGCCCGGGTAATCGGACCAAGGTTCATTCCCTATCTGGACGCAGCGGGCGAGCGCTTTGAGGCCTCCGTCCGTATACGGATGGGCGCGCGCCAGTTCTGGACCTTCGCCTATTTTGAAGGTCTCGAGCACGTCGAGCCAGATGACGACCTGTTGGGCCGGTTCTGGGTCGAGATCGACGGCCACCGCTGGGCCAAGACGTTCCCGGGCACCGACGACATCCACCTGCTGCGGATCTGCCTGTGGTTCGCGGGCGACTGGCTGATCCGCACGGCCCAGCAGGAGGGCCTGACCCTGCTGCCGGAGCGTGCGACACCGGTGACGGCCTGGCCCCAGCTCTTCGAACGGCAGCCATGACGACGGTAGCCCCGGATCTGGTGCTGGGACCGCGCGTGATCTCCTTCTGCCGGATCTCGAAGGCGGACGCCGCGGCCGCCAATGACAATGACGACGAAGAGGGTTCGGTCCTGATGACCCTGCGCGCGCTTGAGGACGACGAGGTGCTCGGCTGGGCCGATATCGACCTCGACGGCCAGGCCGCCCGCCTCGAGACGCGCGGCGCCGACGAGCTTCAGGTCACCTATGAGCTGATCCAGCTGTCGGGGGCCTGGCTGATCGACACCGCGAAGGCCCGGGGCCTGGTGCTGTTCGCCTGGGCGCAGAAGCCGGTCGTGGCGCCAATGGATGTGTTTGAGCTGTGAGGGGGGAGCGGGGATCTACGAGGATCTATCCCCGTTGTCTGGATTGGAGATCCGATTTTTTACAATGACTTACAGAAAAATGAGTGACGCGAATCCGACGCGTTCAGGCTGACGGCATCATCGAACTGCAAGGCATTTGGAGCGAGAGATGACAGCAGATGATTTTGAAGGCGCGCTGCGAAAGTTTCGAAGCGACGCCGCGGCCGACGCCCTGCGGCGGACGCTTTGGGATCTCGAGGCGAAGTTTGATCCTAGCCAACCGCGTGCGCCGGTGGGGAGTTCCAACGGTGGGCAATGGGTGCCTCGGGGAGGCGGGGGTGGCTCAGGCATGCGAAAGGTTCCGCGTGCGGGGCTGAAGCCGGCAAGATCACTTGTAGCGCCAGTCGCGCGTACCCTCATTAAACATCCGGGCGCTATTGCGGCCACGGCTCGCGCCGGGGGGCTTCCTGCCGTTGTCGGAGGTGCCGCGCTCACGCGCGCGGTCGGCGATTTCGATCGTCGCACGACGGGACGGGAGAAGACGCCGTTTCTGAAGCTGCCGGCGCCAAAACTTCGGTTGTCGATCACAGCGGAGGATGGGGACGATCCTTCAGACCCCCCGCGCTTTAGTCGCGGCTTCTATGATCCTGCCGAAAAGGCGCGCGTCGATGAAGAGTGCGATGCACTTGAGAGGGACGACTATATAAAATGCGATACCTATGCGGCTATGTATGCTCGAAACAAGAAGGAAAGGGCGACAATCTGGAGATTTTGTGAGGCGACGATCACGGAAAGGCAAGCGGAATGTCGCCGAGAAGGTGGGTTTTCCGCCGTAAGGACTCCACTATACACAGGTAGGCGCTAAATGTCTGAATATTCACTATTCGACGAGCATCTCATTCACTATCTCGATGAGAATGATCAGGAATGCGATCTTTTTATCGTCTTCGAGTTTGGCCCTAATCGATCCGTTGATCTGGGCGATGGTGATGTCCTTGTCCGCCAAACTGGACGCGCTCGGTTCCATTTAATAGGAGAGGAGTATTCGGTCACCGCTTCCGGTGAAGGTCCTGTGCAGCTCATCTATCGCCTGATGACAATATGCGGAAGCTGGCTACTGCGAACGTCTGAGACTTTAGATTTGGATATCTATCAGTATGAACCTGGAGACGCCAAGGAGCCGCTCGACTTCTTCAAATAGTCTAGCCCCTTAGGGCTCCGCCCCCGTCTCGATCAGCGGTCTGGCAATCCTCACCGCCTGTTCAACACCCGTCGCCACCGGCACGCCGGCAAACGGCTTCCAGCCGTCACACACCACCCGGGCTGCCGCCTCGTCGGCGCTGCCCTGCGGGGTCGAAACCGCCGGGCCCAGGTCGCCGGTGAGGGGGCCTTCATGACCGCCGGCCCGGATGCTGGCAAAGCCGGCATGGCGGATGGTGCGGGCCTCGCAGTCGATCACCTCGTGCCGCCAGCCGCCCCAGTAATCGTCCGCCCCCGCCCTGAAGCCGCCTTCGGTGACCTGTAGCAGCCGCAGGCGGGCGGTACGACCGCTCCACTGAACGCTGGTCAGGTCGACGAACACCGCAAAACGCCCGACATCGGCCAGGCGCAGCTCAAGCGGGGAGGGGGGCGTGGCAGGCACCGGCGCCTGGGCCGCCGCGGGGGCAGTCCACAAAAACAGCGTCAGGAGGGCGTTTCGCGTCGTCTTCAAATGGTCTAATCGGCTTTTCATGATCCAGCGTCGACGCCCCGTACCCTTCGAACTCGGCCCCGTGCACTTCATCGGCATCGGTGGCATCGGCATGTCCGGCATTGCCGAGATCATGCTGCGCATCGGCTATACCGTGCAGGGCAGCGACGCCAAGGCGTCGGCCAATACCGAGCGGCTGGAAAAGCTGGGCGCGCGGATCTTCATCGGCCACGACGCCGCCCATGTCGAGGGCGCCTCGGCCATCGTCTATTCGACGGCGGTCAAGGCCGATAACCCCGAAATGGTCGCCGGCCGCGACAAGCGTCTTCCCCTCGTCAGGCGTGCCGAGATGCTGGCCGAGCTGATGCGCCTGCAGTTCTCGATCGCCGTCGGCGGCACCCACGGCAAGACCACGACGACCTCGATGGTCGCCGCGCTGCTGGACGCCGGGGCTCTGGATCCCACCGTGGTCAATGGCGGCATCATCAATGCCTATGGCACCAACGCCAAGGTCGGCGAGGGCGACTGGATCGTCGTCGAGGCCGACGAGAGCGACGGCAGCTTCCTGAAGCTGAAGTCGACCGTGGCCATCGTCACCAATATCGACGCCGAGCACCTGGACCACTGGGGTACCTTCGATGCGGTGAAGAAGGGCTTCCAGGCCTTCATCGAGAACATCCCCTTCTACGGCTTTGCCGCCGTCTGTACCGACCATCCGGAAGTCCAGGCCCTGACCGCCCGGATCGAGAACCGGCGCCTGGTGACCTACGGCACCAATCCGCAGGCCGAGGTGCGGGTCTCCAACATCACCATGGGGCCGGAAGGCTCGGTGTTCGACATCATCGTCTCGCCGCGCGATGGCGATCAGGTGCGCTATGAAGGCCTGAAGATGCCGATGGCCGGGCACCACAATGTGCTCAACGCCACCGCCGCCGTGGCCGTGGCCCGCGAACTGAGCATCGGCCCCGACGCCATCCGCGCCGGTCTGGCCGGCTTCGGCGGGGTCAAGCGCCGCTTCACGACCACGGGCGTGGCGGGCGGCATCCGCGTCGTCGACGACTATGGCCACCACCCGGTCGAGATCGCCGCCGTGCTGAAAGCGGCCCGCGCCGTCTCGACCGGCAAGGTGATCGCCGTGGTCCAGCCCCACCGCTTCACCCGGCTGCGCGACCTGATGACCGAGTTCTCCAGCTGCTTCAACGACGCCGACACGGTGATCGTCGCCGACGTCTATACGGCCGGCGAGCAGCCGATCGAGGGCGTCGACAAGGACCACCTGGTCGAGGGCCTCAAGAAGTTCGGCCACCGCCGGGCCCTGGCGCTGGAAAACCCCACCGCCCTGCCGCGCCTGATCGCCGCCGAGGCCACCAGCGGCGACCTCGTGGTGCTGCTCGGGGCCGGCGACATCACCACCTGGTCCTACGCCCTGCCGGGGCAGCTGGAAGCGCTGGCGAAGTGAGCCCGCGCGGCTGGCTTGTGGCCAAGCTGGCGATCGTCGCTCTGGTAGCTCTGGACACGGCTGCCCGCTTCTGGCTGCGCTATGTCTATACGGTTGAGCGGCCTCGACAGCCGCAAGGCGCGTTTGTCAAAGCTTACAGTATCGATATTGACAAGGGGCCAACATACATCTCGAACGCTGACTTCATGCTGCTAAGCGGCCTTGAGATCGTGGGTTTCGGGCTGATCTTTGCTTTCTTTCTGCTTCAATTTCTGTCGCACCGCGCACGACGCCAAGTCCGAAGCCAATCATGACCTGGAAAACCCAACTCCCCGCCGTTCGCGGCAAGCTGCTGTTTGACGAGCCGCTGGGGCCGTTCACCTGGTTCCGGGTCGGCGGGCCGGCCGAGGTGCTGTTCCTGCCGGCCGATCCGGACGACCTGCGCGACTTCCTGCTGGCCCTGCCGCCCGAGGTGCCGGTCCAGGCCCTGGGCGTCGGCTCCAATGTGATCATCCGCGACGGCGGGGTCGAGGGTGTGGTGATCCGCTGCGCGGGCCGGGCTTTCGGCGAGGTGATCGTCGATGCCGAGAAGAACTGGGTGATCGCCGGGCCGGCGGCGCTGGACGCCCAGGTGGCCCGGGCGGCGGCCAAGGCGGGCCTGGCCGGTCTGGAATTCTTCGTCGGCATTCCCGGCACGGTCGGCGGGGCCCTGACCATGAACGCCGGCTGCTATGGCCGCGAGACCAAGGACATCCTGGTCACCGCCTGGGGCTATGACCGCACCGGCGAGATGCGCGTCTGGGACAATGCCGACTTCGGCTTCACCTATCGCCATACCGACGTGCCCCCCAACAGCATGTTCTGGGTCCAGGCCGTGTTCGAAGGCACGCCGGACGACCCCGAGGCCGTCACGGCCCGCATGGCCGAGATCACCGAGCGCCGCGAGGCCTCGCAGCCGGTCCGCGAAAAGACCGGCGGCTCGACCTTCAAGAACCCGCCGGGCCACTCGTCGTGGAAGCTGGTCGACGAGGCCGGCTGGCGCGGCAAGCCTTACGGCGGGGCGATGTTCTCGCCGCTGCATAGCAACTTCCTGATCAATACCGGCGAGGCCACGGCCGCTGATCTGGAAGGCCTGGGCGATACGGTCCGCGCCGACGTGCTGGCCAGGACCGGCATCCAGCTCGAGTGGGAAATCAAGCGGATCGGGCGGCCTTAGGTCCTCCCCCTGATGGGGGAGGGGTCGGCGCAGCCGACGGAGGGGGAAGTCTCGCCGGCGCATGACCCACGTCCCCCACCGGCCTCCGGCCGCCTCCCCCTTCCGGGAGCGGATCTTTTGGGCACCCGCCACACTTCACCGCATTGCTGACTTCTCCCGCCCCGCCGCGATGCTATGACGGTGCAAACCCCGGAGAATCCTCGCGCATGTTCCGCAAATTTCTGACCGCCGCCGTCGCCGTGTCCGCCCTGCTGGCCGGGTCCGCTCACGCCCAGGACGTCAAGACCGCCGAAGCCCTGCGCGACAAGGCCCTGCGCGACTATCTGGCCTGGGACATCACCGAGGACCTGACCACCAATATCGGCCCGCGCCTGGTGGGTTCGCCGAACATGGAGAAGGCCAAGGACTGGGCCGTGGCCAAGTTCAAGGCCCTGGGCTTCACCAACGTCAGGGTCGAGGAATTTGCCAAGCCGTCTTGGACGCGCGGCGAAGAGAGCGGCTGGCTGATGGCCCCCTATGCCATGAACCTCAACCCTGTGGGCCTGGGCCGCACCCAGTCGACCCCGGCGGGCGGCGTTGAAGCCGATGTGGCCCTGTTCAAGACCTATAACGAGATGATCGCCGCCCCCGACGGCTCGCTGAAGGGCAAGATCGTCGTCATCACCCAGCCGATGGTCCGGGCCCAGGACGGGGCGGGCTATGGCGTCGCCGGCATCTCGCGCCGATCGGGTCCGGTCGAGGCGGCAAAGAAGGGGGCGGTGGCCCTGCTGATCCGCTCGATCTCGACCTCGGACTCGAGCGTGCCGCACACCGGCGTCACCGCCAACGGCGAGGGCGTGGTGACCATTCCGGCCGCCGCCATCGGCGTGCCCGAAGCCGAGCAGCTGGAGCGCCTGGCCGCCGCCGGCAAGCCGCTGCGCATCAGGCTGAACCTGCAATCGACCTTTGACCCCAAGGACGTGGCTTGGAACATCTCGAGCGAGATCAAGGGCTCGGAGAAGCCCGACGAGGTGATCGTGATCGGCGGCCACCTCGACAGCTGGGATGTCGGCACCGGCGCGCTGGATGACGCCACCGGCGTGGCCATCACCACGGCGGCAGCCAAGCTGATCGGCGACCTGCCCAAGCATCCCAAGCGCACCATTCGCGTCGTGATGTGGGGCTCTGAGGAGAGCGGCGGCTCGTCCGAGGCCTATCTGGCCGCCCACAAGGACGAACTGCCCAAGATCGTGCTGGCCGGCGAGAGCGACACCGGTGCCGACCGCATCTACAGCCTGCAGCTGCCGGCCGGTGCGGCCGAGCATCCGGCCATGAAGGCCGCAGTCCAGACCCTGACGCCGCTGAAGATCTATCTGGACCGCGCGCCGGCCGCCCATGGCGGGGCCGACATCGGCGGGCTTGAGGCGTCGGGCGTTCCGGTGATCAACCTGAACCAGGATGCCAGCCGCTATTTCGACTACCACCACACCATGGATGACACCCTCAACAAGGTGGATCCCGCGCAACTGGCCCAGAACGTCGCGGCCTGGGCCAGCTTCCTCTACTATGTCGCCGACAGCGACATCGACTTCCGGGCGCTCGGCGCTACGGCGCCGAAGGCGGCGCACTGACCTGAGGGCTCCCCCGCCGCGGCGACACGGCGGGGGAGCCTGACGAACTGCCCGGCACGGGGTGAGTCAAAAGGTCTCAGGCCTGTCTCAGGATCGTGCAATCCTAACGCTTTCCGGGCGTCCACAGCTTTATGAAACCGGACCGGTCCCCCTTTTGGGGCGGCCCGCAGGGGCTCTGACCCGTTGAAAACCCTTTTGCGACAGGGGTTTCAGGTCTTCGTGCGTCGCAGCGGCGCCATGTCGCACTTGGTTGCCAAGGCGTAACCCGATCTTGCCTCCGTTATGACGACATTAACGACCTTGAGGGCCTTCTAGGGGTCAACACGCAGTCTTGCATGACGTCGCGTCTGTTCCGTTCCGGAGCCGGCCGCCCATCGCGGATTTCGTCGGATCAACGAGTACTCTGGATCGTGGAGGACGCTTATGCCCGCTGTAGTGCGGGGGGGATCGCCTAAGCCTAGGCGCCCTCGGGCCGAAGCGCCCGCAAGTCCAAGCAAGGCCCGTTCGGCGTCGCGCAACCCTGCGCAGCCGGCCGCGAAGCTGCATGCCGCCAAGGGCGTGGGTCTGTCGCCCGCACTGGCTCTGGGCGTCGCCGGCGCCGCACTGGGTCTTGGGCTTGTGGTCATGCTTGCGACCGGCCATCGGGCCGAGCGCCTCGTCATGGCTGCGCGCCAGGGCGTAGACGGCCAGTTCGCCGCCGCCGGGTTCAAGCTGACCAAGCTGCATGTGCAGGGTGCCTCGCCCCAGGCCGAGGCCGACATCCGCCGCGCTTCGGGCCTCTATCAGGACCAACCGACCCTGGGCCTCGACCTCGCCGCCATCCGCCAGCGCGTCGAGACGGTGGGCTGGGTGAAGCAGGCCAAGGTCGTGCGGCTTCTGCCCGACACCGTGCTGATCGCCGTCGAAGAGCGTCCGGCCCTGGCGGTCTGGCAGTATCACGGTCGCATGCGGGTCATTGACGCCGAGGGGCGGGTGATTTCCGAGGCCGATGCCGCGCGTTTCCCGCAGCTTCCGCTGGTCGTGGGGCAGGGGGCTGACCAGGCCGCCGGCGCGATCCTGCCGGCTGTTGCGGGCCGGCCCCGCCTGCGCGACCGGCTGGAAGCCCTGGTACGGGTCGACGACCGCCGCTGGGATCTGCGCCTGAAAGACGGCTCGCTGATCCAGCTTCCGGCGATCGACGAAGAATCTGCACTGATTCAACTGGATCAGTTGGACCAGCGGCAACGAATCCTGGATTTGGGTTTCGCGCGCATCGATCTGCGCGATCCCGAGATGGTGGCTGTTAGACCCCGCGACGCGGTTCTGCCTGGGCAGACCGTGGCCGGCGGCGCGTAACGTGATGGTATAGAGGTGACGATAGCGATGTCGCGTATGGAGGACCGCAAGCAGGCCCGTGATGGCCTGAAGGCGACGCTTGTGCGTCAGCCCGCCGTCGCCGCCGTCGACCTCGGCGCGTCCAAGGTTACCTGCTTCATCATGAAGGCCGACGGGGTCCACCGCGACAACCGCACCCTGACCACCTCCGGCGTCGGCTATGTCCAGTCGCGCGGCGTGCGGGGCGGCGCGATCATCAATCTCGACGAGGCCGCCCAGGCCATCGCCCAGGCCGTGGAACGGGCCGAGACCGTCGCCGGCGTTCACGTCCAGGGTGTCAGCGTCTGCACGGCCGGTGGCCAGCTGGCCAGCCACCGGGTTCACACCCAGGTCTCGCTCGGGGCCCGTCCGATCGCGGACGGCGACCTGTCGCGCGCCATCGGCTCGGCCCTGGCCCAGGTCCGCCTGCCGGGCCGCAAGCCCATTCACCTGCTGCCGATCGCCTGGTCGGTGGACGGCCAGAGGGGCATTCGCGACCCGCGGGCCATGTTCGGCCGGGCGCTGGGCCTGGAACTGCTGGTCGTCTCGATCAACGAGAACATCTTCCACACCCTGGCCCACTGCGTGGAACGCGCTCACCTCAGCTTCGAGGGCGTGGTCGCCGCGCCCTTCGCCTCGGCCCTGGCGGCCCTGGAAGAGGACGAGATGGACCTGGGCGCCGTCTGTATCGACATGGGCGGCGGCTCGACCTCGGTGGCGGTGTTCAACAACGGCGCGCTCTGCCACGTCGACAGCCTGGCCGTCGGCGGTGGTCACGTGACCCAGGACATCGCCCGCGGCCTGCAGACCTCGGTCGCCGGGGCCGAGCGCATCAAGACCCTGCACGGCAGTGCCATCGCCTCGGCCAACGAGGATCGCGAGATGATCGAGGCTCCGCCGCGGGGTGACGATCCAGGCGCCGGTCCCGTCATTGCGCCGCGCTCTCTGCTCAAGGGCATCATCCAGCCGCGCGTCGAAGAAACCCTGGAACTGCTGCGCGAACGCCTGAAGGCGTCTGGCGCGCCGGTCGAGCCGGGCGCGGGCATCGTCCTGACCGGCGGGGCCAGCCAGCTGGCCGGCGTGCGCGAAGTGGCCGTGCGGGTCTTTGACCGTCCGGTGCGCCTTGGGCGTCCGCGCCGCGTACCCCATCTGGCCGATGCCGCCTCGGGCCCGGCCTTCTGCGCCGCCGCAGGCGTACTGCACCGCTCGGCCTTCGGCCCCCGGGAAGTGGTCTCGCCCAAGGCCCTGGCGACGGCCGCCCTGCGCAAGCGCCCCATCGATCCGAACGCTTCGCCTATGGCCAAGGCCGCAGCCTGGCTGCGCGAGAATCTTTAACAGATATCGTTAACGGCCAAGCTTTGACCTCGCGGAAAAGCGCCCCCGATCGTTAAAAAATCCCTCAGCGGCGTTCGGTCGCATCAGGTCTCAAACCCTTGCAGAAGCTTTGGAACGGCAGGGGATTCTGTTGATAGAGCGCAATTTGTGAACCCGTAGCGCTCGACCTGTCCCCGACTCAGATTATGCAGTTAACCGCCGATTAACGATGGTGGTTGTTCTGTTAACCCAATCGTCGAGGCGTTCCCGACGATTGGATCGCCGGGGTCTTGTTTGACGATGTCGGCGATAGGTCGCGAGGGTCCAATGGCTATTTCTCTTTCCGCGCCGCAGACCACTGAGTTGAAGCCGCGTATCGTGGTGTTCGGCGTCGGTGGGGCTGGTGGTAACGCCGTCAACAACATGATCGAGGCCGGCCTCGAAGGTGTTGAGTTCGTCGTCGCCAATACGGACGCACAGCAGCTCCAGTTCGCCAAGACCGATCGACGTATCCAGCTCGGCGTGCAGGTCACGCAGGGCCTGGGTGCCGGTGCGCATCCCGAAGTCGGCATGAGCGCCGCCGAAGAGAGCTTCCCCGAGATCGGCGAGCACCTCGACGGTGCCCACATGGTCTTCATAACCGCCGGCATGGGCGGCGGCACCGGCACCGGTGCGGCCCCGATCATCGCCAAGTGCGCCCGCGAGCGCGGCATCCTGACCGTCGGCGTCGTGACCAAGCCCTTCCACTTCGAAGGCCGTCACCGCATGCGTCTGGCCGATGCCGGCATCGGCGAGCTGCAGCGCTATGTCGACACCCTGATCGTCATTCCGAACCAGAATCTGTTCCGCGTCGCCAACGAGCGCACCACCTTCGCCGAGGCCTTCGGTATGGCCGACCAGGTGCTGCACTCGGGCGTTCGCTCGATCACCGACCTGATGGTCCTGCCGGGCCTGATCAACCTCGACTTCGCCGACGTCCGTACGGTCATGACCGAAATGGGCAAGGCGATGATGGGCACCGGCGAGGGCACCGGCGAAGACCGCGCCCTGATGGCCGCCCAGAACGCCATCGCCAACCCGCTGCTGGACGAAGTCTCGCTGAAGGGGGCCAAGGCCGTGCTGGTCAACGTGACCGGCGGCATGGACATGACCCTGCTGGAAGTCGACGAGGCCGCCAACGCGATCTCCGACCAGGTCGACCCGGAAGCCAACATCATCTTCGGCGCGGCCTTCGATCCGTCGCTGGACGGCGTCATCCGCGTGTCGGTGGTCGCCACCGGCATGGACGGGGCCTCCATCGCCCAGATCGAACCCAAGCCGGTTGCCCGCAACACCTCGGCCGCGCCGCTGATCGTCGAGACGGCCCGTCCGGCTCCCGCGCCGCAGCCCGAGCCTGCCCTTCGGACGCCGTCGCGCTACGAGGCCCGCCCTTTTGAGCGGCCGGCCGCGCAGCCGGTAAACTATGCGCCTGAGCCCGCCTACCAGGCCCCCGAGCCCGAAATGGCGGCTGAAGAGCCCCAGACCGATCTCTATTTCGAAGAGCCGGTCGCCGAGGCGCAGCCCGAGCCGCGTATCACCGGCCCAGCGCCGCGCCCCGTGACCCGGATCGTCGATCCGATGGTCGACGAGTTCGAAGAGCAGCCGCTGTATCCCGAGCCGCATCATGATGATCGTCGGGCCCAGAAGTCGGGCGGCTGGATGAGCCTGTTCGGCGGTGGCCGGCAGCGCTACGACCAGCAACCGGCCCCGCAGCCCCAGACCCGTTCGACCACCAGCGCCCGCCCGGCCGTCCAGCCCCTGGACGCGCCCCATGCGGACGAAGGCGAGGATCTCGAGATCCCGTCGTTCCTGCGCCGCCTGGCCAACTGAAAAGCCGGGTCTGACAGACACTGAACAAGCGCCCGGGGTGAAAGCCCCGGGCGTTTTTGTTTTTGGGTGGCCACTTGCCCCCTCCGCGCTGCGCGCTCCTCCCCCTTAGGGGGAAGATGGGATCATCCGCTCCCTCTGGGGGCGGACGACCTGCAAAGCAGGTCAGGTGGGGGCGAGTGGCCTTCTATCCCAATCGCGGCTAGGTTGGCACAATCTGCCAACCTAGCCGCAAATCCCGGTCACGATGAAGCTCACCCGCGCCGATCGCAAGATTCTCGAGATCCTCCAGCAGGACAGCTCGGTCACCAATGTCGAGCTGGCCGAGCGCGTGGGCCTGTCGCCCAGCCCGTGCCTGCGCCGGGTCAAGCAGCTGGAGGCCAGCGGCCTGATCGCCGGCTATGTGGCCCTGCTGGACCGCCGCAAGGCGCGGCTGGACCTGCTGGCCTATGTCGAGGTCCAGGTCGACCGCCACAGCGAAACCGCCGCCGACGCCTTCGCCGAAGCCGTGCGCCGCGAGCCCATGGTGGTGGGCTGCCACGCCATGACCGGCGGCTATGACTACCTGCTGCGGGTGGTGGCCCCCAATCTCGACGCCTATGCCGAGTTCACCATGAAGCGCCTGCTGAAGATGCCGGCGGTCAAGGATATCCGCTCCAGCTTCGTGCTGGAGACGATCAAGGACGATACGGCGCTGCCGCTGGATTATGTGGAGTAGGGGGGCTGTGACGCTCAGGGTCGGCGTCAAGCGCGGGCGTCAATTGGCGGTCCCGACCCTGGTTGGACGTTACATGAAGTGTCGAACTTAGTGGGTAAGATGGGGTGGATATTCCGATGAACGAATTTCGGTTGGTTTTCCTGTCGGGTCTTATTGCGATTTCGGCATGTGAGCCCAACGGTACTCAGATTTCGGGCAAAGGCCCCGCCTTATCTGTTAGAGAGATTGTGGATATTCGTGTGGTTGGTCCGCCTGAGCGCAGTAGGTTCTTAGTTCATGGAAGATTGGTGGATGGCTCTCCTCACGATCTGATTATAAAAGACGACAGATGTGGCGATTATTGCAAGGATATATTGGGAATATCTGGCGCTGACGGACATGCAAGTGTAATGAAGTTCTCAGAAATTTCTGGCATGGTTAGAAATTCGGGACCATCTGGCTTATCGTATATTCCCGCCAAGATGCTAGTTAGCCCAGTATACGTTGATACGCTCAAGAAAAGTAACGGAAAGTCAGTGTATCGGATAGGGCGTCTCGAGCTCATCGACGTTATGTGTGCTAATTGCTAGGTTGAAGAATTGGTCTGCTGTATTACGTTGCTGAATTAACAGGGTGCTTTCAGCTTAACCGTAGTGAAGAGACGCCCGGGACTGGACATAGCGGGACGGCCCACCCCTTCGCCACGCGGGCATTTGGACGAGATGGTCTCCTTATCCCAGCGCACAAGGATCGCCGCTCCGCGCAATTGCGCGGAGACGATTGATTGGCCCGATAGTATTGGCCTTCCGTCCACCATCCTTCTCGGACGTTCCCAAGGTCCGCTCGTTGACTTACCCGCGTCCGTCCCGGATGCGGCTCCCGCCTTAAATCCTTGGGGGATCGGGGCTCTGGCGTCTGGCCGTGTCAAGGACGGCGCGGGGCGCCGCCGCGGCGCGGCTGGCCGCAGGCCAGTCCTTGACACGGCCAGACGCCAGAGCAGGCTCACCTGCAAGGCTTCAAGGCGCGGCCTCACCATGGCGGGCGGGGTAGGGGCTGGGACCGAACCGCTTTGCATGCGGCTTAATAGGGTGAGGCGGGCATGAAGAACGTAGCGGTGCTTGTCGTCCTGGCTTTGGTCGCCGCCTGTTCGCCCGGCTATGAGAACCCCAACAGGGGGCGACCGGTGGAAGCCGGCCATATCCGGCTGTCATGGGAGCAAGTCGATCCTCGCCGTGCGCCGTTGGACGCTGCGGCGGCGCGAGGTCGGGGAGATCGGCACCTGCTGGGTGTCTATACCTACAGCTCGGTCGTTCCGGGCGGCGAGGCCGTCAGCAAGAGCGAACCTCCAAGGCCTGTTCTGTTCATTGAGGACACCGGCGATCAGGTGCGCGGCTTGGCCCATTCGGCCTTCAACAAGAGGGCCGCCGCCTATGCCTTGGCTTACAATCGGGCGCTTTTGTCGACGCCCAGGCCCCCTGGTGGCAGCTAGCATACGTTAGCACAGTATGCTGATTAGAAGCGGAAATACGGTTATAGATGATATCATCACTCCACAAGTTGCCCCAGATCGCCACACATCGCCCCGTAATCCGCTCTATCCTGACCGTCGCTCTCGGGAGGAACGGACGTTATGCTGGTTGTCGATCAAAAGCCGCTGGCCAATGCCGTGCCCTCGCCGATGCGGGCCGCGCTGGAGACAGTGCAGGCTTACCGCTCGGGCATGACCCTGGCCGAGGCCGGCCGCCGGGCCGGGCGCAGCGATTTCTCCAAGCTGGCCAGCAACGAGAACCTGCTGGGCCCCAGCCCTCAGGTGGCTGATGCCGTGATGGCCGCCATGGCCCATCCGGAAATCTATCCCGACCCCTATTGCGAGACCCTGCGCGACGCCCTGGGTACCCATCTGGCCGTTGATCCGGCCCGTATCGTGGTGTCGCCGGGGTCTGAGGCCCTGATCGACTATCTGTTCCGCGCGGTGATCGCGCCGGGCGAGACGATCCTGATGTCGACCCCGACCTTCCCGGCCTACGAGATCTTCGCCAAGTGCGCCGAGGCGAGCATCATCGACGTGCCGCGCCTGGCCAGTTTTGACCTCGACGTCGAGGCCTTCAAGGTCGAGGCGGCCAAGGGGCCCAAGCT
Organism: Caulobacter sp. HMWF025; assembly: GCF_003060965.1. Lineage (GTDB taxonomy): Bacteria > Pseudomonadota > Alphaproteobacteria > Caulobacterales > Caulobacteraceae > Caulobacter. Next base: position 16,180 of record NZ_QAII01000151.1, on the reverse strand, counting down.
GCTGGTGCTGTGCACCCCCAACAATCCGACCGGCAACGCCCTGACCGGCGTCGACATCGGCGAGATCCTGGCCGTCACGCCGCGCTCGACCATGGTGTTCGTCGACGAAGCCTATCGCGAGTATCACGAGGTGTTCGACACCTTCGCCCTGCTGGAGGCCTGGGGCGGCCCGTGGGTGTCGGCGCGCACCTTCTCCAAGGCCTACGGCCTGGCCGGCATGCGGGTCGGCTATGGCGTGGCCTCGTCGGCGCAGCTGGTCGGCTATCTGGATCGCCTGCGCCCGCCCTTCAACGTCACCGCCGTGTCGCAGGCCGCCGCCCTTGCGGCCCTGGCCGATGTCGAACACCTTGAGCGCACCGTGGCCCTGACCGTGGCCGAGCGGGCCCGGGTCGAGGCGGCGCTGGACGCGCTCGGCATCGAGCACACGAAAAGCGAGGCCAATTTCGTGTTCCTGAAGACGCCGGCCGGCCCTGAGGCCACGACTGCGCGTTTGTTGCAGGAGGGGCTTATCATCCGCCCGACGCCGGTGGCCGGCGGCTGGGTTCGCATCACCATTGGCCGTCCGGCCGACAATGACCGCCTGATCGCCGCCCTGCCGGCGGCTCTGGCCCGCTGAGCTTCGGGAGCTTCTCCATGCCCATGACCGCAGAAAACCCGCTGGGCCTCGACGGCTTCGAGTTTGTCGAGTTCACCAGCCCCGACCCCGCCGCCATGAAGGCGCTGTTCGAGGCCCTCGGCTTCGTGGCCGCCAGCAAACACCCGACCAAGCCGGTGACCCGCTATAAGCAGGGCCGCATCAACCTGCTGGTCAATGAAGACACCGCCGGCCAGGTCGCCGATTTCCGGGCCGCCCACGGTCCGTCGGCCAACGGCATGGCCTTCCGCGTCGAGGACGTCGAGGCGGCCTATGCCGAAGCCCTGAAGCGCGGCGCGGTCGCCGCTGACGCCTCCCGGACGGTGCTGGGCGAAGGCGCGCGGGTGCTGGAAGGCATCGGCGGCTCGATGCTCTATCTGGTCGGTCGCCATGGCGATCTCGGCACCATCTATGACAGCTGGGAACAGGTGCCCGGCGCCGCCCTGGCCGAGGCCAAGAACAATGTCGGCCTGGACCTGCTCGACCACCTGACCCACAACGTCAAGCGCGGGCAGATGCGCACCTGGTCGACCTTCTATCGCGATGTCTTCGGCTTCGAGGAGCAGAAGTATTTCGACATCAAGGGCCAGGCGACCGGCCTGTTCAGCCAGGCGATGATCGCGCCCGACAAGGCCATCCGCATCCCGCTGAACGAGAGCCAGGACGACAAGAGCCAGATCGAGGAGTTCATCCGCCAGTACAATGGCGAGGGCATCCAGCACCTGGCCCTGACTACCCCCGACATCTACGACACCGTGGAGAAGCTGCGCGCCCGGGGCGTCAAGCTGCAGGACACCATCGAGACCTATTACGAGCTGGTCGACAAGCGCGTACCTGGCCATGGCGAGGACCTTGAGCGCCTGCGCAAGAACCGCATCCTGCTGGACGGCAATGTCGGCGAAGAGGGCCTGCTGCTGCAGATCTTCACCGAGAACCTCTTTGGTCCGATCTTCTTCGAGATCATCCAGCGCAAGGGCAATGAAGGCTTTGGCAACGGCAACTTCCAGGCCCTGTTCGAGAGCATCGAGCTGGACCAAATCCGCCGTGGCGTGATCACGGTCGAGGCGTAATAGCCCTTCCTTGTCATCCCGGCCGAAGCGTAGCGTAGAGCCGGGACCCAGGGGCGGGCTGGGCGAACGCAGTGCAGCCGCCCCTGGGTCCCGGATAGCCTCTGCGAGGCTTCCGGGATGACAAGATAAGGATGGCCACTGGGTTACGGGAACGCACATGGACCTCCAATATCAGTCCGGCTTCGGCAATCACTTCGCCACCGAGGCCGTGCCCGGGGCCCTGCCGGTAGGGCAGAACTCGCCGCAGAAGGTGCCGTTCGGTCTCTATGCCGAGCAGCTGTCGGGCAGCGCCTTCACCGCGCCGCGCCACGAGAACCGCCGCAGCTGGCTGTATCGCCTGCGCCCCAGCGCCGGTCACGGGGCCGCCCGGCCCTATGAGCAGCCGTGCCTTGCGGGACCGGGGGATGAACCGGTCAATCCCAACCGCCTGCGCTGGGACCCGCTGGAGATCCCCGCCAAGCCCACCGACTTCGTCGACGGCCTGGCCTGCCTGGCCGGCAATGGCGAAGCCGGTGTGCAGTCCGGGATCGCGATCCACCTCTACCTCGCCAATGTCTCGATGCGCGACCGGGTGTTCTACAACGCCGACGGCGAGCTGCTGATCGTCCCACAACAGGGCGTCCTGACCCTGGTGACCGAGATGGGGATCCTGACGGCCGGCCCGGGCCATATCGCGGTGATCCCGCGCGGCGTGCGGTTCCGGGTCGAGATCGACGGTCCCTCGCGCGGCTATGTCTGCGAAAACTACGGCGCGATGTTCAAGCTGCCCGACCTTGGCCCCATCGGGGCCAACGGCCTGGCCAATCCGCGCGACTTCGAGACGCCGGTTGCGGCGTTCGAGGATGTCGATGGCCCGACCGAGGTGATCCAGAAGTTCCACGGCCGTCTGTGGTCGGCGACCTGGGAGCACAGCCCGCTGGACGTGGTGGCCTGGCACGGCAACCTGGCTCCGTATCGCTATGATCTGGACCGCTTCAACACGATCAATACGGTCAGTTTCGACCATCCGGATCCGTCGATCTTCACGGTGCTGACCGCTCCCAGCGAGATCGCCGGCACGGCCAACTGTGATTTCGTGATCTTCCCGCCGCGCTGGATGGTGGCCGAGCACACCTTCCGGCCGCCCTGGTTCCATCGCAACGTCATGAGCGAGTTCATGGGCCTGGTGCATGGGGCCTATGACGCCAAGGCTGGAGGCTTCCTGCCGGGCGGGGCTTCCCTGCACAACTGCATGAGCGACCACGGCCCCGATCTGGCCAGCTGGCGGGCCGCCACGGACGCGGTTCTGGCCCCCCACAGGATCGACGGGACCCTGGCCTTCATGTTCGAAAGTCGCTGGGTGATCCGGCCGACACGATTTGCGCTGGAGAGTTGCGCGCTTCAGGCGGACTATGACGCCTGCTGGTCGGACTTCCCCAAGGCCGTCCTGCCCAAACCATAAAGAAAAAGAGGAAGCGCCTATGAAGCTCGCGTCTCTCAAGGGTGGCCGTGACGGCCGTCTGGTGGTGGTCTCCAACGACCTGGCCTGGTTTACGGACGCGGGTACCATCGCCCCGACCCTGCAGGCGGCGCTGGATGACTGGGCCCATTGCGAGCCGTTGCTGCGGGGGCTGGCCGAGAGTCTGGAACATGGCGCGGTGCCCAAGGAGCGCTTCCACGAGCATGACGCCCTCAGCCCTCTGCCGCGCGGCTATCAGTGGGTGGACGGTAGCGCCTATGTGAACCACGTGCAGTTGGTCCGGCAGGCCCGCGGGGCGGAAATGCCCGAGACCTTCTGGACAGATCCCCTGATGTACCAAGGGGCTTCGGACGGCTTCCTGGCACCGCGCGACACCATTCCTCTCGCCGATTCCGCCTGGGGCTGTGACCTGGAGGGCGAGATCGCTGTCATCGTCGGTGACGTGCCGCTGGGGGCCAGCCGCGACGAGGCCCTGGCGGCCATCCAGCTGGTCATGCTCTGCAATGACGTCTCGCTGCGCAATCTGATCCCGGCCGAACTGGCCAAGGGCTTCGGCTTTGTGCAGTCCAAGCCGGCCAGCGCCTTCTCCCCCGTCGCGGTCAGTCCGGACGCCCTGCCGGGCTGGAAGGACGGCAAGCTGCACGGCGCGCTGCTGGTCGAGCTGAACGGCGAGGACTTCGGTTGCGCCGATGCCGGGGTCGACATGACCTTCGACTTCGGGACCCTGGTCGCCCATGCCGCCAAGACCCGTCCCCTGTGCGCCGGCACCATCGTCGGCTCGGGCACGGTCAGCAATCGCGGCCCCGACGGCGGCCCCGGCAAGCCGGTGTCCCAGGGCGGTGTCGGCTATTCCTGCCTGGCCGAGCTGCGCACGGTCGAGACCATCCTGACGGGCGCGGCCAGCACGCCGTTCCTGATGGGCGACGACACCATCCGGATCGAGATGAAGGACGCCAGAGGGCACACCATCTTCGGGGCCATCGAGCAGACGGTCGAGCGCGTTTGAGCCAGGACGAGCCGGTCGGGCGGGTCTGGACCACACCTGCGGGTGTCGGTCTGGGGCCGCTCGACCTGATCGTTGACGGCGGGGCCCGCAACTATGTCCTGCAGATCGGCGACAAGCGGTTCCATGGCTTTGTCGTGCGGCGGGGCGAGGCGGTGTTCGGCTATGTCGACCGGTGTCCGCATGCCGGACTGCCCCTGGCCCAGCAGCTGGATCAGTATCTGACGTCGGATGGAGGTCTGATCGCCTGCTCCTGGCACGGAGCCGTGTTCACGGTCGATGAAGGGGCCTGTGTCGGCGGCCCCTGCACCGGCGCGAAGCTGTCGCCCTGGCCGGTCGTCGTGCGCGAGGGGCGGGTGTTTTCGGCCTGAACGGTTTAGCCTCGTGGTAAGCGCCAGGGAGCAGCCCATGACCGAGATACCCACTACCGGTGCCTTCACCATCATTCCCAGCAACGACCTGTCCGCCGCAATCCCTTTCTGGGAGCGGCTGGGTCTGGTGCGAACGGGCGGTGACGCCA
>NZ_QAII01000151.1:9673-11484 GCF_003060965.1 Caulobacter sp. HMWF025 | reverse complement strand
GGGTGGGGTTGCGAGGTGCACCTGACCCAGGCCGGACCCGGCGAATGGCGGGTGCCGGACCACAATCCCTTTGGTATCTTCATTCGAACGCCTGACGTCGAGGCGATTGCCGCGCGGGTTGATGACCTGATCATTCGGCCCGGCGGGGTTCTGCGTCACCGCGAATGGGGCATGTATGAGGTCGGCATTGCCGGTCCGGACAATCTGCTGGTCCGGGTCGGCTGGCCGTCGCGGCTGATCGCGCGATAGCGCCCTCCAGACAAAAAGACGGCCGCCCTGCAGGAGAAGGGCGGCCGAGTCATTGGGAGGAAACGCCCGATAAGGGCACACGCTCTATAGCCGCGTCCGACCTGTTTGACAACGTTGTCATCGAAGAAAATTCGCCAGACCATGAAATCAGTTGGCTTCGCCTGGAAACAGGAGCGCCAAGACAAAAAAGGGGAGGCGGACCGGCGTCCGTCTCCCCTCTCTGTGTCGAACCATGCCGGCAAAAGCCGGGCCGGATCGTCCTACTTCTTGCGGGCCGCCTGGACCTCGATCTCGACCAGCATGCCGTCGGCGACCAGCGCGGAAACCTGGCTGGTGATGCGCGAGGGCTTGTTGGGCTGTTCGGCTGTGCCGAAATACATCTTGTAGCCCTCCATCATGCCGGCGAAGTCCATCTTGCCTTCCTTGGCCGGGTCACCGACCAGCAGGACGCGCATCATGACGACGTCCTTGAGGTCTGCACCCTGGGTCTTCAGGGCGTCCTGCAGGCGCTTGATGACGCCGATGGTCTGGGTCTTGGTATCGCCGAACTTGGCGACGCCGGTGGCCGTGGCATCCACCACCGGCGGGGTCATGCCGCTGACATAGATGGTGTCATAGCCGGCCGGCACTGTGACGACGCTGGCGATCGCCGACTTGGGGTCGCCGCCGCGAACGATGTCCTGGGCCTGGGCCATTCCGGTGAGACCGGCGGCCAGGGCGAGGCCGGCGGCGAGGGAGGCAATGCGGTTCATGGTCTTCTCCTTGAGGGCGTCGATCAGTGAGCTTGAAGGCCGCGGGCCTTGGGCGGGGCCTTGCGGACCCGCGCGACGTCGGCCGGGGTGACCGCAGAGGCCTTGTTGCCCCAGGACGCGCGGATATAGGTCAGGATGCCCGACAGTTCGGCGTCGCTGAGGTCGTCCTTGAAGGCAGGCATGCCGGCCCTGCCGTTCAGGACCGTGGAGACCAGCACCGGGGCCGGGCCTGTGACCAGCGGTGACGCGGCCAGGGCTGGAAAGGCCCCCTTGATGCCTTTTCCGGTGACCTGGTGGCAGGCGGAGCAATTGTCCTCATAGGCGTCTTTTGGCGGACCAGCGGCCAGGGCGACACTGGAAGCCGTGACCGACGCCAGGGCAGCGAGCGGTAGCGCGTAGCGAAGTGCGGACGTCATATAATCCTCTGTCTCAAGCCTGCTGCACGCGGGCGTGGATCTTTGCGATCTGCTGCCAGGCCGACTCGATGGCACCGGCTTGCCAGCCCCCAAGGTAGCTGAGGTGTTCGCCGGCCAGATAGAGGCGACCGTCCGGTTCGCAGAGCACGGGATAGGCTTCCTTGCGACCCGTCTCGCTCCACTCGGCCCAGCCGCCGAGATTGAATTCAGCCAGGTGCCAGGCGAAGGAAAAAGCGCTCTCGTAGTTCTCGGCATATTCGGGGAAGATCTTCTGGCCGGCTGCAACAGCGAAGGCTGCGCGATCCGCCGGCTTCATGGCGCTGATCCGGGCCGCCTGACCTCCAAAGTTATAGAAGCCGAGCAGAACACCCTTCTGGCTCTGCCAGCCGGTGGA
>NZ_QAII01000151.1:1761-9663 GCF_003060965.1 Caulobacter sp. HMWF025 | reverse complement strand
GCAGCATGGTGCGCTGCTGCTCGTAGCCGGCCACCGAGGTCAGGACCCGCCAGGCCCCTGAATCCAGCACGTCCTTGAACGCGAACGGCGGCAGTTCCTTGCCGGGACCCGGATCGACGCCTGCGCCGGGATGCACGGAGAAGCCCCGGCCCTCGGTGCCCGTATAGGCCAGGTCCTTGGGCGACAGCCGGCCTTCATTGATCATATAGGCGACGAACTTCTCGCGATCGGCCGGGGTCAGGGCTGCGTCGAGATCGCCCTTGCTGGCGGCCTTGGCGATCAGTTCGGCGGCGTAGCCGCGGGCATCGGCGGCGATTTCGCCCTTACGCACCGGCTTGCCGGCCAGCGGGCCCTTGCCCTTTTCGAAATAGACATAGGCCGCGTCATTGTCGTTGACGAAGCTCTCCAGCAGCACGCCGAACTGCTTGGTGTAGTGAAGGGTGGATCGGTGGTGATAGGGGATCCGCCATGGGCCGTGGTTGATATAGAGCCCCTCGTCGAACGCGCAGGTCTGGGTGTTGCCCAGCAGATCGGTGTGCTGGAAGCCCTTGCGAGCCGTCTGGCAGCGGCCGCCCGCAAAGGCGCGGGCTTCAAGGATCTGGACCTGGTAGCCGGCCTTGCTCATTTCATAGGCGGCCGTCATGCCGGCCAGGCCAGCACCGAGGATCAGGACCTTGGTACCCTTTGCCCCGCCTGTCAGTTCGGGCGGCCGCTCGGTCGCCGAGGCCATGCTGAAGCCGAGCGCGTCCAGCCCCGAAAGGGCCAGAGACATGCCGCCCACGGCCGCCAGGCCTTCAAAGAACCGTCGCCGGGTCAAAACGCCGCCCGTCGCCACGCCGTCATTCATGTCCATAAGAAGGTCCGCCACCTGATCGAGCCGGCGCCAGGCGGGTGTCTCGCCTGAACGATTGACCTGCCCTGCTTCGGTACACTGCGCCCCGCCGAAGCCACGGTCATCACGAAATCTGATGCGCCTTAGAGCAAGTCTGATTGCGCGGGTACGGGGGCTGACATGTCAGATTGCGCGCGGATGCTCCACCCTTGGGCAGCCTGCCTCCCCCCTGTGCGAAGCGTGGGCGGGGGGAGGTGTTGGAGGGCCGACACGGGAATCAGGCTTTTCGGGTCAAGATCCCCGAGGGCTTATCCGGACCTGATTACCTGCATGCCGACACCGGCGAAGGACGTGCCATGACAATCACTTCGGCCCGACTGCATCTGCGGCTGGCCAACCTCGAGGATGTGCCGGTCCTGTCGTCGCTGATGACGGTCGCGATCCGGGATCTGCTGGCCGGCTTCCTGCCGCCGGAAGGGGTTCAGGCCTCGTTCGAGATCATGGGCCTGGATACCCAGCTGATCCTGGACGGCACCTATTTCGTGATCGAGGACGGTGACGAGATCGCCGGATGCGGCGGCTGGAGCCGGCGCGCCACCCTGTTCGGAGGCGATCATTCGGCGGGGCGCGATGCGGCCCTGCTCGACCCGGCCACGGACGCGGCCCGGGTGCGGGCCATGTACACCCACCCGGCCCATACGCGGAAAGGCGTCGGACGCCTGGTGCTGGAGGCCTGTGAAGCGGCCGCGCGCGCTGAAGGCTTTGCCCGTGTCGAGATGGCGGCGACGATGGGCGGCGTGCCCCTTTACCGGGCCTGCGGCTATGAAGACATCGAACCGTTCACGGCGAAGACTTCCTCTGGCTACGAGGTGCCCCTGATCCGGATGGGCAAGTCCCTGGCCGAGGCCGGTTGAAGGCGGCAAGCCCGGCTCTCCGGCCTTTTGACCGTCCGGTGACGCATAAGAAAAAAGGGCCAGGCTTTCGCCTGGCCCTTCTCTGTTTGTCGATAAGGCGAGCCTAGAAGGTCGCCGAGACCTTGGCGTACCAGAAGCCACCCTGCCAATCGACGATCGAGTCCGAGCGGTACAGACGGCCGTTGGTGGCCGACTCGCCGGTCTTGTCCGGATCGGGATAGTTGGAGAACAGGTTCCGGGCCCCGACCGAGACGGTGTAGGTGTCTGTCGCGGCATAGGACACTTCGGTGTCGAACAGCATCTCCGGATCCCACTTCTGGATCACGTCCGGCTTGCCGACGCTGAACATGTTCTTGTAGGGGCCGTAGATGTTGGCGCGACCCAGGATGCGGAACTTGCCGATCTCGTGGGTGGCCGACAGTGTGCTCCGCCAGCGCGGGGCAGCGTGCTTGAAGTCGTACACGCTTTCGCCGTCGAAGAAGGTGTAGGTCACGCCCGAGGTGTTCGGGGTCGGCTTGTTGACCTTGTCGACGACGAAGCTGTTCCAGTTGGCGCTGGCCGTGAAGCTGGTCGACTGACCGTTGTCCCAGGCCTTCTTGTAGGTTGCCACGACATCGACGCCTGTGGTGGTGGAGTCGAAGGCGTTCTGGAAGAACTGCACCTGACCGATCGTGTCGGCACCGGGGATCTTGGCGCTGATGAGAGCGGCCTTGATCGACGGCGTCACCGTGATCGCGCTGGTGGCGTAGAACTGGTCTTCGATGGCGATGTTGTAGAGATCGACCGTCAGGCTCATGCCGTCAAACAGCGATGCCGTGAAACCAAGGGCCAGGTTGAGCGATTTTTCCGGCTTCAGTTCCTTGGCACCCATGAACTGGGCAACCGGGTTGGTGGCCGGGAACAGGCCCGAGGCGATGATTGCGCCGTTTTCCACGCGGGTCGACACGTTGGTGGTGAACAGCTGGCCGGGCGTCGGAGCCCGGAAACCGGTACCGACCGAGGCGCGGATCCCGAAGTCATCGGTGATCTGGTACTGGGTGGCCAGCTTGCCGTTGAAGGTGTCGCCGAAGTCCGAGAACTTCTCGGCCCGGATAGCGCCGTCGAGGAACCAGGCCTCGGTGATGTTGGCCGAGGCTTCGGCATAGGCGGCGTAGGAGTCGCGGCTCAGCTTGCCCGAATAGGCCGGCGTATTGCCCGGGAAGCCGTTCGAGCCGACGGCCAGGGCGCTATAGACCGGGTCAATGCCCGCAAATCCATCGGAAGCGTCCGACTTGAAGTTGGCGCAGTTCAGGCCGTTGGCCAGAACCGTCGCGGTCGCGGCGGCGGTCGGGGTGCGGGTGGTGGTGTTACAGAAGCCGAACGGATCAGGCACCGACCAGGTCCCGGCCGTGTAGGAGGCCTTGTCGCCGGGGGTGATTTCATAGCCTTCCTTGCGATACTCGGCCCCGAAGTTCAGGGTCACGGGCGTTTTGATGCCGGCGAGAGCCCAGTCATAGGCAAAATCAGCGTTCAGGGCGCTTTCGGTCGAGACCAGCGAGCCGTCGTAGAATTCCTTGGGCGAGGCTGCACCCATTGACGGGTTGACCGTGTCCCAGATCGTGTAGGCGATCTTGTCGTTTCCGTAGCGACCGCTCAGATCGTACTCGATGCCGTTCGACAGCTTGCCTTTCAGGCCGCCCGCCAGGCTGTAGTCGGTGACGTCGCCGCCGAACATCGGTGTGAAGCCGGCCGGGAAGATCGAGCTGAACTGGAACAGGCTGCCGTCGGCTTGGCGGATCGGGGTCGCATTGACCGCATTGCTCACCGGCGGACGATAGTTGAAGTACTCGGTCGCCGAGCTCTTCGAGTAGTTGGCGAAGGCATAGACCCGCAGCGAGTCGCTGATGTCGTAGCCGGCATTGACCACGCCGCGCAGGCCTTCGGCGTCAGGCTGACCCCACTTCTGCACATAGTCGGTGATCAGGGCACCGTAGGCGGGGTTGGTGGCCGCATAGTTGGCTACGCAGAAGCCGGCCGACTGGTTGGGGATGCCGACGTTGCAGTACTGCTTGCCGCGGTGAACCTGGTTCTGGCTGGTGTATTCGAAGGTGCCGTTGATGAAGCCCTTGTCGCCGATCGGCAGGCCGAGGTTGCCGGTGACCATGACGTCTTCGCCGTCGCCGAGGAAGAACTGGCCGTACTGAGCGGTCAGGGAGCCGCCGCTGGGGCTGTCCTTCAGCTGGAAGTCGATGACGCCGGCGATGGCGTCCGAGCCGTACTGGGCACCGGCACCGTCACGGGTCACGACGACATTCTTGAGGGCCGAGGCCGGGATGGTGGCCGCGTCGGGGGCCTGCGCACCGGTGCCGCCGATGGTTACGAGGGCCGAGCGATGGCGGCGTTTGCCGTTGACCATGAACAGGGTTTTGTCGGTCGGCAGGCCGCGCAGGCTGGCCGGGCGAACAAAGGTCGCGCCGTCCGAAATCGGCTCGCGGGCCAGTGTGTAAGACGGGACCAGCGACTTCAGAATGTCATTGGTGTCGGTGAAGGCGGCCGATTTCAGTTCGGCTTCGCTAAAGGAGTCTACCGGAACGGCCGAGTCCAGAACGGTGCGCGGCTTTCCGCGCGCGGTGACGACAACCGTATCGATTTCAGAAGAGGTGTCAGCCGGCGGATTGGCCGGCGCGTCAGCAGCATGCGCCGCGACTGAGTATCCAAAAGTAACGGAGATCGCAGAAATACCTGCGAGCAGAGTAGTTTTAAGCCGCTGATTCATTTTTAGCCCCCTCTTTGCATCTTTCAACGCACGATTGATTCCTTTCCCATGACGTTTTTCTCCCGAGATTTTCTTTTTTCTGTTTTGAACTGCTTTTTCATTCGGTCTTTGCCGACGATTGCAGCGTGTGATCAAGCCAGCGGCTTCGGCAATGGGGGGGATTGCAAGAAACCGTCACAAGCGCTCGCGGTCTCGCGGGCGCCCCTTTGCGTGGCGTTGTCAGTACTTTTTTAGGCAGAACATTGCTCTTCAACCGCCCTCAGGCGGCTGTCGAGCGACACGCAGTCAGGCCACGAGGCGTTCGACGGGGGTATCGTTCGTCTCGGACCTGAACAGGTCAAAGGCATCTTCCCAGGCCGCGAGTCGCCCCTCGTGCCGTTCGGCGTCATCGACGATGCGGATGATCTGGTCCTCGCGATCGTTCCACACGACGCCCAGATCGACGACCCGTTCGGCGCTTCGGCCCAGCAGCAGGATGACATCAGCGCGCGCTGCGCGTTCGGGGCTGATCCGCATCAGGGTCCGGCCCGCACCCAGATCGCGATGGATGTCGGCAAAGGCCAGGACGGCCGAAATCATCGGTGCATTGACGGGGGCGATGGCCCAGGCAGGGCAGGCAAAGCGCGACATGAACGGCTCCTTGGTTCGACAGGTCCAGCTTTGGACGTGCCATGCGCCAGTTTCGGTCGTATGGAGAACGTATGAGGCACGAAAAAGCTGCAAGGCTCCTGGACCTGGCCCGCATGCTGGCGGGATCGGCGGAGGGACTCACCCTGGACGAAATGGCCCGCGCTCTGGATGTGGGCCGGCGAACGGCCGAGCGCATGCGCGACGCGGTCTGGGCAGCCTTCCCTCAAATGGAGGTCGTCGAGGACCCGCCGACCCGGCGCTTCCGCATTCCCGCTGGGCTGGACGGCCTGTTCCAGACCCCGACCGCCGAGGAATTGGCGGCCCTGCGCACGGCGGCCGACAGCTACCGGGCCTCCGGCGCCGAGGGGCGGGCCGCCTCGCTCTACGGTCTGGAACGCAAACTGCTCTCGGCCCTGCGCGGGGCGGCTCGTCGCCGGGTCGCGCCAGATGTAGAAGCCCTGGTCCAGGCCGAAACAATCGCGGTCCATGCTGGGCCAAGGCCCTATGAGGACGAGGCCGCTCTTTCTGCGATCCGCACCGCCATCAAGGGCCTGAGCGCCCTGTCGTTCCGGTATGACGGCGGCAGTACGCCGGGGCGGCGGCGCGAGGTGACGCCGCTTGGCATCCTGTTTGCCCGCAGCAACTATCTGGTGGCGCTCGAGGGCGAGGACCCTCGTCCCCGGTCCTGGCGGCTCGACAAGATGCAGGATCTTGCGGTCCTGGATCGTCCGGCTCCGCCGCCGGAAGGCTTCTCTCTTCAGGCCTTCGCCGACGAGAGCTTCGGGATCTATCATGGCGCGGTCGAGGATGTGGTTCTGCGGATCCGGCCCGAGCGGGCGGAGGATGCCCTGCGCTGGCGTTTTCACAGCACCCAGACCGTCAGGCCCGAAGCCGATGGTTCGGTGACCGTAGCCTTTCGCGCCGCCGGCATGCTGGAACTGGCCTGGCACCTGTTCACCTGGGGAGACGGCGTGGAGATCGTGGCGCCGGCTGGGCTGCGGCAGTTGATGCTCGATGAACTGCACAGGGCCCTGAAGGCGCATGACCTGCCGCAGCAGACCGTATAACCGGATGGACCTGTCGCGCGTTGAGGCACCTGGCCGTTCATGAACTACCGTCACGCCTTCCATGCCGGCAATTTCGCGGACCTGCAAAAGCACGCCATCCTGTTGGCCCTGCTGGCCGCTCTAAAGGCCGAGGGCGGCCCCCTGTCGGTTCTCGACACCCATGCAGGAGCAGGGGCCTATGACCTGACCGGCGAGATGTCGCGCCGTTCGGGTGAGGCCGAGGCTGGCATCTTCCGCCTCCTGGCCGCCGAAGATGCGCCGGCGGTTTTTGCCCCGCTTGTAGCGCGGGTAAGGGCCTTGAACGGCGGTCGTGACGGGCCGCTCTATCCCGGCTCGCCCGTTCTGATCGCGGCCAGCCTTGGGCAGGACGATCGCTACACCGCCTGCGAACTGCGTGACGATGACTTCGAACTTCTGCGGCGCTCTCTTGGGCCTTACCCCTTTGCCCAGGCTGTAAAATCCGACGGCTTTGAGACCGCGACCGGCAAGGCTGGGCGAGGGGGGCGGGCCGTGGTCCTGATCGATCCACCGTTCGAGCGACCGGATGACTATGCCCGGATCGTCACCACGACCCGGGCCGTGCGTGAGCGGGACCCGAGGGCGGTCCTGGCCATCTGGACGCCGCTCAAGGACCTCGAAACCTTCGATGCCTTCATCCGGGCGATGGAAACCGTCACGGATGACACGCTAGTGGCCGAGGTCAGGCTGCGGCCCCTGCTGGATCCCATGAAGATGAATGGAAGCGCCATGGTCCTGGTCGGGGCTCCTGCCGCGGTTGAGCCGGCGATCGTCGAGGCGACGCGCTGGATCGTTGCGCGCCTTGGCCAGCCCGGAGGCCGCGACCGCGTCTGGCGCACGGCCACCGCATGACGGACAGTGGCCCGACCTTCAGGGAGGCGCTGGGCGTCTGGCTGCGGGTCGGCTGCCTGGGCTTTGGCGGGCCTGCGGGGCAGATCGCCCTGCTGCACCGGGCGGTGGTCGAGGAAAAGGGCTGGATCGACGAAGCCAGCTTTGCCCACGCCTTGAGCTTCTGCATGCTGCTCCCCGGGCCCGAGGCGCAGCAACTGGCGGTGTGGCTAGGCTGGAAGCTGCATGGGGTGCGTGGCGGTGTGGCGGCCGGGCTGCTGTTCGTGCTGCCGGGGCTCATGCTGATGCTGGCCCTTTCTGCGCTCTATGTGGTCCACGGCCGGTCCGAATGGGCCGGTCCGGTTCTGCTGGGCCTCAAGGCTGCAGTCGTGGCGCTGGTGGCCCAGGCCCTGGTCCGGATCGGCGGCCGGACGATCCGGGACCGCATCAGCCTGGCGGTAGCGCTGGCCGCCTTTGCCGTGCTGAGCTTCACCGTGCTGCCCTTTCCGCTGATCATCCTCGGTGCCGGGGGGCTGGGTTGGGTCCTGGCCGGCAAGCCCGGCGCGAGTGAATCCGGCGAGACCGCCACGGTGGCGTTGCGAGGGGCAGGGCGCACGGCCGTGATCTGTCTTGTCGTCTGGTTGGCTCCGGTTCTGCTGGCCCTGGCCCTGGCCCCGCACTCGACCCTGGCCCGGATGGGGCTCGTGTTCAGCGGCCTTGCCGTGGTCAGTGTCGGCGGAGCCTATGCGGCCCTGGCCTATCTGGGGCAGGTGGCTTCGGCGCTCGGCTGGGTCACGCCGGCCCAGATGCTGGACGGTCTCGGCCTCGCCGAAACCACGCCCGGTCCCTTGGTCCTGG
>NZ_QAII01000151.1:0-1751 GCF_003060965.1 Caulobacter sp. HMWF025 | reverse complement strand
TCGGGCCCTGGCCCTGATCTCGGCCGCAGCGGTCGGTGTGATCGGACAACTGGCCGTCTGGTTTGCCATCCACCTGCTGTTCCGCTCGGGCCAGACCCTTGAGGCCAGTCTGTTCAGGATCATGGTGCCAAGGCTCGAGAGCCTGGATCCCGGCGCGTTCGGACTGACGGCCTTGGCTCTGGGCCTGACCTTTGGCCTGCGCCTGCCCGTGCCGGCCTTGGTGGGCGTTATGCTGGTCGCAGGCCTGCTTCTGCGCGCGATCGGCCTCGCTTGACGTAAGGTCATGATTTTCGCACTTGCGAAATCGAGATCTGTGTTATGTTGCGTTGCACAAAATCGCGGTTTGCCGGAGCGCGCGCCATGGTTTCTTCCCTGTCTGTCATGCCTGAACTCAAGTCGGACCGACTCGATCCCGAGGCGGCCCCGCACGTCATGCTGGGTGCGGCCTCGCCGCTGTGGCTGCTGTTCGGCGGTGCCGCCGCCGCCGGTGCCACCTGGTGGTGGTGGTCGGCGCGCTGGCGCGAGGCCGTCAATCTGGAGGCCCTCTCCGCAGCGCCGGCCGGGGTACCGGATGTCCTGGCCGAGCCCGTGGCTCCCCTAGAGGAGGCCGAGACGGCCGCAGCCGAAATCCTGCTTGAAGGCGGTTCTGTCGAAGAGGTCGCTGGCCCGGTGGAACCTGAGCCCGTTGTTGCGGCTCCGGCCGAGGATGTCGCTGCCGAGGCGCTGGTCACCGAGACGGTTGCCGAGAGCGTTTCCGAGCCGGTCATCGACCCGGAACCGGTCACTGAGGTCGCCCCCGCAGAGATACTGGCTGCGGACCCCGTCGCCGATGACCTGACCCGTCTGGTCGGGGTGGGCCCCAAGCTCTCGCTGGCCCTGGCCGAGCTGGGCATCACCCGCTTCAGTCAGATCGCCGCCTGGACGGCAGATGATGTTGCATCCTTCGATCAGCTTCTGGCCCTGAAGGGCCGGGCCGAGCGGGATGCCTGGGTGGCCCAGGCCCGGCGCCTCATGGGTGAAGCCTCCGTCTGAAGCCGGACGGCCTGACGGGGGTCACTGACCCCCGTTGATCCCGCCGGTCCCGCACTCGGTATTGAGGTACTTCTCGATCTCGACCAACTGGGTTTCAACCATGGCCGGCTCCATGGTCACCAGTTGGTGGCCCATGTCCTTGATCTCGAGATAGCGATAGGGCTTGCCGGCCGCCTTCAGGGCGTCGGCGAACTTGCGTGACTGCTTGACCTCGACGGTCTGGTCGCGGTCGCCGTGGTAGATGAACAGCGGAATCTTGGCCTCGCGAGCCTGTTCCAGCGCATCAAGCCCCCGGATCGTCGGGTTCTGGAATTCCCGCTGGAAACGGTTGTCAAACGTGGCTCGCTTCAGGCTCGCCAGGTCGCCAGCTCCTGCCCCTGAAATGGCACAGCGATACAGACCGTTGGGCCGGATCGCCGCTGCCAGGGCGGCATAGCCGCCATAGGAATAGCCGAACATCACGACCTTGCCGGCGGCTGCGACCTTGCGGTCCATCAGCCATTTGACGCCGTCGTCCTTGTCGTCCTGCATCTTCTGGCCCCACTCGCCGTCGCCGGCGCGCCAGAGCTTCTGGCCCCAGCCTTCGGACCCGCGGAACTGCGGTTGCAGCACGGCATAACCCCGGCTGGCGAAGTACTGGACCCAGCCGGCGGGATCCCATTCCAGGTCGTCTCGCGCCCATGGTCCGCCGTGCGGCTCGATCAGGGTGGGGTAGGGGC
>NZ_QAII01000002.1:13278-64947 GCF_003060965.1 Caulobacter sp. HMWF025 | reverse complement strand
CCCGTCGGCCGGTGTCGGTGTCGTCCCCGGCGGGGACCGGTTCGAGGCGTGTAAGTCCCCCTGAGGGTCTCGCCGGGAAAAACCGGTCACCAACCCGCCGTCGGACGGCCCGGCCCCGCCGGCGACGCGCAACAGGCCCGGGCTGAAATCGCCCGGGCGGTCCGGAGAACGCCAAGTCTCCGCCCGTCGGGGGCCTCTGTCGGGAGCGGGTTAAAACCCCGCGCCCCGAGGGCTCACCGGAAAATCGGTCACGCGGAGCGCTCCGGCCCCGGCCGAAACGGTTCCCTCTATCCCTTCCTCCGGGCCTGGCCCGGACGCTCCGCCGCCTCCCCTCCCCCCGCCGGCGCATCGTCGGCGGTCGTCGCGACCCCGTGCCTGATGCCCGGCGGGCGCGCCGTTCACCCCTCATCCCCCGGAGATCCGTCCATGAGCCGATTCAGAGCCCCTCCGCCGCCCGGCGGGCCGTCCACCCCGGACGACAAGGTGATCCCCTTCCCGTCCAGCGGCGAGATGACGCCGCAGCAGCTCAAGGCCGAGCTGGCGGCGTTCGAACGGGTCGCCAGCGACGAGCTGATGCTGCGGATCCGCTACAACCTGCTGAAGTCGAAACTCAATCTGATCGACACCTACGATCCCGTACCCGACGACGTCCGGGCCCGTCTGACGGCGCGGCTGTCGTCGGGGGCTGCCGGCCCCGAGATGGAAGATCTGGGCTAGGGCACCCCTCAGCCACCACCACCGGCCGGGACTTTTGGAGAAAGTCCCGGCCTCTGCTATATCTCCGCCTCGATCCTCACATCTCTCCTGCCCCCGGACCGCCCCTTGAGCGTCACCCTTGATCTGTCGCGCGTCGCCCGTGCTGACGCCGCCCCGGCCGCCAAGCCGCCCGTCAACCTGTCGGGCCTGACCCGCGCCCAGCTGATGGACGCCCTGGTCGAGTCCGGCGCGGCCGAGCACGGCAAGGCGCGGATGCGGGCCACCCAGGTGTTTCGCTGGATGCATCATCGCGGCGTCACCGACTTTACGTTGATGACCGACGTGGCCAAGGAAACGCGGGCTCGGCTTGCCGAGGCCTTCACCATCGCCCGGCCCGAAGTGGTCGAGCGGCAGGTGTCGCAGGACGGCACCCGCAAGTGGCTGATCCGCATGGCCCCCGGCATCGAGGTCGAGACCGTCTATATTCCCTCGGTCGGCCGCTCGGGCGCTCTGTGCGTGTCCAGCCAGGTGGGCTGCACCCTGAACTGCAGCTTCTGCCACACCGGCACCCAGGCCCTGGTGCGCAACCTGACCGCCGCCGAGATCGTCGCCCAGGTGCAGATCGCCAAGGACGACCTCCTCGAATGGCCATCCGACAAGGACGACCGGCTGCTGAGCAACATCGTCTTCATGGGCATGGGCGAGCCGCTGTACAATCTGGGCAGCGTCGCCGACGCCATCGAGATCATCAGCGACAATGAGGGCATCGGCATTTCGCGGCGGCGGATCACCGTCTCGACCTCGGGCGTCGTGCCGCAGCTGCAGGCCCTGGGCGAGAAGACCCAGGCCATGCTGGCCATCAGCCTGCACGCCACCAACGACGCCCTGCGTGACGTGCTGGTGCCGCTGAACAAGAAGTATCCGCTCGAGCAGCTGATGGCGGGCATCCGCGCCTATCCGGGGATCAGCAATGCCCGGCGGGTGACCTTCGAATATGTGATGCTGAAGGGCGTCAATGACAGCCCGGCCGAGGCCCGCGCACTGATCAAGCTGATCAAGGGCATCCCGGCCAAGATCAACCTGATCCCGTTCAATCCGTGGCCGGGCAGCGACTATCAGTGCTCGGACTGGGCGGCGATCGAGGCCTTTGCGGCCATCGTCAACAAGGCCGGCTATTCCTCGCCGATCCGCACTCCGCGCGGCCGCGACATCCTCGCCGCCTGCGGCCAGCTGAAGAGCGAGAGCGAAAAGGTCCGCGCCTCGGCGATGCGCAAGCTGTCGATGGCCGCCATGGCCGGCGTGCTAGACGACGAGGACGACGAGGGGGTCTGAGGCCGCTTCTCCCCTTGCGGGAGAAGGGGGCTGAACAAAGCGCTGTCTTCCTGGGCCCTGTGCCCAGGACCCATGGCCGGCGGCAGGCTCTGAAAATGAAAGTCTTTTCGGCGGACGCGCCCAGGCCTGAGGTTCGGTTCAGCGGTTCCTGATCCCATGGGTCCTGGGCACAGGGCCCAGGAAGGCAGAGTTTTCAGCCCGACTGCTGAACACCGCATGGCATCCGCCCCCCTCTGACGCGAGCCCCCTACGCAAGCCTCGCCGAGCCGTGTTAGTGAGTCTGTGCCGTTTCCGGTCCGGGGGTTATCGCGTTCATGCCGTCGCAGCTTCAATCGCCTGAGGTTCAGGCCTTCGCCACGGGCTTTCCGGTCACCCTGCTCCATGCCGGGGTCACCCTGATCATGCTGATCATCGGTACCACCCTCTATGCGATGCTCACCCCGCACCGCGAGATCAAGCTGATCCGCGAGGGCAATTCGGCCGCCGCCCTGTCGCTGGGCGGCGTCATGGTGGGTCTGGCCATTCCGCTGGCGGTGTCGCTGATGGCCTCGACCTCGGTGATCGAGATCGTCATCTGGGGCGCGGCCACCATCGCCGTGCAGCTGCTGGTGTTCCGCGTTACCGACATGGTGCTGCAGGGCCTGCCCGAGCGCATCCATGAGGGCGAGGTCGCCGCCGCCGCCCTGCTGGTCGGGGCCAAGCTGGCCACCGCCCTGATCCTCGCCGCCGCCGTGGCCGGCTGATCCGGAAAGCCGAGGGCGCAGTCCCGTGCATTTCCCCAAGCTTCCCGACTGGCTGGTCTATGCGGTCGCCGTCAGCGCCCTGCTGGTGGTTGCCGTCGGCCGTCAGGAGCGCTCCGACGCCCCGCCGCCGCCGCCGCCGGTGCCCGGCGAGGAAGGCCTGCCGCTGGGCCCGGCCTCGCCGTTCGACCCCTCGATCGTCGTCCAGGTGCCCGACAAGGCCGAGCCGGGCTCGGGCACGGCCTTCTCGATCAGCGATGACGGCACCTGGCTGACGGCCCGCCACGTGGTCGACGGCTGCAGGTCGGCAGCGATCGTCGTGGCCGACGGCCGGGGTGTCGCGGCCCGCATCACCATCGATCCGCGCGCCGATGCCGCCATCCTGACCACCGAGGGCGGCGCGCCGTCGGTGCCGCTGGGCCTGAGCGAGCCGCTGCGCCGCGGGGCGCGGGCCTATCATCCGGGCTTCCCGCAGGGCCATCCGGGCGAGGCCGCCTCGCGCCTGCTGGGTCGTGAAAACCTCGTCGTGCATGGTCGCGGGGCGCGGACCGAGCCGGTGCTGGTCTGGGCCGAGGTCGGTCGCACCGACGGGCTGAAGGGCACCCTGGCCGGCCTGTCCGGCGCCCCGGCCCTCGACGGGGCCGGGCGGGTGATCGGCGTCACGGTCGCCGAAAGCCCCCGCCGGGGCCGCATCTACACCACCGCGCCCGAGACCCTGAAGACCCTGCTGGGCCCCCGCCGCCGTCACGGGGCCGAGAGCGCCATGGGCGAGGCGATCACCACCGACAACTACGGCCGCGTCGCCGACGGCCTGCGCCGCGACCTGCGGGTGGCCCAGGTGGTGTGTCTGGGGGTTTGATCCCTTCAACGCTCCATAATCATGTCATCCCGGAAGCCTCGCAGAGGCTGTCCGGGACCCAGGGGCAACCGCGCGGCATTGGCCCCTGGGTCCCGGCTCTCCCCCCGACTTCCGCCGGGGTACGGCCGGGATGACAAGGTTTGGGTAGGCAGACGGTTAGGTCGTTTCGGCCTCTGCCGTGTCTGCCGCCTTGCCGATCTCGCCCTGCCGCGCCGCGACCAGGAACGACAGGGCGATGGCCACGAGGCCGATCAGGGCCGTGTAGAGGAAAAACGCCGTATAGCCCGCCGCCATGGCCGGGGCGCTGACCCCCAGCTTGGCCCCGGCGGCGGTGAAGCTCTCCGGCGGCAGGCGGGTGAACAGGGCCTTCAGCGCACCGATCGGTCCGCCGGCTTCCGCCGCCACGGCCGAGGCCTCGACGATACGGCCGGACTGCGAGGCCAGCAGCTTGCCCGGCAGGGCGTACAGCGACGAGAACAGGGCATACTGCGTGGCCGTGAACCCGGCCGTGGTCAGGCTCGACATGTAGGCGATCAGGGCCGTTCCGGCGACGCCGCCGGCCAGGTTGTCGATGCAGATGGCCGCAAGCAGCACCCCGGTATTGTGGCCGCTCATCGCCAGCCAGGCGAAGACCAGGTTGCTGATCGGCTGGGCGAAGGCCCCGACGATCAGGGCCCGCATCAGGCCCAGCCGCGCCACCACCACGCCGCCGAGAAAGACCCCGGCCATCGAGGCGACGATGCCGAACACCTTGCGGATCTCGGCGATCTCGGTGAGCGAGAAGCCCATGTCGCGGTAGAACGGGTTCATGATGTTGAGCACGAAGTCCGAGACCCGGTAGACGCAGATGGTCGCCAGGATCAGGCCGGCGACGCCCGAAAAGCGGGTCAGGAACTCCTTCAGCGGCGCATAGAGCGCGGTCGACAGATAGACCCCCGGCTTGGTCGGCAGTTTCGGGATCGGCCAGGCGGCGACGACGATCACGCCCAGACCGGCCAGCACCCCGACCAGTTGCAGCCAGATGCCGTTGGGCTTGGCCTTCCAGGCCGCCTCCAGGGCCTCGCCGCCGACAAAGCCCGAAAGCAGGCTGGCATCGCCCGACAGACCCGAGCCGACCAGCAGGGCTCCGACCAGCAGGATGGCCAGCCGCAGCAGCCACTCGCCGATCTCGAGGGCGCGAGGCTGGGTGACGCCGTCGGTGTGAATGGGCCGGATCGCATGGGCCGCCTCGCGCGGGGCCAGCAGGGTCGAGACCACGCCGACCGACATGGCGGCGGCCATGGCCAGATAGGAGATGTTCCAGCCGAAGCGCTCGGCCAGCAGCAGCGGCACCGCGCCGGCCATGATCATCGCCCCGCGATAGCCCCATTGCACGGCCACCGCCATCTGGCCCTGGCGGTCGGTGTCGACCACCTCGATCCGCCAGGCGTCGATGACGATGTCCTGGCTGGCGGTGGCGAAGCCGACGATCACGGCCACGGCCGCCATCAGGGGCAGGTTGGTGGCCGGATTGATGCCCGAGATCAGCAGCAGGCCGGCGATGATCACCGCCTGGCAGACCAGCATCCAGGCCCGCCGGTGGCCGACCAGGCCGTGCAGGACCGGCACCTTCGTGCGGTCAATCAACGGGGCCCACAGGAACTTGAACGAGAACGACAGGGTCGCCAGGCTGAAGAAGCCGATCACCGCCAGCGACAGGCCCGCATCCCGCAGCCACAGCGACAGGGTGTCGAAGATCAGCATGTAGGGCAGGCCCGAGGCGAAGCCGAGGCCCAGCATCACCAGGCTGCGACGCTCGCCGAAAAAGGCCAGGGTCTGCAGCAGCGTCTTCTTCGGCGGTGCGGCGGTCGGAGCGGTCATGCGGCGGCTTTTCCCCTGGCGGGGAAAGCCCCGCCCTTAGCCGGCGACCTTGGCGCGCGTCGGGGATTTCGTCCAGCCGGAGGCCGGCTCGGCGGCCTCGCCCGGGCGACCCGTCCAGCGGCTGAGCACTTCGCGCAGCGATCCATGCGTCAGCGGCTTGACGAGGAAGTCGTTCATACCCGCCGCCAGGCAGGCCCGGCGGTCCTCGTCGAAGGCATCGGCCGTCAGGGCGACGATCGGGGCGGTGATGCCCTGGGCGCGCAGGGTCTGGGCCGCGTCGAGCCCGCTCATGCCAGGCATGCGCAGGTCCATCAGGATCAGGTCATAGCTGTCGCTGGACAGGGCCGCGACGGCCTGCTCGCCGTCGGCCACACGGTCGACCTTGCAGCCCTCGCGTTCCAGCAGGGTGCGGGCCAGCAGGGCGTTGATCGGATTGTCCTCGGCCAATAGCACCCGCACGCCGGGGGCCGAGGCCGCCGCGATGCGGTCGTCCTCGACGGGACGCCCGGCCGGGGCTGGCGTCTGGGCATTGGCCTGCAGCACCTGGGCGACGATCGAGGCCGCCCGGAGGGGCTTGATCAGATAGCCGCTGAAACCGGCCGCCCGCAGGCGGTCGATGCGACCGCGCTGGTCGGGCGTCAGCAGGACCACCGCCCGTCGGCCCACCGGCGGCCGCAGCGACCGGCGCGGTCCGGCCAGGGCGGCGTCGATCAGCAGCACCGCGTCCAGCGGCGCGGCCGCCACGACGCCGGCCACGTCATCGGCGACGAAGGCCCGTCCGCCGGCGGCCTGGATCTGGCGCAGGGTTGCGGCCCGGACGATGGCATTGGGCGAGGCCACGCCGACGGCATGCCCGGCCAGCGAGCGGTCCAGGGTCGCGTCAGACACCGTCTCGAACGGGGCCTCGAACCAGAAGTCGGCGCCCTGCCCGACCTCGCCCCCGACCCCGGCCTCGCCGTTCATGGCCCGGGCCAGACGCGTGACGATGGCCAGGCCCAGGCCTGCCCCGCCCAGCTGGGTGCGATGGGTGATGTCGGTCTGGACAAAGGCCTGGAAGATCTTGGCGCGGGCCTCCGGCGCAACGCCTGGCCCGGTATCGGTGACCGTGAACCGCACCCGGCCGGCCCCGGAGACTCCGGCCGACAGCAGCACGCCGCCGGTCTCGGTGAACTTCACGGCATTGCCGGCATAGTTCAGCAGGATCTGCCGCAGCCGGCCCTCGTCGGCAAACAGGATCGGCACGTCCTGGGCTACGGCCCAGGCGATCTCGATGCCCTTCTCGTGGGCCCGAGGGCTCATCAGTTCAGCCACCTGGCGCAGCAGGTCGCCGACATGCACCGGGGCCAGGCTCAGCGCGATGTCCGTGGCGCCGAGCCGGGCAAAATCGAGCACGTCATTGACCAGGGACAGCAGGTGGTCACCGCTCTCGCGCAGGGCGGTGACATAGGCGCGCTGCTCGCCGGTCAGGCGGGTGCCCTCCAGCAGCCGGGCCATGCCCAGCACACCGTTCAGGGGCGTGCGAAACTCGTGGCTCAGGGTGGCCAGCTGTTCGGGCGTAACACCGGTGGGGCGCGTATCGGTCATGGGCTCACCCTAGGGGACGCGGCTTAACACCCGGTCAAAACACCGGTTGCCCACTGGAAAGACCCTCCGGCTCGCCGGTCGCGGCCGTGCGACGGTGGGCCAGGGCCTCGGCGACATGGATCCGGCGCACCGCGCCTGCATCCTCCAGATCGGCGATCGTGCGGGCCAGCCGCAGCACCCGTGTCCAGCCCCGGGCACTGATCCGTCCGGCCTCTGCGGCCCGGGCCAGCAGGCTGCGCCCGGCCTCGTCGAGATCGGCGATCGTCTCCAGAAACGCCCCCTCGGCCCGGCCGTTCAGGGTGTCGGGACTGCCCTCCGCCTCGGCCCGCGCCACCTGCAGGGCCCGGGCCCGGGCGACGCGGACGGCGACCTCGGCCGAGCCCTCGACCGGCGGCGGCAGGGCGAGGTCAGCGGCGGTCACGGCGGGCATGTCGACCGCCAGATCGATCCGGTCGATGAGCGGCCCCGAGACGCGGCCCTGATAGTCCTTCTGGCAGCGGGGCGCCTTGCCGCAGGCCCCGCGCCCGGCCCCGCCATGACCGCAGCGGCAGGGGTTCATGGCCGCGACCAGCTGCACGCGGGCCGGATAGCGGACATGGGCATTGGCCCGCGCCACCATCACCTCGCCGGTTTCCAGCGGAGCGCGCAGGCTGTCCAGGGCCTGGACCCCGAACTCCGGCAGCTCGTCCAGGAACAGCACGCCGTTATGGGCCAGCGACACCTCGCCGGGCTTGGCCCGGTGCCCGCCGCCGGTCAGGGCCGCCATGCTGGCGCTGTGGTGCGGGCTGCGAAACGGCCGGGCCCGGGTCAGGGCCCCTCGGGCGATCAGCCCCGCCACGGAATGGACCATCGAGGTCTCCAGCAGCTCGGCCGAGGTCAGGGGCGGCAGCAGGCCCGGCAGGCGCTGGGCCAGCATCGACTTGCCCGAGCCCGGCGGGCCGCAGAACAGAAGGTTGTGGCCGCCGGCGGCGGCGATCTCGAGCGCCCGCTTGGCATGCTCCTGGCCCTTGACGTCGCGCAGGTCCTTG
This sequence comes from Caulobacter sp. HMWF025, assembly GCF_003060965.1. Lineage (GTDB taxonomy): Bacteria > Pseudomonadota > Alphaproteobacteria > Caulobacterales > Caulobacteraceae > Caulobacter. The sequence goes on along the minus strand of NZ_QAII01000002.1, from coordinate 56,848 downwards.
ACCCGCTCGCCCTCCAGAACCGGACCGGGGGCCGGGGCCGACAGCACCTGGCTGCCGCGAAAGTGGTTGATCAGGGCCACCAGCGACCGGGGCGCCAGGATGCGGGTGCCACCGGCCCAGGCGGCCTCGGGACCGCTGGCCTCGGGACAGATCAGGCCCAGACCCATGGCCCCGGCCGCCATGGCCGCCGGCAGGGCTCCGGCGGCGGGCACGATCCGTCCGTCCAGCGACAGCTCGCCCATGGCGGCCCAGCCGTCGAGGGCGTCCAGCGGGATCACCCCCAGCGCCACCATTACCGCCAGAGCGATCGGCAGGTCGAAATGGGCCCCCTCTTTGGGCATGTCGGCCGGGGCCAGATTGGCCACGATGCGCTTGCCCGGCAGCGACAGCCCCAGACCCGCAAAGGCGCCGCGCACCCGCTCCCGGCTCTCGGCGACGCCCTTGTCGGCCAGGCCCACGATGACGAAGTTGTTCTGACCGTTGGTCAGCTGCACCTCGACATCGACGCGGCGCGCCTCGACGCCCTCGAACGCCACCGTGACCACCTTCGCGGCCATGTCCGCCTCATGGATCGATTGGAGTTATCCACAAGCGAACCATGCAAGCCGGGGTAGAGCAAGAACAAAAAATGAACGTTTCGGGAAAAGCCGGGCCTCGGCCGCCCGTTTCAGTCTTTCAGCCCGTCAGAAGGCTCAGGCGCGAAGCTCTGCGATGCGATCCCAGAGCACGGCGGCGGCGTCTATGCCGCTGAACCGCTTCAGCTGCTGGGCCCCGGTCGGCGAGGTCACGTTGATCTCGGTCAGATACTCGCCGATCACGTCGATACCCACGAACAAAAGCCCCCGGCGCTTGAGCTCGGGCGCGATGATGGCGCACAGCTCCAGATCGCGGGGGGTCAGCTCGACCGCCTCGGCCCGGCCGCCGACCCGCAGGTTGGAGCGCACCTGACCCGCCGCCGGCACGCGGTTGATCGCGCCCACCGGCTCGCCGTCGACCAGCAGGATACGCTTGTCGCCCTTGCTGACGGCCGGCACGAACTTCTGGGCGATGACCTGCTCGCGACCGATCAGGGCGTGCAGCTCCAGCAGGGCATCCAGGTTGGGATCGTCGGCCAGCAGCCGCGCCACGCCCGAGCCGCCGCCGCCATAGAGTGGCTTCAGCACGATGTCGCCGTGCCGGGCCCGGAAATCATAGATCGCCTCATAGTCCGAGGTGATCAGGGTCGGCGGCTGCACGCCGGGGAAGTCGGTGACGAACAGCTTCTCGGGCGCATTGCGCACCTCGGCCGGATTATTGACCACCAGGGTGTGCGGGTGGACCTTCTCGAGGAAGTGGGTGGCGGTGATATAGGCCATGTCGAACGGCGGATCCTGGCGCATCAGCACCACGTCGACATCGTCCTTCATGTCCAGCACGACCGTCTCGCCCAGCTGGGCATGGGCCCCCTTGACCGCCGTCAGCACCAGCGGCTGGGCCCGGGCAAACACCCGGCCATCCTCGAGCGACAGCTTGTCAGGCGTATAGACCCACAGCCGGTGCCCCCGGCTCTGGGCTTCCATCATCATCAGGAAGGTGGTGTCGGTGTCGATATTGATCCCCAGGACGGGATCCATCTGGACGGCGACTCTCAACGACATGGACGACTCCGGATCAGCTTGGCGCCGGGGTTAGGACCATCCCGCGCCGCGAGAGCCTAGTTAAGGCTGCGGCGAAGGGAATGCGAGGGGTGAGTTGGTCCCATCTTCCCCCTGCGGGGGAAGACGACCGCGAAGCGGTCCGTAGGAGGCAAGTCTGGCGGACACGGGCTCTCGCCCTCACGCGACTGCTCGCTGAAGTCAGGGGGGAGGCGCGAAGCGGCCGGGGCGAACCCGGAGACCGTGCCCTTAATCCCCATACTCCCGTCATCCCGTGGCTTGTCCACGGGACCCATTTGTCGGCTTCACGGTCGGATGATCGCCGGTTGCTCACGGTGCAACGGAACCATGGGTCCCGTGGACAAGCCACGGGATGACGGCGATTTATGGGATGGGCGCAAGCCCACCTTCGCGCCGAAGGGAGCCATCCATACATCTCACGGCCAGCCTCTCCTCCTGAGGACTCCAACCGCCAGGACGGCCGGTGCCATTCGAACGATCACGTCCGCCAAGCCACGAGAGGCCGAAAAGCGGACGCTGCTGACGTCTGAGAAGGGTGGCGAGCGGACGCCCTGACCAAGTCCCTCTCTCAAAGAGAGAGGGCGGGACCTGTCCCGGCGAAGGCCGGGATTTGAGGGTGAGAGGTTTCATCCTGTCAGAATGGAGCGGGGCCATCCTCCCTCCTGAAGACGCCTACCGACTGGACGGCCAGCGCCAGTAGACCGGTCAGGTCTGTCACGCCACGAGATACCGAAAAGCGGAAGCGACTGAGGTCTGAGAAGGGCGGATAGTGATTTCAAGGCCGCCGACGTTAGGCTCAGCGCCGAGCAACAGGCTTCAGGATGTCAATAGCTTCCTGTACGTTTCCACAGTCGCGGTCTCTCCATCCGAGAATCCTTTCTGATACGCCAAGCATCATGCATTTGCAGAATGGCACCAAATCTTGAATGGCGAACCCACTCGGGCCTAGGTGTTGTTAAAGTTTGTAGACTCGCGAGATAACCCGGCAGAGACCAAGCAGTCGGCTTCCTTGATGTAAATCTTTCGCGAGACGCAATAGCACATCAGGGAAGCCCAAGACCGGGATTGCTGCCTCGAGTGCCGCCACGTCTTGGCGAGAAACGCCGTGACGCACCACACCCATGCTCGCATCAATCCAGTCGCCCTTCCGCGCCGCGTTAACTACGGCGGCGTCAGATCCGTTGAATGGTAGCACTTTGTGATGCCAGTGAATGATATCGGCGACCAGTGTAGGGTTGAGATGCGACGCGTGTTGCGCCCGGACGCGTTCGGCCAGTGCCTCCGACGGCTCCAAGTAGGCCAATTCGTGGTCGGTCCACATGCCCACGTCATGGAACACCAACGCGAAGCCAATGTGTTCGCGTCCCCGCGGATCATCGCCGAGAAAATGCGACGCGTAGCTCAGTACTCGGTAGATGTGGTTGCGGTACGCGGCGAGATCGGGGCCCACCGCTTCTGCAACCATCGGCAAATACCGTTCGACTGTTGGGTCGGAGACGATTGGTTGGATCATCGAAAATCCTCCGTGCAGGTCCAGGCAGGTACGGTTGACGCAATTGCCCGGACTGGTCTTTGAGATCGGCGCGAACGAACAAACAAGGCAGGCGAAAGGGTGATCCCCGCAATCATGGCGGTTAGCCCCACCAATACTTCGCCTCGCTCGTGCATCTGTTCGCTCCGTGGTGACGAAACACATACGCAAGTTTGGGCATCATAAAATCAAAGAGGAATGGCGACGGCTCATAAGGAGGTTTATGGAACGGAAATGTCCTTGATACAGCTTCGCACCTTCGTAGAGGTGTACCGCCACCGATCCTTGAGCGAGGCAGCGCGTGCGATCGGAATCACTCAGCCAGCAGCTTCCCAGCACATGGCCTCGCTGGAAGCGCAGCTTGGCCATCCGCTATTCGACCGCCACTCTCGTGGCGTAAGGCCCACCGCAATCGCCGACGATCTGGCAGCGTCGATCGGCGGAAGCCTCGACGTGGCAGAAACAGCGTTGGCTACAGCCAGGGCACGCTCGTCGCGCATGTCCGGGACGGTGCATATTGCTGCACCGTCAGATCTTTTGGGTGAGATGATTACGCCGCGGCTCGGTCCATTATTGGATGCAGGACTTGATCTGCGGCTTCACATAGGAGGACGTGAAGCACTCTACAGCATGTTGCTGGACGATAAGGTTCATCTAGCGATCACTGCGTCACAGCCTGACGACCTGCGGCTTGCATCTGAAATTCTGGGTGAAGAACGTTTGCTAGCGGTCGCCTCGGCAGCGGTCGCCGAGCGTATCGCCGAATTCTCGCTGGCCGAAGGCCTCGATCAGGTTTCACATCTTGCATACGACCTCGACCGGCCGCTCGTACGCACATGGCTTGATGAGAACGGGATTGAGCTTGCGCGGCTGCCTAGGATCACTGCGCCGGATCTCTGGGTGCTGCGGTCAGCGCTTTGCGCGGGCCTCGGCTGGTCAGTCTTGCCGGGCTACCTTACGCGCGCCGAACGTGAAGCGGGCATTCTCGTCGAGATACCGGCTCCAGTTTCGGTTCCGCGTAATCCATTCCACCTTGTCTGGGCCCGGTACTCGCTGCGCCATCCGCGTGTGGCGCTAGCGCGCAGCCTCTTGGTGGAAGCCTTTAGATCGGAAGCACCAATAGTCGTCGCTGTGAAGACGCCCGGCTTCGCGCCAGCGCCACCTCCATAAGCCTGAAAGCTGGGCTGAAAGTGCCAAGTCGCAACTTGCACAGGTTTGAGGCTGCACACCTGACGCGCTGCATCGCCCGCTGTTGAATTATTCTAATGTTGCAAGCCTAGACGATTTGACTTCGTTCGCCCGAGCGCGGTCTTGTTGCGAGGAGGCCCTGACGTCCGACGGCGGGCCATTCAAAGACGCGCAATATGTCAGACTGGGCCGGGAGGCTCGGTTTGGTGGACTTCCGATTTGGGTCGCAACCAGAAATCAGCCCGCCGCCCGAAACCGGACCTTCGCAGAACCCCGACGCCTGATCATCTGGAGATCACCGGCTGACAGCAAACCGGCACCGGCAGCCCGCCGCAGACGCCTCATGGTCAAAAGGCTGTAACAACGGGCTTTTTCAGCCAGCGGTGAAACCTCTCACCCTCCCATCCCGGCCTTCGCCGGGACAGGCCCCTCCCTCTCTCGAAGAGAGAGGGAATGGTTTGAGCCACCACTCCCTAGTTCAGCCGCAGCCGCACCCGCTCCCGCGCCGCCCGGGCGGCGATGGCGGCGCCGCCGTCGAGGATCTGGGCGCGGGTCAGGGCCTGCAGGGCCCCCGCCAGGGCGCCCTGGCCCTCGCGCGCCGCCGCCACGTCCAGCCATGGCCGGTGGTCGGCGGGATTCAGGAGCGCCCGCCGCAGGGCCGAGCGCTCGGCGCGGGGCCAGTCGCGGGCCTGCTGGGCGCGGGCGAAGATGTTGTTCTGCAGACGGATCAGCACGGCGCGGTCGGGAACCGGGGCCATCAGCAGCTCCAGCCGCGCCGCCACATCGGGCATCAGGCCGGTCCGCAGGGCCCGCCGTGACAGCTCCGACGGCAGGACCACCCGCCCCTCGCTGAACGGGTCGAGCGCCAGCGGGCCCTCCTCGGTCTCGATGCGCAGCAGGAAGTGGCCCGGGAAGTCGACCCCGGCCAGGGCGACCTTGGCCTGCCGCGCGGCATGCAGGTAGAAGACCCCCAGCGCGACCGGCAGGCCCTTGCGGCGCTCGGCGATGGCGATGACGTCGGCATTGTCGGGATGGTCATAGGTCAGGACGTCGCCGTTCAGGCGCAGGTCGCCGGCGAGGGCCTCGGCCACGGCCTCCTCAGGCGACTCGGACTTCAGCCGCTCGATCAGCCGCTCGGCCGCCTCCTGGGCCAGGGCCTCGGCCGGGCCGGGATTGCGGTCGGGATTTTCATGGACGGCGCAGGCCAGTGCGGCCTCGAACAGCGGAAAGTCGGCGTCAGCCCCCTCGCCGGCCCGGATCAGGATCGCTTCAGCCTCCTCGCGGGTCATGATCCCTCCTGCCAGGCATCGCGAAGATGGCGCGGACGGCGGCCGGGGGCCAGGGCGATCAGGTCGAGCCGGACCGCGATGTCCTTCAGACCCCGGCGATGGGCGACCAGATGGGCCGCCGCCCGCCGCAGACGCCGGCGCTGCTCGGCGGTGACGGCGTCGAGAGCCGCCTCCAGCGTCGTCCGACGCTTGACCTCGACCACGGCCAGAACCCGGCCGCGCTGGGCCAGCAGGTCGATCTCGCCCAGCGGGGTGACCAGTCGAAAGCCCAGGATGCGATAGCCCTTCAGCATCAGCCAGGCGGCCGCCAGCACCTCGGCGCGGCGGCCGGATTGCCGCGCAGCGGCACCCCTTGCCTGGCGAAGGGCGGTCATTTGGCCCCGTCCTTCAGAGCCAGGGCCTGGCGGTAGAGGTCGCGGCGCGGCAGGCCCAGCGCCTTGGCGACTTCCGAGGCCGCTTCGCCCAGCGGCAGGCGGGCCATGGCCTCGCGCAGGGCGCTCTCGGCATCGCCGGCCTGGACCGGCTTTTCCGAGCCGGGCCCGACCAGGATGACGATCTCGCCCTTGGGGCTTTCGAAGCGCGGATCGGCGGCCAGAACGTCCAGAGGACCGCGGATGCAGGTCTCGTAGAGCTTGGTCAGTTCGCGGGCCACGGCCGCCTCGCGCGGACCGAAGACGGCGGCCATGTCGGCCAGGCTGTCGGCGACCCGCGAGGCCCCCTCATAGAAGATCAGGGTGGCGCGCACCGGGGCCAGCTCCTCGAAGAAGGTCTTGCGGGCGGCGCTCTTAGGCGGCGGAAAGCCGGCGAACAGGAAGCGGTCGGTCGGCAGGCCGGCCAGGGTCAGGGCCGCCAGGGCCGCCGAGGCCCCGGGGATCGGATAGACGGCATGGCCGGCGGCGATGGCTTCCTTGGCGAGACGATAGCCGGGGTCGGAGACCATCGGCGTGCCGGCGTCCGAGACTAGGGCGACCCGCTCGCCGGCCTCCAGCCGCTCGAGAATGCGCGGCGTGGCGCGGTCGGCGACGTGCTCGTCATAGCGCTCGAGCCGCTTGGAGATCTGGTAGGCGGCCAGAAGCTTGCCCGACACCCGGGTGTCCTCGGCCAGCAGCAGGTCGCAGGCGTTCAGCACATCCAGCGCCCGCAGGGTGATGTCGCGCAGGTTTCCGATCGGCGTCGCCACCAGATAGAGCCCCGGGGCGAGCGGGGCGTCAGACAGCGGGGGCGGATCGGGCAGACGGCTCAAGGGTGCGAAACTTTCTGCGCGGGGCCGCGCAACGAAACGTTGAGGACCACTCCTATCAGGTCGCGAGCGCGCCTGTCAGCCGGTCCAGCACCAGACGGCCCGCGCGGGTGGCGCGCAGATGCGACGGATCGTCGGCCAGAAGCCCCAGCTCGACATGGCGGCGCACCTTGGCGGCCCCGGGTGCCAGGCCCAGAACGGCCACCTCGTCAAAGGCCACGCCGGCGTCGATGCGCAGGCCCAGCAGCAGCCGCTCCTCGGCCGCCTCGACCGAGCTCAGGGCTTCGGCCTCGAAGCCGACGCCGCTCTCCCGCACGGCGGCGACATAGTCGGCGATCTTGCGGTGGGCCGTGGTGGCGATGCGGCCGCCGGAGAGGGTAAGGCGCCCGTGCGCGCCGGGCCCGACACCGACATAGTCATGGCCCCGCCAGTAGACGAGGTTGTGGCGCGAGCGGGCCGCCTCGCCGCGAGCGTGGTTGGACACCTCATAGGCCTCGAAGCCCGCGCCCTCGAGCACGGCCTGGGTGGTCTCGAACAGGGTGGTGGCCAGGTCCTCGTCCGGCACCACCAGCCTGCCGCGCCCGACCGCCCGGTCAAAGGCCGTGCCGGCCTCGATGGTCAGCTGGTAGGGCGAGACATGCTCGGGCGCGAAGGCGAGGACCGCGTCCAGCTCGTCGCGCCAGTCGCGGTCGGACTGGCCGGGCCGGGCATAGATCAGGTCGACCGACAGCCGGGGAAAGACCCGCGCCGCCAGCGCCAGGGCCCTGCGGGCCGAGCCGGCGTCGTGGTTGCGGCCCAGCTGCACCAGGGCCTCGTCCTGCAGGGACTGGACCCCAAGCGACAGCCGCGCCACCCCCGCCGCCGCCAGGGCCTCGAAGCGCCCGGCCTCGGCATCGGTGGGATTGGCCTCGAGGCTGATCTCCAGATCCGGGGCAGGCGTCCAGAGGGCCCCCGCCGTGGCGATCACCCGGGCCACCTGGACGGGGTCCATCAGCGAGGGCGTGCCGCCACCGAAGAAGATCGACAGCAGGGTTCGCGGCCCGGTGCGGGCCCGCTGGGCAGTCAGGTCGGCGACGATGGCATCGGCCAGGTCCTGCTGCTCGGCGGTCCGCCCCCGGTCGCGCACGACGTTGAAGTCGCAATAGGGACAGATCCGGGCGCAGTAGGGCCAGTGGATGTAGACCCCCAGCGGCGGTCCCGGCTCAGTCAAACAGGGCCGCCTTCAGCTTTTCGAAGGCCCGGGCCCGGTGGCTCATCGCATCCTTGGCGGCCGGGTCCATCTCGCCGAAGGTCAGCTGATGACCGTCGGGCTGGAAGATCGGATCATAGCCGAAGCCCCGGCTGCCGCGCGGCGGGAAGGCCAGCTGGCCATGGACCTCGCCCTGCACCACCACCGCCGGACCATGCGGCCAGGCGACGGCCAGGGCCGAGGTGAACCAGGCCGAGCGGTCAGTGGATCCGGTCTCGTCGAGGCGTTCCTCGACCTTGGCCATGGCCAGGGCGAAATCCTTGCCGGGGCCGGCCCAGCGGGCCGAATAGACGCCCGGCGCGCCGCCGAGGGCCGCCACCGACAGGCCGGAATCGTCGGCCAGGGCCACCAGCCCCGACAGGTCGGCGGCATGGCGGGCCTTGAGCAGGGCATTGCCGACGAAGGTGGTTTCGGTCTCATCAGGTTCCGGCAGGCCCAGCTGACCGGCGGTGACGATCTCGAACCGGCCGTCCAGCAGGGCGGCGATCTCGGGCACCTTGCCAGGATTGTGTGTCGCGGCCACAAGCTTGAGGCCCGGCTCCAGTTTCAGCGCCATGCGCGGCTCCTTGAGGAAAACTCCATGCGGCTCTTCTACTCCGCCCTGTCGCCTTTTGCGCGCAAGGTTCGCATCGTCGCCCACGAAAACGGCCTCTCCGACCGGATCACGCTGGAGACCGCCAGCCCCTTTGCCGACGAGGCCCTGCGGGCCCTGAACCCGCTTTGCCAGGTGCCGACCCTGGTGCTGGACGACGGCGAGATCCTCTATGACTCGGCCGTGATCTGCGACCACCTCGACGCCGAGGGTGGCGCCGGCCTGATCCCCGCCGCCGGGGCCGCCCGCCGCCGCGCCCTGCGGCTGCAGGCCCTGACCGACGGCATGGGCTCGGCGGCTGTGGCCGTGGTCCGCGAACGCCTGCGTCCAGCCGACGACCAGCGCGCCGAGCTGATCGATCGCCAGCTGCGCGCCATCGTGGCAGGGCTCGACAGCCTGGAGGCCGAGGCCCTCACGGCCGCCCGCTTCGAGATCGGCGAGATCTCTGCGGCGGCCCAGCTGGCCTATTTCGATGCCCGGGCCGTCGTCGACTGGCGCGAAGGGCGTCCGACCCTGTCGGCCTGGTTCGAGGTCGTCGCCCGCCGCGAGTCGGTCGCTGTGACTTCCGCGCAACTGACCTGAGGCCGATCGGCCATGATTGCAAAAGTTTAATATCGTTTGTCGATAATCAACATTGGCGAAACCGGAATCGGGTTCTATCTCTAGGCCATGGACGCAGCCGACTCTCCGGCTGTCGCCCAGCCACCTCAATGGACCCACCCCCATGGCTGTCTCGAAGTTCTTCCGCATCGCCGACAAGGTCATCATGGCCTCGATCACCGCTGCCCTCATCGTGGGCCTGCCGGTCTCGGCGATCACCTTCGTGGTGCAGACGCTCTAGGCTATAGAGGGGACTGAAGGCCGCGCCGCGCGCGCGACCTCGTTTTGCGCCCTGGGGAGGGCGGGGGAAACAGCCATGCGCGCCTTGGGGCCCGGCTCGGTTTCGAGCTTTCTGAAGATCATTCTCGACGTCATCTATGTCGGTCTCTGGATCTTCGTCAGCCTGCTGTCGATCTTCACGCTGATCGCCCTGCTGTTCAGCTTCAACCCGGACCTGCTGGCCCGCCTGGTACCGATCAGCGACGCCGTCGAGTCGGTAAGCCGCAACGGCCCGCTGTTCGCCAGCGCCCTCGGGGCCTGGGCCCTGATGATGGGCGGCTGGATGCTGATCGTCGAACGCCTGCGGCGGATCTTCGGCACCCTGACGGCGGGCGATCCCTTCCACCCCGACAACGTACTGCGCCTGCGGATGATCGGCCTGATCCTGGGCGGTCTGGAGATCGGGCGCTACATCTATACGGCCATGTCCCACTGGCTGGCCCCGTCGAGCGACAGCAAGGTCTCTTTCACACTGACTGCCTGGTTCTCGGTCCTGGTGGTCTTCGTCCTGGCCGAAGTCTTCCGCGAGGGTGCCCGCCTTCGCCGTGAAGCCGAACTCACCATCTGACTGCGGAGAATCCTGCCATGCCCGTCCGGGTCAATCTCGACCGCGTGCTGCTGGAACGCCGCATGTCCCTGACCGAACTATCGGATCGCGTCGGCGTCACGATCGCCAACCTGTCGATCCTCAAGACCGGAAAAGCCCGGGCCGTCCGGTTCTCGACCCTGGATGCGCTGTGCCGTGAGCTGGACTGCCAGCCGGGCGATCTTTTGACCTTCGAAAGCGGCCCGCCCGACAGCGACGACTGAGCCGCCGCCGCGGCCGGCCGTCGGCCTATTTCTTCTTGAACAGGGTCGCCATCTCGCCCTTCACGCTGGGGTTGGAGGCGTTGGGCTTGGGCGGGGCCTGCTTCTTGGACTTGCCCTTGGTCTCTTTCATGGCGCGTGGTTCCAGGATCCTGACCGGCCTGGCGGGACGCCGTCGGGCAGGATCGCCGCCGGTCACGGGGACACGGCGGACCTTTGCACCCTCGCACGTTCCGGCCGCCAATAGGGTTTAATCGTCCCGCGCCGGACCGGGAAACGGTGCCGGAAAGCCCGACCTAGTTCAGCCTCGGCTTCTGCAGCAGGGTGGCGCGGTCCATTGAGCGAATCTCGACCTCGAAGCTGTCATGCTCGCGCAGAAGCCGCAGCGGGATGGTCGCGCCTGCCGGACCCTGGGCCCACAGGCGGCTGTAGAACTCGGCGAGGGTGGCGACCGGTCGTCCGGCCACGGCCAGGATCACGTCACCCGGCTTCAGCTCGGCCCGCGCCGCCGGCCCCTTGGGCGAGACCCCGACGACCACGACATGGTTTTCGATCTCCTGGGCAAAGACACCCAGCCAGGGACGCGGCGCATGGGGCGGCCGGCCGCGCGCCAGATCATCCAGGATCGGGGGCAGCAGGTCCGCCGGCACGAACATGTTGATCGGCTTGGCCCTGCCGTCGGCAGAGCGGGTTTCCAGGCTCAGATAGCCGAGTCCGACAAGATCGCCCTTGGGCCCGATCAGGGCCGCGCCACTCCAGTGCGGGTGGGCCGGCTCGGCCATGATGGCCTCGTCGAGCAGGAACTCCCAGTAGCCGGCAAAGGGCATCCGGGTCAGGACCTGGCCCGCTGCGGCATGGGACCGTCCGCCGGCCCCGGCCACGATCACCCCGGCCCCGCCGATCAGGCCCTGCGAGGTTCCGATCGGCATCACCGGCAGATTGAGCGGCTCCAGGGCCTGGACCAGACCCAGGCCGGTGCGCGAATCAAACCCGAGGACGTGGGCCGGGACGCGGCGACCGTCGTTCAGGGTCAGGATCACCTCACGCGCCTCGGTGATCAGATAGGCCATGGTCAGGACCAGCCCCGTGGGGCTGACGACGACGCCATTGCCGAGACGCTCGGTGCCGAGAATGCCTGCCGTATAGGCGTCGTCCGGGACCTGCGCCTCAAGCGCGACGACGGCCGCCAGAACGCGGTCCAGGTCGAAGCCATAGGCTTCGGCGGACGGCCGCAGGCGGGCCTCGACTTCGTATCCCTGGAACGGTGTCGCCACGTGCGATCTCCTCTCGAGGGACGAATCTGGGGCCCCGCCGCCCCGGCGGCAAGAGGACAGGGCGTCACGGCGGCCGTTTGGCCGATCGCAACGCCCCTGTGCGCAGTTACCGGGCGAGCCGCTCGGGGTATCAGCGCCCGATGGCGGCCTTCTGGAAGGCGAACAGCTCGTTGATGCCCTTGTCGGCCAGGCCGTAGAGGGCTTCGAACTCGGCCCGGCTGAAGCCGCGCTTTTCGCCGGTGGCCTGGATCTCGACGATGTCGCCGCCCTGGGTCAGGACGAAATTGCTGTCGGCCTCGGCATTGCTGTCTTCCTCATAGTCGAGGTCCAGCACCGGGACATTGTTGAACACGCCGCAGGACACGGCCGCCACCTGGCCGACGATCGGGTCGGTCTTCAGCACGCCTTCGTCCAGCAGGTACTGCGTCGCCAGCCGCAGGGCCACCCAAGCCCCGGTGATCGCGGCCGTGCGGGTGCCGCCGTCGGCCTGGACGACGTCGCAGTCGAGGGTGATCTGGCGTTCGCCAAGGGCCTTCAGGTCGACGACGGCGCGCAGCGAGCGGCCGATCAGGCGCTGGATTTCCTGGGTGCGGCCGGTCTGCTTGCCGGTGGCGGCCTCGCGACGGCCGCGGGTGTGGGTGGCGCGCGGCAGCATGCCGTACTCGGCCGTGACCCAGCCGGCGCCCTTGTTGCGCATCCAGCCGGGGACGTTTTCTTCAACCGTGGCGGTGACCAGAACCTTGGTGTGGCCAAAGCCGATCAGGCACGAGCCCTCGGCATAGCGGTTGACCCCGGTCTCCAGCGTGACGGCGCGCAACTGGTCGGGGGCGCGGCTTGAGGGACGCATGGGAGACTCCGGGTTTCGAGAAAGGGTGTAAGGGCTTTGAATGCAGGGTGGGGCCGCTTATCCTCCGGGATACGGGAACTTGGAAGAGCACCCGGCCTTTTTTGAACCCGCGCGAGGTTTCTGACGGTCCACCATGACGCAGTTGTTCGGTCGCACACCCGGCCTGACCGAGCTGGATGCCCGGGCCCGAGACATCTTCCGTCGGGTGGTCGAGGCCTATCTGGAAACCGGCGAGCCGGTCGGCTCCCGGACCCTGTCGCGCGGCGGCCCCCTGTCGCGTGGCGGCACGCCCCTGTCGCCGGCCTCGATCCGCAACACCATGCAGGACCTGGCCCAGCTGGGACTGCTGGATGCCCCCCACACCAGCGCCGGACGCATTCCCACCCATGCCGGGCTGCGGATGTTCGTCGACGGCTTCCTGGAAGTCGGCGATGTGGGTGAAGACGAGCGGCGTGCCATCGAGGCCCGGCTGTTCGCCCGCGGACGCTCGTTGGAGGAGGCCCTGGCCGAGGCCGGCTCGATCCTGTCGGGCCTGGCCGGCGGGGCCAGCATCGTGGTCACGCCCGTCCGCGAGGGCGGGGTCAAGCATGTCGAGTTCGTGGCCCTGGGCGGCGACCAGGCCCTGGCGGTGATGGTCTTCGAGGACGGCACGGTCGAGAACCGGCTGATGAAGCGGGCCCCCGGCATGACCCCTTCGGCCTTCCAGGAAGCCTCCAACTTCCTCAATGCCCGCCTGCGCGGCCGGACCCTCAGCGAGGCCAAGGACGAGGTCCGGGCCGAGCTTGAGATGGCCCGGCGGCAACTGGACGAGACCACGGCGCGTTTGGTCGAGGACGGCCTGGCCGCCTGGGGCGGTGGCGAGGGCGATGCCCGCGCCCTGATCGTGCGGGGTCAGGCCAACCTGCTCGGCGACGGCCTCAGGGAGACCGGGGCCCGCGAGGATCTCGAGCGGGTGCGCATGCTGTTTGACGATCTCGAGCAGAAGGGCCAGCTGATCGGCCTGCTGGATGATGTGCGCGAAGCCCAGGGCGTACGCATTTTCATCGGGGCTGAAACGCGACTCTTTTCGCTTTCGGGTTCCTCCGTGATCGCGGCGCCCTATATGACGGGCCAACGCAAGGTGCTGGGCGCGATCGGGGTGATCGGCCCCACGCGCCTGAACTATGCCCGGGTGATCCCGCTGGTGGACTATACCGCCCGCGTGCTCGGCCGGATGATGGATGGATAGGACGACGAGATGAGCGACGAGCAAGCGCCGGTTGAAGAGATCATGATCCAGGACGGCGAGGACGCGGCCCAGGAAATCGAGGCGCTGAAGCTGGAAGTGGCGGCCCTGAAGGATCAGGCCCTGCGCTATGCCGCCGACGTGGAAAACACCAAGCGCCGGGCCGAGCGCGAGATGAACGACGCCCGCGCCTATGCGATCCAGAAGTTCGCCCGCGACCTGCTGGGCGCGGCCGACAACCTGGCCCGCGCGACCGCCATGAGCCCGCGCGACTCGCAGGATCCGGCGGTGACCAACTACATCATCGGTGTCGAGATGACCGAGAAGGAGCTTCTGGCGGCCTTCGAGCGCAACGGCCTGAAGAAGATCGAGCCGGCCAAGGGCGAGAAGTTCGATCCGCACCTGCACCAGGCGGTGATGGAGCAGCCCTCGACCGAGGTCGCCGCCGGTGGCGTGATCGCCCTCCTGCAGGCCGGCTATGAGCTGATGGGTCGCCTCGTGCGCCCGGCCATGGTCGCCGTGGCCGCCAAGGGCTCGACGGCCCCCGGCGCGGCCGAACCGCCCACCGCCGCCGCCAACCCCTACGGCGCTGCGCCCAGCGACTCCGGTGGCTCGATCGACATCAAGTCCTGAGATCAAGCGCGTTCAAAAGCGTCATCCCGGGCCCGGGGCCCGGGACCGATCCCGTTGCGCGCGCTGACCTGTCGGTCCCGGGGAGGTTCCAGGGATGACGGCGAGGCGAAAGCCGGGCCATTCCTTGCAACGGCCTTGCTTTTCGCCGCCGCCAGCCGCCCCGCCCTCTTCCCCAACCGCGCGATTTCGCTAATGTCGTCCGTCCATTCACTTCGGAGCCGGGCGCGCGACTCAACCGCGCCGGCGACGCGATCTGGACCTGATTATGAAGCTTACGATCGAACGGGCGGCGCTGCTGAAGGCGCTGGGACATGTGCAGAGCGTCGTTGAACGCCGCAACACGATCCCGATCCTGTCGAACATCCTGCTGTCGGCCGATCGCGATACCCTGAGCTTCTCGGCCACCGACCTGGACATGGAGATCATCGACGAGGGCCTGGCCCAGATCGACGTCCCCGGCCAGATCACCGCCCCGGCCCAGACCCTGTACGAAATCGTCCGCAAGCTGCCCGACGGCTCGGACGTGTCGCTCAGCTTCAGCGGCGATGATCCGCGTCTGGTGATCCAGGCCGGCCGCTCGCGCTTCAACCTGCCGGTCCTGCCGGCCGGCGACTTCCCGGTGATGAGCAGCGACGGCCTGTCGGGCCGGATCGCCGTCGACACCAACGAGCTGATGCGGCTGATCGACAAGACCCGCTTTGCGATCTCGACCGAAGAGACCCGCTACTATCTGAACGGCCTCTATCTCCACACCGTCAATGACGGCGGCGTCACCAAGCTGCGCGCCGTGGCCACCGACGGTCACCGCCTGGCCCTGGCCGAGATGGACGCCCCCGAGGGCGCGGCAGGCCTGCCCGGCATCATCGTGCCCCGCAAGACCATCCAGGAGGCCCGCCGCCTGATGGAATCGGCCGGCGAGCATGTCGACCTGCAGGTCAGCGCCCAGAAGGTCCGCTTCGAGTTCGGGGCCGCCGCCCTGACCTCCAAGGTGATCGACGGGGCCTTCCCCGACTATCTGCGCGTCATTCCGCGCGACAACGGCAAGATCCTGACGCTGGACAACGACCTGTTCGCCAAGGCCGTCGACCGCGTCGCCACCATCTCGGCCGAGAAGAGCCGCTCGGTGAAGCTGGCCATCGAGCCCGGCCGCATCACCCTGACCGTCCGCAACATGGAAGCCGGCCAGGCCGTCGAAGAGGTCGAGGTCGACTATGACGGCGAGCCGTTCGAAATCGGCTTCAATGCCCGCTACCTGCTCGACGTCTGCGGCCAGATCGGCGGCCCGATCGCCGAGTTCCGCTTCGCTGACCCGGCCAGCCCCACCCTGGTGGTCGATCCGACCGATCCCGGCGTGAAATACGTGCTGATGCCGCTGCGGGTCTGATCCGCATCATCGAAAACCAGACGGGCGCCTTCGGGCGCCCGTTTTGCTGTCTGAAGGGGTCCATCCATGAACCGCATGCTCGCCGGTGCCTCGCTCGCCGTCCTCCTGTTCACCGCGCCGGCCCTGGCCCAGACCGCCCAAGTCGAGCGCCGCGAGATCGGCAACCAGATCCTCGAGAACGTGCCAGTGGCCGCGCCGTCGATCCGGGCCGGGCTGAACCGCTACCAGAACGTCCGGGCCGCCAGCTTCGCCGACTGGGCCTCTGACGGCGGCATGCTGATCGTCACCCGCTTTGCCAATACCAACCAGCTGCACCGGGTGGCCGCCCCCGGCGCCGACCGCAGCTGACCTTCCATGACGAGCCGGTGAGCGGGGTCCACACCCTGCCGAACGGCGATGTGCTGTTCTCCAAGGACACCGGCGGCGACGAGTGGTTCCAGCTGTTCATCCGCAATGCGGCGGGCGTCGAGACCCAGATTACCGAAACCGGCACCCGCAACAGCGGGGCGACCTGGTCAAAGGACGGAGCGGTCCTGGTCTGGGCGCGATCGACCAAGGGCTCGGGCGACGCCGACATCCTGATGCGCGATCCGTCCGCCCCCGGCGGGGCCCGGGTGATCCTGAAGGGCGAAGGCGCGATCTCGCCCGAGGCGGTGTCGCCCGACGGCAGGACCGTGCTGGTCGGCCGCTACTATTCGATCGCCGAGTCGAAGCGCTGGCTGCTCGACGTGGCGAGCGGCAAGCTGACGCCGCTCAACGCCGGCACGACCAAGGTCTCCTATGCCGGCGGCAAGTTCACGCCCGACGGCAAGAGCGTGCTGCTGCTGTCCGACGAAGGCTCGGACTTCATGCGGCTGACCCAGATTGATCTGGCCACCGGGGCCCGGACCATCGTCTCGGGCACCGATCGTCCGTGGGACATCGAGGACTTTGCCCTGTCGGGCGACGGCAGCATCCTGGCCTATGTCGTCAATGAGGACGGCTACTCGAAACTGGTCGTGCAGGACTTCAGGACCAGGCGCGCCCTGCCGCAACCCCAGCTGCCCGCCGGCGTGGTCGGCGGCCTGGCCTTCTCGGCCGACGGCGAAACCCTGGGCTTCAGCCTGTCGACCCCCACCGCCTCCAGCGACGCCTGGAGCTGGGGCGTCAGCGACGGCAAGCTGCAGCGCTGGACGGCGTCGGAGCTGGGCGGACTGGACGCGAAGGCCCTGGCGACGCCGGACCTGATCCGCTACCCCTCGTTCGACAAGCGCTCGATCCCGGCTTTTGTCTACAGGCCCAAACTAGCCGCCGGCCAGAAGGCCCCGGTGATCATCGACATCCACGGCGGCCCCGAGGCCCAGTCGCGCCCGACCTTCAGCGCCTTCCACCAGCACAGCGTCGCCGAACTGGGCGCGGCGGTGATCGTCACCAATATCCGGGGATCATCCGGGTACGGAAAGACCTATCTGAACCTCGACAATGCCGAGAAGCGCGAGGACTCGGTCAGGGACATCGGGGCCCTGCTGGACTGGATCAAGACCCAGCCGGATCTCGATCCCAGCCGCGTCGTCGTCTATGGCCAGTCCTATGGTGGCTACATGTCGCTGGCGGTGATGACCCACTATTCCGACCGCCTGGCCGGCGGGATCGAGCGCTACGGCATCAGCAACTTCGTCTCGTTCCTGCAGAACACCGAAGCCTATCGCCGCGACCTGCGCCGGGCCGAATATGGCGACGAGCGCGATCCGAAGATGCTGAAGGCCTTCGAGACGATCTCGCCGATGAACAATGTCGCCAAGATCAGCAAGCCGATGCTGGTCATGCAGGGCTGGAACGATCCGCGCGTACCCAAGTCCGAATCCGACCAGGTGGTGGCCAGGCTGCGCGAGCAGGGCATCGAGACCTGGTACGTCCAGTTCAAGGACGAGGGCCACGGCTTCCTGAAGAAGATCAACAATGACCGCCGCCGAGAGGTCGAGACCCAGTTCCTGCAGAAGGTGCTGGGCGCGCCCAAGGGTCAGTAGGGCGGATGGCCGAAGGCCTGCGCGAGGAGCGGTTCGCGGCCCTGCTCGACAATATGCTGACCCTCTGGGAGGCGACCGACTTTACCGGCTGCGCCACCTGGTTCGAGCGCTCGCAGCAGGTCGAGGCGGTGTTCGGCGCGGTCGAGCACCGGGTCGATCTGGTCTTGATGAACTATGCCGTCTGCCATGCCATCGCCCCGGATGCCCGCTTCGACTGGCCGCTGCGCCAGCTGGTCGATCCGCAGGAGGCCCGCGCCATCTTCCTGGCCAATATGCGGCGGGTGATGATCGGCGCGGCCGGGGTCTGGCAGAAGGACAATATCGAGATCGCCCGCAGCTATTTCGAGTAGGGCGCGGGGCGCTTGTCCGGTCCGCCGCGCATGCTACCGTCCGTTTCATAAGAAAACGGGAGGCGCCACATGGCCAAGCTCAGCTACATGACCGTCGGGTCGAACAATCTGGAAAAGGCCAAGGCCTTCTATGACGGCCTGCTCGGGTCGATCGGCATGAACGGCATTCACGAACATGCCTCGGGCGGCCGCCTCTATCGCGGCAAGGGCACCGGCCTGTTCGGGGTTCTGGGGCCCTATGACGGCAATCCGGCCTGTGTCGGCAACGGCATGATGGGCGGGTTTGACTTCGACACCCGCGAAGAGGTCGACGCCTTCCACGCCAAGGCCCTGGAACTGGGTGCCACCTGCGACGGCCCGCCCGGCGAGCGGATGCCGGGCGTCTATTTCGCCTATTTCCGCGACCCGGACGGCAACAAGCTCTGCGGCTACAAGTTCGGCTAGGGGGCTTGGAGGGGGGCAGGCGGCCAACGCCGCAGGCCCCCTCCTGACCGGCTTCGCCGGTCGTCCTCCCCCCGTTCGGGGGGGAAGATGAGACTATCTTCCCCCTCCGGGGGAAGACGGCTGCGCAGCAGCCCGTAGGGGGCAAGCGGGTGCATGCCGCCGCACCCGTCAAACGTGACGCCAACCGCAACCTGCCGTAAGACACCCTCATGGCGTCGGCCGCGATCAACACCCTGACCCTGACCGACTTCAGGTCCTATGCCCACGCCCGTCTCGAGACCGGCGGGGCCAGCGTCTATCTGTTCGGGGCCAATGGCGCGGGCAAGACCAACCTGCTGGAAGCCGTCAGCCTGCTGTCGCCGGGTCGCGGCCTGCGCGGCTCCAGCCTGGCCGAGGTCGGGCGGCGGATGCCGGGCGAGACGACCGGCCGGGCCTGGGCCGTGGCCGCCCTGGTCGAGTCGGGGCTGGACGAACCCGTTCAGTTGGGGACCGGCGTCGAAACCGGCGGCCAGACCCGGCGGCTGGTGCGGGTCGACGGCGAGACCGTGCCGCCGGGCCGTCTGGCCGATCATGTGCGGCCGATCTGGCTGACCCCGGCCCAGGATCGGCTGTTTCTCGAGGCGGCGTCGGAGCGCCGGCGCTTCTTCGACCGCCTGGTCTTTGCCGGCGAGCCCGCCCATGCGGCCCATGCCAATGCCTATGACAAGGCCCAGCGCGAGCGCATGCGGCTACTGACCGATGCCCAGGAGGCCGGGGCCCCCGCCGATGCGGTCTGGCTGACGGCGCTGGAGGCGCGGCTGGCCGAGGCCGGCGCGCTGATGGCCCAGGCCCGGGCCCGGACCCTCGAGGCCCTGCAGGCCGAGATCGACGGTCGCGGCGACCGGCCCTTCCCCCAGGCCCGCCTGTCCCTGACCGGTGAGTGGGAGAAGATGGCTATCGAGGGCCTCGATTTCGGCGAGATCGAGCTGCGCCTCGCCCAGGCTTTGGCGGCTGCGCGGGGCCGCGACGGGGCCGCCGGACGGGCCCTGACCGGACCGCATCGCGGCGATCTGGCCATCCTGCATGTCGAGAAGGACCGTCCGGCTGCCGAATGTTCGACCGGAGAGCAGAAAGCGCTGATTCTGAACCTGGTTTTGGCCCAGGCGGCGCGACTTTCGCGTGCGGAATCAGCGCCGAATCCTATAGTGTTGCTCGACGAAGTCGCCGCGCATCTCGACCTGAAAAGGCGGGCTGCCCTGGCCGACGAAATCACGGCGCTCAAGCTCCAGGCCTTCCTGACCGGCACGGACGAGTCGCTGTTCGACCACCTGAAGGGTCGGGCTTTGGGGGTTCGCGTCAGTGAACTCGGCCTGACTACATTGGAAGACGTATGACCGACGAGACCAAGGGCCACCCCAAAGACACCAGCGACGCCGAGTCCGGCGATCGCCTGACCACCGCGGACGGCTCGCAGATGGCCGCCCCCGAAGTGATGGGCGGCGAATATGGCGCGGATTCGATCAAGGTGCTGAAGGGCCTGGACGCGGTGCGCAAGCGCCCCGGCATGTATATCGGCGACACCGATGACGGCTCGGGCCTGCACCACATGGTCTATGAGGTGGTCGACAACGCCATCGACGAGGCCCTGGCGGGTCACGCCACCAAGGTCGAGGTCATTCTCAATGCCGACGGCTCGGTGACGGTCACCGACGACGGGCGCGGCATTCCGGTCGACATCCACGAGGGCGAGGGCGTTTCGGCGGCCGAGGTCATCATGACCCAGCTGCACGCCGGCGGGAAGTTCGACCAGAACAGCTACAAGGTCTCGGGCGGCCTGCACGGCGTCGGCGTCTCGGTGGTCAACGCGCTCAGCGACTGGCTGGAACTGAAGATCCACCGCAACGGTCACAGCTACCAGATGCGCTTCGAGCGCGGCGACGCGGTGACCTCGCTGGCCCAGACCGGCGACTCGCCGCTGCGCACCGACGGCCCGAAAGAGGGAACGACCCTGACGGGCACGGAAGTCACCTTCTTCCCGTCGAAGGACACCTTTGCGTTCATCGATTTCGACCGCAAGACGCTGGAACACCGCCTGCGCGAACTGGCCTTCCTGAACTCGGGCGTGACCATCTATTTCCGCGACCTGCGCGACGCCGAGCCGTGGGAAGAAAAGCTGCACTATGAGGGCGGCATCGAGGCCTTCGTCCGCCACCTCGACAAGGCCAAGACCCCGCTGCTGAAAATGCCGATCGTCATTCGCGGCCGCAAGGACAAGGTCGAGGTCGACCTGGCCCTGTGGTGGAACGACAGCTACCACGAGCACATGCTGTGCTTCACCAACAACATCCCGCAGCGGGACGGTGGCACCCACCTGTCGGCCTTCCGCGGGGCCCTGACCCGGATCATCACCAACTACGCCGAAAGCTCGGGCATCACGAAGAAGGAAAAGGTCAGTGTCGGGGGCGAGGACGCCCGCGAAGGCCTGACCTGCGTGCTGTCGGTCAAGGTGCCGGACCCCAAGTTCAGCTCACAGACCAAGGACAAGCTGGTCTCGTCCGAAGTGCGCCCGGCCGTCGAGGGCCTGGTCCAGGAAGGCCTGGCCAGCTGGTTCGAGGAACATCCCAACGAAGCCAAGGCGATTGTCAGCAAGATCGCTGAAGCCGCAGCCGCCCGGGAAGCCGCCCGCAAGGCCCGTGAACTGACCCGCCGCAAGAGCGCGCTCGACATCACCTCCCTGCCCGGCAAGCTCGCCGACTGTTCGGAGCGCGATCCGGCCAAGTCCGAAATCTTCATCGTCGAGGGTGACTCGGCCGGTGGCTCGGCCAAGCAGGCCCGCAACCGCGACAACCAGGCCGTCCTGCCCCTGCGCGGCAAGATCCTCAATGTCGAGCGGGCCCGCTTCGACAAGATGCTGTCGTCCGACCAGATCGGCACCCTGATCACGGCGCTCGGGGCCGGGATCGGCCGCGACGACTTCAATGCCGACAAGGTGCGCTACCACAAGATCGTGCTGATGACCGACGCCGACGTCGACGGCGCCCACATCCGCACCCTGCTGCTGACCTTCTTCTACCGGCAGATGCCGGAACTGATCGAGCGCGGCTACATCTACATCGCCCAGCCGCCGCTCTACAAAGCCGCCAAGGGCAAGTCCTCGCGCTATCTGAAGGACGATGCCGAGATGGACGCCTTCCTGATCGACGAAGGCGTCGAGGGGGCCGAACTGGACCTGCCGTCGGGCGAGCGCCGCACCGGCCAGGACCTGCTGGCCCTGATCCAGCTGTGCCGTCAGGCCAAGGGCAATATCGATCGTCTGGCCGCCCGCGCCCCGGCCTTTGCCGTCGAGCAGACGGCCCTGGCCGGCCTGCTGGGCGACAAGCCCGACATCGCGGCCGCTGCGGCCCGCCTCGACCTCTATGCCGAAGAGGGCGACGGCCCGTGGAGCGGCGAGCGCGGCGACACGGCCTATGTCTTCAAGCGCGTCCGTCGCGGCGTCACCGAGAGCGTCGTGCTGGACGACGGCCTTCTCAATGCCGCCGATGCCCGCCGTCTGGCCGACCGGGCCGGGGCTCTCGCCGAGATCTTCTCGGGCCGCGCCGTCTTCCGTCGCAAGGACAAGTCGACGACCGTCCGGGGTCCGATGGATCTGGTCGGGGCCGTGCTCGACGCCGGTCGCAAGGGCCTGTCGATCCAGCGCTACAAGGGTCTGGGCGAGATGAACCCCGACCAGCTGTGGGAGACCACGCTGGACGTCGAGGCCCGTACCCTGCTGCAGGTCAAGGTCCACCACGCCGACGACGCCGACGACATGTTCAGCCGTCTGATGGGTGATCTGGTCGAGCCGCGGCGCGAGTTCATCCAGGACAACGCCCTCGACGCCGAGGTCGACGTCTAGATCCGCTGACGGATTTGCGCGAGTTTTGAGCACACGCCGCCCAATCTGGCGGCGACCGGTCAGACTTCCTCCCCGGATTGGGGAGGAAAGCCTTCTCTGCGGCCCTATGTCGCATAGGTCGAGTGACACGGACTCGACCGTGCGCGAGCCTTCCGCCAGTCGGTAAGGTTTTGCGTGAGGGTCTGCAAAGTTGGCACAAGACGCCAGTCTGCGTCCGGAGAGGATCCTGGACCTCTCCGAGCGGCTCAGCACCGTCGCCGGTGAAAAGATCGGCGAGATCGCGCGGGTCAACCGGGCGGCCAAGATGCTCTCGATCAATGCCCTGATCGTCGCGGCCCGGGCCGGCGAAGCCGGCAAGGGCTTCGCCATCGTCGCCGAAGAGTTCAAGAAGATCTCCACCGAGATCGACGCGGTGGCTGCGGCCCTCGAGAGCGAGGTTCGCGGCGACCTCGACGAACTGACGGCGATCGGCGGAGCCATCCTCGGCCACATGCGCGGCCAGCGGCTGGCGGACCTGGCCCTGAACGCGATCGAGATCGTCGACCGCAACCTCTATGAACGTACCTGCGACGTCCGCTGGTGGGCCACCGACTCCGCCGTGGTGGCCTGCGCCGATGCGCCCTCGGCTGAGGCAAACCGCTACGCCAGCCAGCGCCTCGGCGTCATTCTGGATGCCTATACCGTCTATCTGGACCTGTGGATCTGCGACACCCGGGGCCGCGTCCTGGCAACGGGCCGCCCCGACCTCTATCCGGCAGCCCGCAGCGCTTCCGTGGCCGATACGGCCTGGTTCCAGGATGCCCTGGCGACCAGGACCGGAGACGATTTTGTCGCCTGCGACGTCGAACGCGTGAAGGCCCTGAATGACGCCCCGGTCGCCACCTATGCCACCGCCATCCGCGAGGGCGGCCAGAGCCGGGGAAAGATCGTGGGCGTCCTGGGTGTCCATTTCGACTGGAAGCCCCAGGCCCAGGCCGTGGTCGACGGCATTCGTCTGACCCCGGAAGAGCGGGCGCGGTCACGGGTCATGCTGCTGAACGCCAAGGGTCGCGTGCTGGCCGCCTCGGACGGCCAGGGCGTCCTGACCGAGACCTTCCCGCTCAACACTGCGAGCGGCGCCATGGGCAGCTATGCCGACGGCGAGGTCACCGTCGGCTACGCCCTGACCCCGGGCTACGAAACCTACCGGGGCCTGGGCTGGTACGGCTGCCTCGTCCAGACCCAGGACCAGGCCCCGGCGATTCCGGCCGACCGGCCTGCCGCCGCAGCCTGAGGCCCTGGCACCGTGGTTTGAGCCTTGCAGGACAGGGATCAGCGGCATCATCGCCGTATCCTTTTGACGCAGGTTTCACCCCCTCGCCATGCCGACCCGTGCCAAGCCCTGTCCTCGCAGGTCCCGACCTGTGGACCTCTTGACGCCTGTGTCGCGATCACCGGCTAAAGGGTCACCACACCGCCTGCCCCCGAACCGTGTAAAGATCTGAGCATGTCCAGAGCGCGCGCCCTTCGCCCCTTCGACGTCCGGTCCCGGGCTCCGCTGCGACTGGGTCTCGCCGGAGGCGGGACGGACCTTTCGCCCTATTGCGACCAGTTCGGCGGCGCGGTGCTGAACGCCACGATCGATCGCTTTGCGTTCGCACACATCATGCACAATCCGGACGGAAGTACGATCTTCCGGGCCCGCGATATTGGTGCTGACGAGCGTCTGGAGCCCGATGCCCCGATCCACCTCGACCATGGCCTGGTTCTGCACAAGGCGGTCTACGAGCACATCGTGGAGACCTATCTCGACGGCCATCGTCCTGCCCTGACCGTCTCGACCACGATTGATGCTCCGGCCGGGTCGGGACTCGGCTCATCCTCGGCCCTGGTCGTGGCCCTGATCGAAGCCTTCCGGGTCGCGCTCGAACTGCCCCTCGGTCCCGGCGATGTCGCGCGCCTGGCCTTCGAACTGGAACGCCGCAAGCTGGGCCTCGCCGGTGGCCGTCAGGACCAGTATGCCGCAGCCTTCGGCGGTGTGAACTTCATCGAGTTCCTGGCGGATGACCGGGTAATGGTCAGCCCCCTGCGGGTGCCGAGAGCCTTCCTGAACGAGTTCGAATCCTCGCTGGTCATCTGCTTCACGGGCCAGTCCCGCCGGTCGGAAGGGATTATCCAGGAGCAGATTGACGGCCTGCGCGCCCTCAATGCCGAGACCATCGAGAACATGCACCAGTTGAAGGCTGATGCTGCGGTCATGCGCGAGGCCCTGCTCAAGGGTGACATGCGGGACCTGTCCGCGATCCTGATGCGCTCCTGGGAAGCCAAGAAGCGAACCGCCAAGGGGATCGCGACCGACGCCGTCAATCGCCTGTTCGATCTCGCCATGGCCGAAGGGGCCTGGGGCGGCAAGGTCTCCGGAGCCGGCGGTGGCGGGTTCCTGATGTTCTGCACGGATCCGGAAAACCGTTACCACCTGATCTCGGCCCTGAACGCGGCCGGCGGCCGGGCCAGCTCGGTGAAGATCACCTTTGAAGGGGCCGAGGCCTGGAGCGTGCCGCGATGAGCCGCCTGCGCCAGTGCGCCATCCTGGTCGGGGGCTCGGGCTCGCGCCTCGGCTCCCTGACCCGCGACATGCCAAAGCCGATGCTGCCCGTCGCCGGCCGGCCGTTTCTGCAGCATCTGATCGACAAGGCGCATCGCCACGGCTTTGGGTCCATACTGCTGCTGGCCGGGTTCCGGGCCGACATCATCGAGGCCTATGTCGCGAGCCTCCAGCCGGAGGATCACCATGGCCTGGAGATCGCCATCTCGGTCGAAACGGCCCCGCTCGGAACAGCCGGGGCCCTCGCCCAGGCCCGGGAAAAGCTGGACGAGACTTTCCTGCTGGTCAACGGCGACACCTGGTTCGACTTTGACTGGGCGGCCCTTTCGACCTCACGGGAGTGGCCTGCCACCCTCGCCCTGCGACAGATCCCGCTCGCGGATCGCTATGAGACGATCGTTCTGGAAGGCGAAAGCGTAACGGCCTTCCAGCCCCGCGGCCTCGCGCCCACGCTCCCGGGCCTGATCAACGGCGGAGCCTACCGCCTGCAACGCTCGATCATCCCGACCGCCATCGCGCCGAGCTCACTGGAAAACGACATTCTGCCGGGCCTTTGCCGGACCGGCCAACTAGGCGGTCAGGTCTTTGAGGGCGACTTCATCGACATCGGCGTGCCGGAAAGCTTCGCCGAAGCGCAGGGTCTGCTGGCAAGCCGCGCCTAGGCCTTCAAGGCCCCGGTCAATCCTTGAAGGCGACGTGGATGTGGCTGCGTCCCAAGGGCTTGCCCATGAATTCCAGACCGTCGGGCAGGACCCGGACGTGCTCATTGACGTCCTTGGTCTCGATGATCTTGCTCTGACCAAACAGCGTGTCGGTCAGCTTGATGACGTCCGGCAGGGTGGTCATCTTCAGGAAGGTCGAGAAGCCGCCCGTCGTCAGGATGCCCAGCTGACGCCACTTGCCGGTCTGCGGCGTCACGCCGTTCCAGTTCTCGCCGAGGAAGCGGCTGGACAGGTGTTCGACGGCGAAATCCTTGATGCCGATGAGGTTCTCGCGCTTCCACTGCTGGCAGAACCAGGTGTCGATGCCGCCGGCCGAGCAGAACTCCTCGCTCATCACCTGGGGCCAGCGATCCCGGATGGCCAGGGCCTTGGGGTTGAACATCTGGAAATAGCCGTTCGGCTCCATGTTCACCGAGGGTGACTGCCCCTCGGTCACGGTCCGGTCCATGCGCTCGGTAAAGTACAGGCAGCCCGGATTCCAGGAGTGGCTGAAAATCAGGTCCCGGGTGTCGGGATTGAGGATGATGTCGGCGTCGGTCAGGATGATCCAGTCGGGGCTGGTCAGAGCCGCCAGGCCGTCATTGAGCATGCGCCCCTTGTTGAAGGCATGGTCCTCATCGAAGCAGCGATCGGAGATCACCAGCTTGGCCCCGTGCTCCTTCACCAGGGCCTGGGTGCGCTCGTCCGTGCTGGAGGTGACCACCACCATCTCGTCGAACAGGCCGATATTGCGCGGCAGGGTTTCGGCCAGGTCCTCGCCATAGCCGACCGACACCAGCACGCAGGACAGCTTCTTGGGTTTGGTCGACTTGTGACCGATCCCGACCCGGCGGCCGGCCCCGCCGCCGCCGATATAGTTGTCGCGGGTGTCGACCTTGCGCTGCTCGACATGGTCGGTGCGGTTGAAGAGCTCGTACTTGTCCTTCTTGATCGCCGGGCTGCCGATCTTCTTCAGCAGGGCCAGGTGCTCGTCGGAAATGATGTCGCGTTCCAGAAGGTCGAGTTGCGACGGCCCCGGCTGGGCCAGGCCGCAATAGTTGCAGAGATCCAGCTGCGAGCCGAAATCCTCGGGCTTGCGCTGCCACCAGCCGTGCTCGACCGGCCAGGCGTGCTTGCCGCCGAAATAGAGCCGGTCAATGGCCGCCGCGACCTCACAGAAATAGGCGCCCCTGTCGTTGATCGAGGCCGACCACAGCTTCTGCACCCAGCAGTCGTCGCGGTTCTGGACCCAAAGCTCCTCGGACATGCCGGTGGCCTTGATGTAGTCGGCACGCGAGACCAGCAGGGCCTGATGATAGCCGGCCGACTCGTGGGTATTGGTGTTCCAGTGGCCATAGACCGCCATGACGGTCTCATAGTGCTTGTAGAAGCCGGCCCCGAGGCTGGTCCAGAGCCCCCGCCCGTTGCCGCGGTCGAACAGCCGCTGACTCGCGAACTCATTGAAGTCGCGAATGGGCATCTTGCCCTCGTTCGAGGTCGGCCCGCCCCACAGCTCGGCGAAGCGCCAGGAAATCTTCTCGAAACTGGTGTGCAGGGTCGGCTCGCCGGCGATAATGCCGAGCACCTTGTTGGGGCCATTCCAGCCCTGCATGCTGTTGACGGCCGTCTCGAAGGTCTGCAGCGCCATGTCGTCGCGCGACGGCTGGTGGGCGATCAGCCGGGTGCAGTTCGAGCAGTTCAGGTGGCACTTGGTGCTGATATCGATCTGCACGATGTCCATGTCGGCCGGCGAACGCATTACCCGTCTCCCCGTCGAACCACGACACGCTCACCGAGGCGCGCTCTTGGTTAACACCCGCGACGGTGGATTGAATCTCGCGGGAAGTTAAGGGGCAATTTGACGCGCCGGTTGATCACACGACCGCGCTTGCGGCCCGCGATCAGGACGCGCTGAGCAACTCTGACACGGCCAGGCCCGATCGCCAGGCCCCTTCGACCGACGCCCCGCCCAGCCAGTCCCCGCAGACCCCGAGCGCCAACTCAGGAACCCAGACCGCAGCGGGGCCCTCCGTTGATCCGGCGAGGGCATAGCGCCAGCGGTGCGCGACCGCCGACACCAGACCGGGCAAGGCCGAACCGACCGCCGCCTGGAACTGGTCGAGCATCATCGCAGCCGCCTCGTCCGGCGTCAGTTCCAATTGCGCCGACGACCACTCGGGACTGGCCTGGACCACCCAGGCCTCGGGTCCTGACCGGCCGGGCTTGCTGGTCTGGCGGCCGGCCCAGGCCGCGCCGCCCTGCCCCGCGACCACCGCCCCGGCCGTCTCCACCGGCCCGTCGAAGGCCAGCATCAGGCTCCAGCACGGCGTCGAGATACTGGCCCGGGCCCGCTCGGCCAGACCGGTCTCAACCCTGTCGAGAAGAATGGCGGCCTGTTCGGCCGGGATCGCCAGGATGATTGCGTCAAACGGGCCATCGCCCTCCGCCCCTGCCAGTCCCCATCCGGATTGATCCTGCGTCAGCCCCGTAACCGCGACCGACCAGCGGCAGTCGAGCTCGGCCGCCATCGCCTTGAGCGGCGCATTCATGCCCGGCACCCCGACATAGAGACCCTCGCCGCCGGCGCGCCAGGGTTCGACCACGCCGGCAAGGATCCAGGCCTCGACCTGGGCCTGGAAGTCCGCATCCCGGGCGGTGAAGGCCGGCGTACCGTGGTCGAAGGCCAGATCTCCCGCCGCCGTCGCCTGCCGCCGGGTCGACATCCGCCCTCCCGGCCCCCTCGCCTTGTCGAAGACCGTCACGCCGTGTCCGGCTTCCTTGAGCGCCATGGCAGCGGTCAGGCCGGCCATGCCGGCCCCGATGACAGCGATGTTCAGGGTCTTCATGCAGGTCACCAGGCTATGGGTTGGCCGTCCCAGGCATAGAAGCCGCCATTGGCCTCCGGTCCGAGCTTGCCCAGAACACCCAGCAGGGCCCGAGCGCTGCGGCCGGGGGTCAATCGGACCTTGCCGGGTGCCGTGGTCGGAAACGGCGCACTGAGCGTCGTTTCAACCGTTCCCGGATGCAGGGCGACGCACAGGCCCATGGGCCGCGTGCGACGGTGCTCGATGGCCAAGGTGCGGAGCAGCATGTTCAGCGCCGCCTTCGAGGCCCGGTAGCCGTACCAGCCGCCCAGCTGGTTGTCGCCGATACTGCCAACCCGCGCCGACAGCACCGCAAGGACACTCCGCCGGTCGCGCGGCGTCAGGGGCAGCAGGTGCTTGGCCACCAGGGCCGGACCAACCGCATTGATCTGGAAGATCCGGGTCAGCCGGTCCAGGTCCAGCGCCCGCATGGACTTCTCGGGAACCAGATCGCCGGTCTGCAGGACGCCGGTCGCCACCAGGATCAGGCTCGGCTCTCCCGAGGCCCGGATTTCCCCGGCCGCGGTCGCCAGCGACGCCTCGTCGAGAAGATCGACCGCCAGCCAGACCAGCCGGGGATCGTCGCGCCAGTTGGCCGGGCGCTGCCGGGACAGGACAAAGACCGGCGCGTGCTTGCCCTCGGCCAGCAGGGTCTCGACCAGGGCCCAGCCGATCCCGCCCGAACCGCCGACGACCACCGCCGGTCCGGTCATGGTGCCGCTATCCACGCAGCAGGACCGCGCCGGCCAGCAGCGACAGGCAGGCCATCACCGACAGGGGCAGTCGTAGGGCCGAATACCAGCCCGGCAGACCAGGGGATCGCAGGTCCCAGACGCCGTGAATGGCCAGGGCCAGGGCAAGGCTCGCCAGGCGCTCGGCCCTCAGCCCCTCAGGCAACAGAACCAGACCCCAGCCCGCCAGGGTGGGCAGCATGGCCAAACCGATCGTGCGGCTGTTGACGGGTCCTCCGGCCACGGTGAACGCCCAGCGTGCGCCGCCCAGAAACGACAGGATCAGCGCGGCATAGGCCCCCAGGGCCAGGGCCATCAGATCGGCCGTTGCCGGCACCAGGGCACCGATCACTGGCGGGGCCATGAACGGCAGCAGGCCCAGGGCCCCATAGAGGCCCACCGGCAAGGGCGGATGGGTCGGAGCGTCCGGCCTGGGCGTCATCGGGATTCCCTTGACCGGCTGCGAACCAGCGCCTGCAGCCGGGGCCGAAAGCGCAGAAAGCCGCGATAGGTCCGCTCGAGCAGCCACAGCACCGGCGGGATTCGGGCCAGTTGACCAAAGGGCCGGAGCACGGGGATGGCCCGCCACATGGCGGCAAAGGCTGCAGCGCCGGAGATCAGGGACTCGGCCCCGGCCTCGCGGGCATGAAAGCGCTCCAGAAGCGCCGCGCGGTCGGTCGGGCAGGAGCCGCCCGCCGTCAGATCGACGAAATCAATGGCCCCGCGCCGGTCAAGGCGGCGGATCAGGGCGATCTCGCTGCGGCAGAGCGGGCAGTCGCCGTCGAACCAGACGGTGACCGCGGGGCCGGATGTCTGGGGCCCACCGGTCATGCCGCCCTCAGGGCGCAATGGCCGTCCGTTCTGGCCGTCCGTGCTGGTATCTGCCTCGCCAAGCCTGCTACCTTCCGGACCAAACGGGTTGAAGCGACGTTCTATATCTCATGTGAAATATAGAAAAGCGGAGACTTTTCAGGCCGAAGCCACCGGCCCCGGCCCGCCCCGGCCATAGGCCCTGACGAAGCCGTCGCTGACCGCAGCCGCCAGGGCCTCGAGCGCCAGGGGCCGTACATGACTGCCCTGCAGCTGGTTCTGGTGCAGGGAGGCCAGCAGGAGCGGCGACAGCAGCATCAGACCGGCCGCGCGGACATCGACCGGGATCATCTCGCCGCGTTGGACATGGACTTGCAGCCGCGCTTCGAGCACCTGCAGGGTCGGCTCGATGATGTGATTGAGCGCCGAGATACCGACATCCGGATCCATGACCCCCTCGGCGAGGCTGACGGCGAAAACATCGCCAAGCACCACGTCCCGGGGAGCCTGCAGGGCCCGAACCAGCGAGTCGGCGTAGAGGCGTATCGAGTCGGCAAATGGCAGGTCGCTGTGGCGCAGGGCTTCCAGACCCTCGCGGCCACGCCGAAGGCACTCGGCCATGACGGCATCGACCACGGCCTGACGCGACCCGAAATAGTGCCGCAGGGTCGGCACTGACACCTCGGCCGCCGCCGCGAGGTCCCTGAGACTGGGCCTTGCTACCGTGCGGCTCA
Organism: Caulobacter sp. HMWF025; assembly: GCF_003060965.1. Lineage (GTDB taxonomy): Bacteria > Pseudomonadota > Alphaproteobacteria > Caulobacterales > Caulobacteraceae > Caulobacter. The sequence goes on along the minus strand of NZ_QAII01000002.1, from coordinate 25,957 downwards.
TCAGACGCGTCGCCATGCGGCCCAGCAGGTCGCGCCGCTTGGCCTCATGATCTGCGTCTCGGGAGCCCCTGGGTCTCGACACCTTGCTGATCCTGACTGGTGCTGCCCGACGGGCAGAACGGACGGAAGCGATCGGTTTGGGAGTTTGCGGCTTCAAGCCGGCTGGCGCACCCGACACGATTCGAACGTGTGACCTTTGCCTTCGGAGGGCAACGCTCTATCCAGCTGAGCTACGGGTGCTTCCACCTTGCGGGGAACGGCCTATTAGCCGAAACCCGCAGCGGGCGCAAACGCGCTTATGCGCCTGATCTCATTCTCCGCCCATATAAACGAACCGGGCGATAAACAGGACGGCCAGGACGTAGAGCAGCCAGTCGCTGGTCCGGGCCTGGCCGCGGACCAGTTTCAGCACCGCATAGCTGGTAATGCCGAAGGCCAGGCCGTTGGCGATCGAGAAGGTCAGCGGGATGGTGATCACCGTCAGGAAGGCCGGAATGGCCACACCGGGGTCCTCCCAGTCGACCTCCTTAAGCGCTCCGATCATCATGGCCCCGACCAGGATCAGGGCCGGCGCGGTCGCTGCGGCCGGGATCGCCTGAACCAGCGGCGCGAAGAACAGGGTCAGCAGGAACAGCAGCCCGACGATCACCGCCGTCAGGCCGGTCCGCCCCCCGGCCTGGACGCCCGAAGCGCTCTCGATATAGCTGACCACGGTGCTGGTTCCGGCCAGGGAGCCGGCGATGGTGGCCACCGAATCAGCGGTCAGGATGCGGTTGAGGCGCGGGATCGAGCCGTCGGGTTCGACCAGCCCGGCCTTCTTGGTGACGGCGACCAGGGTCCCGACATTGTCGAACAGGTCGACGAACAGGAAGACGAAGACGATCTCGGCCAGGGTCATGGCCATGGCGACACCGCCCTTGCCGCCCCCGAGGTTCAGGGCGGCCGGGATGTCGAGCTGGAAGGCTGTGGCCGAGAGCTCGGCCAGGCTGTAGCCGCCCGGCGCAATCTTCGACAGGCCCATGGCCCAGCCCAGGGCGGCAACGGCCAGGATGCCGATCAGGATCGCGCCCTTCACCCGCCAGGCCATCAGGGCCCCGATGATCGCCAGACCGGCCAGGGCCAGCATCGGGGTGGGCTTGGTCAGGTCCCCGAGGCCGACCAGGGTGGCCGGGTTGGCGACGATGACGCCGGCTTCCTTCAGGCCGATAAAGGCGATGAACAGCCCGACGCCGGCCGCCACGGCCGAGAACAGGGGGCGGGGAATGGCTCCGACGATCAGCTGCCGGATGCCCGCAACGGTCAGGACCAGGAAGGCGACGCCCGACAGGAATACACAGCCCAGGGCTGTCTGCCACGGTACGCCCATACCGATCACGACCGTATAGGTGAAGTAGGCGTTCAGCCCCATGCCCGGGGCGAGGGCGATGGGATAGTTGGCGATCAGGCCCATCAGGATGCAGCCGATCCCGGCGGCCAGACAGGTGGCGGCGGCCACCGCAGCCACCGGCATACCTGCTTCGCCCAGGATCGTCGGATTGACGATGACGATATAGGCCATGGTCAGGAAGGTCGTGACCCCGGCCAGCGCCTCGGTGCGCAGGCTGGTGCCCTGGGCCTTCAGCCCGAACTGCTTTTCCAGGAAACTCATACCTAAACCCCCACCTACTGTGGCGAGTTTGGGCGCTGCGGCGGCGTTAAGGCAAGGCCCGGCTCCACGGGGACCCGGGCTTTGCGGCAACCGCCTTTCGAACCGCCTAGTCCTTGGTCGGATCAGCGGCGTTCGGGTCGCCATAGGTCAGGGCCACGAACACGTCCTCAAGGTCGGGATCTTCAGTGGCGATGTCCTTGATGCTCAGCCCGGTCGCGCGCACGGCGGCCAGCACCTGCTCCACGCTGGACTGGCCGGTGCGGTACGAGACGGCAAAGGCCCCGCCGGGCCGGATCCTGGTCTCGAAACCCGCCAGGACCGGAGCCACCTCGACCGGCCGCTCGGGCGTCACCACCACATTGCGGCTGTCCATCCGGCCGAGCAGCTTGGCGGTCGGCTCGCAGGCCACCACCTCGCCGCGGTTGACGATGGCGATCTGGTCGCAGAGCTCCTGGGCCTCTTCCAGATAGTGGGTCGTCAGGACGATGGTCACGCCCTGCGCGTGCAGGCCCTTCACATATTCCCAGAGCTGCCGGCGCAGCTCGACATCGACCCCGGCCGTAGGCTCGTCGAGGATCAGGACCGGCGGCTGGTGGACCATGGCCTTGGCGACCATCAGGCGCCGCTTCATGCCGCCGGACAGCTGACGGACATAGGCATTGGCCTTGTCGGACAGGCCCAGCGCATTCAGCAGCTCGTCGGTGCGGCGCTCGCCCCTCGGCACGCCGTACATGCCGGCCTGGACGTCCAGCGATTCGCGCGGCGTGAAGAAGACGTCAGTGGCCAGTTCCTGCGGCACCACGCCGATGGCCGCCCGGGCATCGCGCGGACGCTGGTCAATGTCGCGCCCCCAGATCCTCACCGTACCGCTGGTCTTGCGGGTCAGCCCGGCCAGGATGTTGATGAAGGTCGACTTGCCCGCCCCGTTGGGCCCCAGCAGGCCGAAGATCGAGCCCCGGGGCACCTTGAGATCGATCCCGTTCAGGGCGCGCTTCTCCGGCGAGGTCTTGGTCGCGGCGTAGGTCTTGAACAGGCCTTCAGCTTCGATGGCGTAGGCGGGCAGGTCCATGGAACGTCCAGACAGGTCCCGAACGGGACGATACGGCAGGGAACGCACGCAGCTTGAATTGACGCCGGCGCGACAGGTCGCATAGGTATGCCTGCATCGCCGCCACGCCAAGGCCGCGTCCAGACTTCAGGGATTTTTCGCACATGGCGCGCAAGGCCAAGACCACGACTGCCACGGCACCCACCGCCATGGACGTCACCGCGACCGCCGCCGCCGCTGCGGGTCCGGCCCCGGAGACGATCATGGTCCGCTCGCACCGGATCGCCTGCGACGGCGTCGGCGGCGCGCTGGGCCATCCCCGCGTCTGGCTGGAACTGGGCGCGGCCGGCTTCGTCGACTGCCCCTATTGCGACCGCCGCTTCGTCGCCGCGACCGCGGCGGGCCATGACGAAGACGAGCATCTCGCACCCGGCGTCTATGAAGGCTCCGGCGGCCACTAGGTCATGACCGACGCGACGGGCTCGACCCGCGCCGCCAGCCTGGCCGAGGCCTGGGCCGCAGCCGAATGGCCCCATGAGGCCCCGGTTCTGCGCGCCATAGCCATGCCTTCGGATACCAATCCCGAAGGCGACATTTTCGGCGGCTGGCTGCTGTCGCAGATGGACCTGGCGGCGGCCTCGATCGCCTTCCATCGCGCGGCCGGACGCTGCGCGACCGTGGCTATCGACGGCATGACCTTCATCAGCCCGGTCTTTGTCGGTGACGAGGTCAGCCTTTTTGCCCGCGTCGTCCATACCGGCCGGACATCCCTGAAGGTTCAGGTCGAGGCATGGCGCCGGCGGCGCGACGGCGAGCAGGCCAGCAAGGTCACCGAGGGCGTCTTTACCTTCGTCGCCATAGACGACGATCGCAAGTCACGCCCCCTGCCCTGAGATCAGGGACGGGGTTGAGACTGCAGCGCATCGGGCCGGTCGGCGCAGCCCCTGCGGGTTTCGCCGTCGATCCAGACCTCGGCAAAATAGCGATAGACCCGGTCAGACATGCCGTCGCCACAGGCCCCGGGGGTCAGGCGGACCACCAGACGGGCCTCTCCGGCGCTCGAGTCCCAGATCCCCTGAACACCATCCAGCCGCACACCCGGATTGGACTGCCGGCGCTCGGGCTGGTCAGGGCGGGTCAAGACCAGGCCTGAGGCGCGGATCTTCACCGACCAGAACGGCTCGGTCCCGACGACATCGAAATCCCCCGCATAGGTCTCGGCCAGGGCATCGGGGGCATCTGCGGGGGGCGGGGCCTCCTCGGAGGCCCCCATCGGCCCGGGGCCGCAGGCGGCCAGCAGCGCAAGGAGAACAGTCAGGGCGGCAGTGCGAACCATGGAGCGGCTATCCCGGGATGTGCCCATGAGGCTAGACTCGACCAGCATGACTCGCAAAGCCACCCGCACCGTCCTGGAATTCTTCGCCGGCGGCGGAATGGCCCGCCTTGGCCTCGGTGAGGGCTGGACCTGCCCCTTCGCCAATGATTTTGACCCGCTGAAAGCCGCCGCCTACCACGCCAATTTTGCGGATGCGGTCGAACACTTTCATCAGGGTGACGTCTGGGCCCTCGCGCCGGAACAGTTGCCGACCGCCGACCTCGCCTGGGCCTCCAGCCCCTGCCAGGACTTCAGCCTGGCCGGGGCCAGGGCCGGGCTCCAGGGTGGACGGTCCTCGGCCTTTTTCGGCTTCTGGCGCCTGGTCCAGGCCCTGTCGGCCGAAGGCCGCGCCCCGGACACCCTGGTGATCGAGAATGTGGTCGGCCTGCTGACCTCGCACGAAGGCCGGGACTTTGCCGCCCTGTGCCAGGCCCTGGCGGATGCCGGCTACCGGTTCGGGGCGCTCGAGATCGATGCCACCCACTTCGTCCCCCAGTCGCGCCCCCGGGTCTTCGTGATCGCCACGCGGCGGCCTGTGGCGGGGTTCAGCGGCACCAGCCCTTTCCAGACGCGGGCCGTCAGGGCCGCCCATGACCGGCTGCCCCAGGTCTTGCAGGCCGGGTGGGTCTGGTGGTGCCTCGCCGCGCCTCCGGCCCGTAACACCGATCTGGCCGCGCTACTGGAGCCGGACGGAACCTGCAACTGGAACCCGCCACAGCGAACGCTCGCCCTGCTGGACCTGATGGCCCCGGCCCATCGCGCCGCCGTCGAGGCCCGGCGGCAGTCGGGCGAACGGGCCGTCGGGGCCGTTTTCAAGCGCATGCGCGGCGGCGTTCAGCGGGCCGAGGTCCGGTTTGACGGCCTGGCCGGCTGCCTGCGGACCCCGCGCGGCGGCTCGTCCCGCCAGACCCTGCTGGTCATCGATCGGGGCGATGTCCGGTCGCGACTGATCTCGACACGGGAGGGTGCCCGGCTGATGGGCCTGCCCGACAACTATCGCCTGCCCGGCAGCCAGACCGCGGGGCTGCATGTGATCGGCGACGGGGTCGCGCCCCCGGTGGTGCGATGGCTGGCAGTCCACCTGCTGGAACCCCTGGTTGATAGCAAATCTGCAAGCCTGGCGGCGGAATGACCCGCTGACAGGCCAGACCTCCCGGCCTAAGGTCCGGGCAATCTGACGTTTCAGCAGCGAGATCATCCCATGGCCGACGCCACTGCTCCCTATGATGCGGCCCGTTACAAGCGGTCCGGCCGCGGCAAGATCTATGACTCGATCCTGGACACCATCGGCGACACCCCGCTGATCCGGCTCCCGCGCCTGTCGGCCGAGATCAAGCCCAAGGGCGAGGTCGTGGCCAAGCTCGAATTCTTCAACCCGCTGGCTTCGGTGAAGGACCGCATCGGCGTCTCGCTGATCGAATCCCTGGAAGCCCAGGGCGTGATCAGGCCGGGGGCCACGATCGTCGAGCCGACCAGCGGCAATACGGGCATCGCCCTGGCCTTCGTCGCCGCTGCCAAGGGCTACAAGCTGATTCTGGTCATGCCGGAGAGCATGTCGATCGAGCGCCGCAAGATGCTGCTGCTGCTCGGGGCCAAGCTGGAGCTGACGCCGGCCGAGAAGGGCATGCGCGGCGCGGTGGCCCGGGCCCAGGAAATCATCGAGGCGACGCCGGGCGCGGTCATGCCGCAGCAGTTCGAGAACGCCGCCAATCCGCTGATCCACCGCGTCTCGACGGCTGAGGAGATCTGGAACGACACGGCCGGCAGCGTTGACGCCGTCGTCGCCGGCGTCGGCACCGGCGGCACGATTTCCGGTGTCGGCCAGGCCCTGAAGGCCCGCAAGCCCGGCCTGAAGATGGTCGCGGTCGAACCCGAAGCCTCGCCGGTCCTGTCGGGCGGCGCGCCGGGTCCTCACAAGATCCAGGGTATCGGGGCCGGCTTTGTGCCCGGGATCCTCGACCGGGGCGTGATCGACGAGATCGTCCAGGTCAGCAATGACGACGCCTTCGCCATGGCCCGCCGGTCGGCCTCAACCGAGGGCCTCCCGGTCGGGATCAGCTCGGGCGCGGCCCTGACGGCGGCCTTCGATCTGGCCCTGCGCGACGAGTATGCGGGCAAGCTGATCGTGGCCATCATCCCCAGCTTCGCAGAGCGCTATCTGTCGACGGCCCTGTTCGAAGGGCTCTGAAGCCCTTGCGGGTCGGCGTCGTCGGATGCGGAGTCGGCGGCATGGCCGCCGCTCTCGCCCTCGCCCGCCGTGGTCACGACGTGACCCTGCTGGAGGCCTTTGCCGAACCCAGACCGGTCGGGTCGGGCCTGCTGCTGCAGCCGACCGGCCTCGCCGCCCTGCGGGCTCTGGGTCTGGACGAGGCCATCCTCACCGCCGGCGCGCGGGTCGACCGCCTGCAGGGCCGCGATACGCGCGGTCGGCAGGTCATGGACCTCGATTACGCGGACTGGCGGCCCGGCGCGCATGGCGTGGGAATCCACCGCGCGGTCCTGTTCGATACCCTGCATGAGCAGCTCGCGCCGGCCGGCGTGACCCTGGTCACCGGAGCGCGGATCCAGTCCATTGAGACCTTCGCCAACCCGGTGCTGCGGGCCGAGGACGGACGCACCTTCGGCCCCTTTGACCTCGCCATCATAGGCGACGGATCGGCCTCGGCCCTTCGCCGGCAGGTGCGCCCGCGGGCCAGGGCTCCGGTCTATCCGTGGGGGGCCATCTGGGTGAACGCCACGGATCCGGAAGGCCAGTTCAGCGGGGCCCTGCGCCAAGTCTATCACCGCGCTGAAGTCATGGCTGGAGTCCTGCCGGTCGGGCGCGGACCGGAGGGCGGGCCTCAACAGGTCTCGATGTTCTGGTCCCTGCCCGTCGCCGACTTCGACAGCTTCCTGGCCGGCAGTTTCGACCACTGGCGGACAGAGCGGCTGCGGGCCCTCTGGCCGGAAGCCGCGCGACTGCTCGAGGGGCAGTCCGGCTGGCAGGGGTTTTCGCGGGCCATCTATCGCGATGTCTCGGTCGGGCGGTGGAACCGCGCGGCCTGCACGCTGATCGGCGACGCCGCGCACGGCACAAGTCCGCAACTTGGACAGGGGGCCAACCTCGCCCTGGTCGATGCCGTTGAACTGGCGGCGCATCTGGACGGACATCGCCGCCCTGTCGCCATAGCGGTCTCGGGCTGGCAGGCCTCGCGACGTCGCCACACCGCCCTCTACCAGACCGTCTCCAAGGCCCTGACCCCGCTCTTCCAGGCCCGGGGCGAGGTCTGGCCGACCCTGCGAGACCTCTTCTTTACGCCCATGTCGCGCTGGCCCGGCCTGAAGCAGTTGGGGGTTCTTCTGCTCACGGGCACGCTTCGGCTCGGCCGGTTTCCCCCGGCGACGCGCCCCTGAGGGGCGCTCCCGGTTCAGGCCGCGGCCGAACGGCCGACTTCGGGCAGGATGTCGCAGAGGGCGGCGTGTAGCTCGATCGGGTCGACCGGCTTGGCGACATGGCCGTTCATGCCCGCAGCCCGGCAGGCCTCCCAGTCCTTCGGGGTCGAGGACGCGGTGACGGCAATGACTGGCGTATCGCGATTGGGACTGCTGCCGGACCGCAGGGCGCGGGTAGCGTCGCGCCCGTCCATCCCGGGCATGTAGAGGTCCATCAGGACGGCATCGAAGACCTCGGTCCCCAGCAAAGCCAGGGCCTGTTCACCGGATTCGGCGAGGGTGGCCTCGATCCCGAAGGGCTGCAGCACCAGTTCGATGGCCCGCCGATTGACGACGTGATCATCCACCACAAGGACCCGGGCCCCGGTCAGTGAGCAGGCCGTTTCGGAAGTCTCGGGCGGCTCGGACGCCTCGAGCATCAGGGAGAGCGTGAAGATCGCGCCCTGGCCGTCGACGCTGGTCGCCGTCAGATCGCCGCCCATCAGTTGCGCGAACTGGCGGCTGATCGCCAGGCCCAGCCCCGAGCCACCGTGCTGACGAACGATCGAGGCATCGAGCTGCTCAAACGGCGTGAACAGTCGGGTCAGCATCGTCGCTGAAATGCCAGGGCCCGTATCCACGACCGCGAGGCTGAGCCGATAGGCCGTACCGTTGCGCTCGCAGGAGAGCCGAACGGTGATCGAGCCCTGGGCCGTGAACTTTACGGCATTGGACAGCAGGTTGTTGAGCACCTGGCGCAGGCGCATGGCATCGCCGGTGACCCAGCGCGGCAGGCTGGGCGCGCCTTCGAGGCGCAGGCGCAGTCCCTTGCGCGCCGCCTCCGGGCGCCAGAGACGCAGGGTATCGGCCAGGGTCTGGCGCAGGTTGAAGGGGACCTTCTCCACGACCATCCGCCCGGCATCGAGACGGGAAAAGTCGAGCAGATCGTTGAGCAGGGTACGCATCAGGCCGCCGGCATCGCTGATCAGCTGGGCGTGGACCTTCGACCCGGCGTCGGGCACCTCGCTGTGCAGCCGGGCCGCACCGGCGAGGATCGCACTGATCGGGGTCCGCAGTTCATGGCTGATCATGGCCACGAAGGCGGATTTGGCGGCGACCGCCTCCTCGGCCTCGATGCGACGCAGTTCGGCTTCCTGTTTGGCATCGGCCTCGGCCTTGAGGGCGGCCGCGAGGGTCCGGCTGGCGACGGCGACGGAGGCGACCAGCAGCAGGGAACCGAACCAGAGGGCGTTGGCCAGGGGCGAGCCCGGATTGGCCGCCTTGCCGACAAAAGGCACGATCATCAGATAGATCACGTGCGGTGCAGCCGCCGAGATTGTCGCCGAACGCTGGGTGCCGTTGACGACAACGACATTCAACAGGGCACCGGCCAGAAGCATGCCGCCCAGGGTGGGGGCGAAGCGCTGCTGGGATGCAAACAGCGGCAGGGCCAGGGCTCCGAAGATCACAGATGTGATGAACGGCGAAACGGCCATGGCAATCACGCGCGGGCGCGAGGGTGTGATGCCGGGGTTGTTCAGAACCGGATACGAAATCCAGACCTCGATACCCAGGGCCACGGCATAGAGAGCGGCCCAGCCCCAGACCCAGTCAATGTGGATGAAGGCCTGCAGAATGAGTGCGATCAGCGCCGCCGCTGCCAGCCGCAACCAGGTCTGCTCGCGACGCGAAGCGACGGCGCGCGCGTAAGCCTCCTGCGTCCCCCCCGTCCCCATCGGCACCCGTCTCCCGGCTGGCCTGCGCAATGATCCTAGTCGGACAGGCAAGCCGCCGAAGGTGGTCGAATGATGGTCAAGTCAGGTGGATCGTCAATGGGTAGCCGTTTGAGAAATCCACCAGATGATCGGCAAATTCTTAACCGCGCAACCCGGGGAGAAGGCATCAAGAGGTTAAAAATACCCCGAACCGGCGCAATTTCTCAGATCTGCGGCCCAAAGACCCGGACGAGGTCAGCGTCCTCGACGCCCTCGATGTCGAGCCGCTTCAGCCGCGCGGACGCCCCTGCCGCCAGCCGGATTGAAGACCGGGGCACACCCAGGGCCTTGGCCAGAAAGGCGATCAGGGCCGCATTGGCCTCGCCCTCGACCGGCGGGCTGGAGACACGGACTTTCAGATAGGGACGGCCGTCCGCGTCGCGCGCCCAGCCGTCCGCACTGTCACGCCCGCCACGCGGGGTCAGGCGGACGGCGAGTTGCATGAACTAGCCGAGCAGGTTCAGCAGGGTGAACTTCAGGGCCGGCAGGATGTAGCTCTGCACGCCGGTGATGATCAGCAGGACGAGGATCGCACTGATGTCGACGCCGCCGAGCGGGGGAATGATCTTCTGGAAGGGTCGCAGGACCGGTCCGGTCACCCGGTCGAGGAACGACACCACCTGATAGGCTGCGGGATTGCGCAGGTTGATGACGTCGAAAGCGACCAACCAGCTCAGGACCGCCGAGATGATAATGGCCCACCACAGCAGGCTCAAAAGCGACGAGGCGATAAAGAAGACGAATTGAATGATAGCGGCCATGGGTTTCCCGTCCGATTCCCTCGCTTCTTGCCGCGCCTTGAGGTCGCTGGCAAGCAAAGGTCCATTCCCCCGCTTGACGCGCGCCGCCCCCCGCCTTATTCCCGCGCTTCCTTGGGGCCGTAGCTCAGATGGTAGAGCGCCTCGTTCGCAATGAGGAGGTCAGGGGTTCGATTCCCCTCGGCTCCACCAAGGACCTTCCCTTTTTCACGGTTTGCACTCCTCCTTGAGGTTGCCGTTTTCCGCGGCGCACCTTGAGCGCACGATTGTGCCCCAAAAATCACCCCTCGCGTCATTATGACGCACCCGCCTGGGCAAAGGCCCCTCCGAAGCGCCCGGCTCCTGTTGAGACGGTACCGGTAAAATCGCAGCCGTCGTGTGACCCGCCGGTTTCCTTCGGGAAACGATGCCGCTACGACTACACCATGAGCAAGATCGCAAGCAGGCAGCGGCGCTACTGGCGTCGGCGCACCCTGGGCCCAACCTGTTTCGTATGACGCCCCTGACCTGATCAGGACGAGCGCCGCTGCGGCGGCTTTTTGGACGGCAGGCCCGTCGGCGAACCCCCGGACTTTTTTCTCATGACCACGACCAGAACGGATTGGGCGCAGCGCTTCAGCGAGCGCATGGGCCGTGTGCGCGCCAGCGAGATCCGCGAACTTCTAAAGCTGCTCGACCAGCCGGACATCCTGTCCTTCGCTGGCGGCATTCCCAATCCCGCGCTGTTTCCGACGCCGCAGATCCAGGCGAGCTACGACGCCATCCTGTCCGACCCGGTGCTGGCGGCCCAGGCCCTGCAGTACTCGGTCAGTGAGGGCTATCTGCCTCTGCGCCAGTGGATCGCCGAGCGCATGAGCCGAGACGGCGTGCCCTGCGATGCCCAGAACATCATGCTGACCGCCGGCTCGCAACAGGCGCTCGACCTTCTGGGCAAGCTGTTCATCAGCCGGGGCGACACCGTGATGGTCGCCCGCCCCACCTATCTGGGCGCGCTGCAGGCCTTCAACGGCTATGAGCCGACCTATCTGGACCTGCCGGAGACCGCCCTGAGCGAAGGCGTCGACCTGGATGTCCTGATGGACGGCCGCACCGCCCGGCCGCTGGGCTATTTCGTCCCCGACTTCGCCAACCCCACCGGCAAGAGCTTGAGCCTGGTCGAACGTGAGGCCCTGCTCGACATGGCCGGGACGCTCGACATGACCCTGATCGAGGACGGGGCCTATCGCGAGCTGCGCTTTACCGACCAGGCCCTGCCCACCCTGCTGGCGCTGGATATCGCCCGGTCAGGGTCGATCGAGGCGGCCCGGACGCTGTTTTGCGGCACCCTGTCCAAGACCCTGACCCCGGCCCTGCGGATCGGCTGGGTCTGCGGTCCGAAGGCCGTGATCGAAAAACTGGTCCTGCTCAAGCAGGGCGCTGACCTGCACGTCTCGACCGTCAACCAGATGGTCGCCCATCGCGCGGTGTCCGAAGGCTACGAGCAGCACCTGGGCCTGCTGCGAAACACCTATGCCGCCCGGGCCCAGACCCTGCTGTCGGCCCTGGAACGGCACATGCCCGCCGGTGTCCGCTGGACGGTCCCTGAAGGCGGCATGTTCGTCTGGGTCCAGCTGCCGGAAGGTATGGACGGCAAGACCCTGCTGGAACGGGCGCTGGCCGAGGAGCGGGTCGCCTTCGTCCCCGGCGAGCCCTTCTTCGCCGAGGTTCCGGTGACCAATGCGATCCGTCTCAGCTATTCCCTGCCGGAAGACGGACAGATCGAAGATGGCGTGGCACGACTGGCGCGACTGATCGCGCGCATGGCCTGAAACGAAGAGAGGCTCCCCGGTCACCCGGAGAGCCTCTTGATGTCGTCTTGGCGCGCCTGGTCGCTGCGGATCAGAACTCTTCCCAGTCTTCCTTGACGGCGACCGCTGCCGAGCTGCGGCCCGGACGCACGGCGGTGACAGGCCTTGGCCGCTGCGCCGGTGCCGATATCGCCGCAGGGGCGTGGGATGCAGAGCCCTCAGCCACCTTGAAGCGCCCAACCAGATTGGCCAGTTCGCCGGCCTCGCCCTTGAGCGAGTGGGTGGCCGCCGTCGCCTGCTCCACCATGGCGGCGTTCTGCTGAACCACCTGATCCATCTGGTTCACAGCGACATTGACCTCGTGCAGGCCCGTGGACTGCTCGTTGGCCGAGGCGGCAATCTCGTTGACCAGAGCGTCGATCGAGGCGACCTGCGCCACGATGCGGCTGAGCGCCTCGCCCGTCTGCCCCACCAGATTCACGCCGGCCCCGACCTGCTGGGTTGAGGTCGAAATCAGGATCTTGATCTCCTTGGCGGCATCGGCCGAGCGCTGGGCCAGGGCCCGCACTTCCTGGGCGACGACGGCGAAACCACGACCGGCCTCACCGGCCCGGGCCGCTTCAACCCCGGCGTTCAGGGCCAGCAGGTTGGTCTGGAAGGCAATCTCGTCGATGACACCGATGATCTGGCTGACCTGCTGCGACGACCCCTCGATTTCGGTCATCGCCGAGACGGCCTGACTGACAATGTCACCGGAGCGTTGGGCATCCCCGCGGGCCGCCGCCACGACGCTGGAGGCTTCCTTGGCCCCCGAGGCCGTCTTGCGGACGGTGGCCGTGATTTCGTCCAGTGCGGCCGCCGTCTGTTCCAGGCTGGC
>NZ_QAII01000002.1:0-13268 GCF_003060965.1 Caulobacter sp. HMWF025 | reverse complement strand
GTTCAGTGCGACGCGACAGGTCGTCGGAGGCCTGGGCGATCTCTTCCGACCCGGCGCGGATACCGCCGGTCGCGTGGGCAATGCTCTTCATCGCCTCCTGCAGCCGGCCGGCAGCGGTGTTGAAGTCGGTCTTCAACTGCTGGGCCTTGGGCGCAAAGGTCACGTGGATGCGATGGGTCAGGTCACCATTGGCAAGGCGGTCGAGGGCCTCGGCCAGGGCACTGAAGGCAACGGAGTCAGCTTCGGCGTCCGCGGCCTTGTCGGCCTCGTGCTCGGTCCGCTCACGCTCGGCCTGGGCCCGCTGGTGGGCCGACTCGCCCTCGAGCCGCGCCTTGGCGATGGCCGCTTCCTTGAAGGTCATGACGGCCGCAGCCATCTGGCCGATCTCATCCTTGCGGCCCAAGGCCGGAACCGGGATCGAATGATCCCCGGAGGCGAGACGCCGCATGGCGGCAGTCATGGCTGCGACCGGTGCGGCAATGCCGCCGCTGAGCATCAGCCCGCCGGCGACCGCAATGCCGATCGCCACCAGAATGCCGACCGCCAGGGTCAAGGTGGACGCGGCAGACGCCTTCTTCTGGGCGGCCGCTTCCGCCGCCAGAACGCTCTCGGCCTCGGTCACGATGGCCTCGATGGCATTTTCGACCGGCTCAACCGCCTTGTCGGCGACACCGTCGTGTTTGACCAGTTCCACCGCCTGCGGCCGGGTGGCGGGATCTGCCCCGAGGGCCTCACCCGGTTCGATGGCCTGCTTGCGGTACTCGGCATAGGCTGCATCGACGGCGGCGGTCCGCGCCAGAGCCGCCTCATCGCCATCCGCGAGGGTCTTGAGCTTGTCCAGAGCCGCCAGGAACTTGGGCTTGTGGGCCTCTTCCAGCCGTTTGACGTAGTAGGGATCGCCTGAAAGCAGGAACCCGCGCAGGGAATTTTCCTGCCGCGTCAGCCGGAACGCGGCCGTATCCGCAGCCCTCAGCGACTCGTGGGCGCGTTCGGTGCGGGATACGGACTGCTCAAAGCCCAGCTTGTTGGCAAACAGTGCTCCGCCCATGAGCATGATCGTGGCCAGCATGACCGCGAAAACAGCCACGAGTTTATGGGGGATTTTCAGGTCACCGAACGACACGATCGCTCTCCAGCTTTTGGCTCCGCTCCGCCAAAACCAGAGATAACGCAGGTATTTAACCTGGGAATCATGGTCTGGCGCGCGATCAAGCTGTGCCGCCGAGCGCCCTTCCAATCTGTTAACCGTGTTGCGGCGTAACGCCTCACCACGTCGAATAGTGCCCGTTTTCTGATCAGTGCGCCTCATCCCAGTTGAGCGCGGCGCGCGCCTCAACCGTCAGCGGAACCATCATGTCCACCGCCGGCGCGGCGGCCGTCTCCATAACCTGCCGCGCCACGGCGCAGGTGGCCTCGGCCTCGGCTTCCGGGGCCTCGAAGACCAGTTCGTCGTGAACCTGAAGCAGCATCTTCGCGGTCAGGCCGGCGGCCTGAAGGGCCGCGGGCATCCGCACCATGGCCCGTCGCATCACATCGGCAGCCGCGCCCTGGATCGGCGCATTGATCGCCGCCCGCTCGGAGAACTGGCGCTGGGCCACCGACTTGGACTGGACCTCGGGAATATTGATCCGGCGGCCGAAAATGGTGGTGACATAGCCGTGCTCGCGCACGAACGCCTTTGTCGCTTCCATATAGGCCTGGATGCCGGGGAAGCGCTCGAAATAGGTCTTGATATAGGCCCCGGCCTCGCCCTGGCCGATGCCCAGCTGGTTGGCCAGGCCGAAAGCCGAGATGCCATAGACAATGCCGAAATTGATCGCCTTGGCGCGGCGGCGAACGTCGGACGGCATGCCTTCGATCGGCACGCCGAACATCTCCGAGGCGGTCATGGCGTGGATGTCCAGACCGTCCTGGAAGGCCTTCTTCAGCTGCGGAATGTCGCCGATATGGGCCAGCAGGCGCAGTTCGATCTGGCTGTAGTCGGCGCTGATCAGCACCTTGCCCGGATCGGCGATGAAGGCCTTGCGGATCTTGCGACCTTCCTCGGTGCGGATCGGGATGTTCTGCAGGTTCGGGTCCGACGACGACAGCCGCCCCGTCGTCGTCGCCGCCAGGGCATAGGAGGTGTGAACCCGGCCGGTCGCCGGCGCGATCGCCGCGATCAGGTTCTCCGTATAGGTGCCCTTCAGCTTGGACAGCTGACGCCAGTCGAGCAGGACGCGTGGCAGCTCATGCTCCAGGGCCAGGCTCTCGAGCACATCGCTGTCGGTCGACCACTGGCCGGTCGCGGTCTTCTTGCCGCCCTTCAGGGCCATTTCCCCGAACAGCACGTCGCCGACCTGTTTGGGGCTGCCCAGATTGAACGGGTGGCCGACCAGTTGCTGCGCCTTGGCCTCGAACTCGGCCATGCGCAGGGAGAACTCGTTGGACAGCCGGCGCAGGGTCTCCGGATCGACCCGGATGCCGGTGTTTTCCATCGCCGCCAGCACCGGCGGCAAGGGCCGCTCGAGCGTCTCATAGACGGTCAGCAGGCCCTTGGCCGCCAGCTGGGGCTTGAGAAGGGCATGCAGCCGCAGGGTGACGTCGGCGTCCTCGGCGGCATAGGCCGTGGCCTCGGCCAGACCCACATGCTTGAAGCTGATCTGGCTCTTGCCTGACCCGGCCACCTGCTTGAACGGGATCGGCTTGTGGCCCAGCCACAGCTCGGAAAGCTCGTCCATGCCATGGCCGTGCAACCCGGCCTCCAGCACGTAGCTGATCAGCATGGTGTCATCCACGGGACCGACCTGGACGCCATAGCGTGACAGGACGGCGATGTCGTACTTGCCGTTCTGGGCCACCTTCAGCACGGCCGGGTCTTCCAGCAGGGGCTTGAGGATGGCGATGGCGTCGGCCAGCGGGATCTGCTCAAGGCTGGCGGCGGTCTCGAAAGCCAGACCCTCGGCCTTTTCCTCATGGGCCAGCGGAATGTAGCAGGCCTCGCCCGGCGCAAGGGCCAGCGACACCCCGACCAGGCCGGCCGTAGCCGAACCCAGGGCATCAGTCTCGGTGTCGAAGGCAACGATCCCACTGGCGGTGGCCCGATCGACCCAGGCTTTCAGCGTCTCAAGGTCCCGGACACAGGCATAGGCCGTCGTGTCGATCACAGCCGGCTCGGCGACAGGACTGGCCGCCGCCCGGGCGGCCGCGCCCATATAGGACAGGCTCGACACGGGGGCACCGATGGCCGGTCCGGCCGGACGATCCAGGCTGCGCGGCACGGCGGCGGCGCTGCCGTCCCCGACCCGGCGGGCCAGGGTGCGGAACTCCATCGCCTCCAGGAAGGCCTGCAGCACCGCCTTGTCTGGCTCGCGCAGGGTCAGGTCACTGACGGGCTCGGGCAGGGGCGTGTTGCAGTCCAGCTGGACCAGCTGGCGCGACAGCCGGATCTGGTCGGCGAAATTGATCAGGGTCTCGCGGCGCTTGGGCTGCTTGATCTCGCCGGCCCGGGCCAGAAGCGTGTCGAGGTCGCCATATTCGTTGATCAGCTGGGAGGCGGTCTTGATCCCGATGCCCGGCGCGCCGGGCACGTTGTCGACGCTGTCGCCGCACAGGGCCTGAACATCGACGACCTTTTCCGGATAGACGCCGAACTTCTCGAACACCTGCTCGCGGTCGATGCGCACGCCCTTCATCGGATCGTACATTGACACCCCGTCCCCGACGAGCTGCATCAGGTCCTTGTCCGAGCTGACGATGACGGTCTCGCCGCCCTGTTCGCGCACCCGGCAGGCATAGGCGGCGATCAGGTCATCGGCCTCGTAGCCCGCCAGTTCAATGGCCGGAACGCCGAAGGCCAGGGTGGCCTCGCGGACCAGCGGGAACTGCGGAATCAGGTCTTCCGGGGCCGGCGGCCGATGGGCCTTGTACTGATCATAGAGGTTGTTTCGGAACGTCTTTTCCGAATGGTCCCAGATCACCGCCAGATGGGTGGGAGCGTCGCCCTGCATGTCGCGCAGCAGCTTCCACAACATGTTGCAGAAGCCCTGCACCGCGCCCACCGGCAGGCCGTCGCTCTTGCGGGTCAGGGGCGGCAGGGCGTGATAGGCCCGGAACAGATAGGCCGAGCCGTCGATCAGAAAGAGGCGCACCGGAGCGCTTTCTGTCGCGGGACGAGCGGAAACGGTTTCGGAATCGGGCGCGGCGATATCGGTCATGCCCCGACCATAGGCCGCCGGGCACGGCCTGCAAAATGCTTCTGGCGAGGCGTTCGCCTCAGACCTTCACGATCCAGCGCCGCTTGTGCATGTAACCCAGCACCGCCCAGAGCAGACCGATGAAGACCGCCACCGGAATGAGGGCGGCGGTCTTGGTCCCGATCAGTGGCGCGGCCGCGTCATAGGGGATCTTCAGCATGTGCGCGGTCAGCATGATCGACGCCAGCTCGTGCAGCACATAGGCAAAGATCGCATTGACCCCGAAGTCGGTCAGGAAAGCCGTACCCGGCAGCTTCCAGGCCTTCACGTCCAGGCTCTGGTGCAGGCCGGCCAGCACCAGCAGGGTCGCGCCGCAAGAGACCAGCACATAGCTGCTGGTCCACAGATCCTTGATCACGGGGAAGACCACCGCCCAAGCCAGGCCCGCAACCAGCAGGCCCAGTCCGGCGAGGGCCAGACCGCGGGCTCCGCGACGGGCCATCAGCCATTCGCCGGCCGCAACCCCGATCAGCGCCTGGGCGATGGCCGGCAGGGTGCCCAGCAGGCCCTCCGGGTCATAGCCGGCCGGCCCTTTCACATAGGCATGGACGCCCAGAACGGCCCGATCCAGCCAGGCCACCAGGCTGGACCCGGGCGTGGCCAGATCGGCGACGCCGCCGGGATAGGGCAGCTGGCACAGCGGCCAGTAGATCAGCAGCAGACCGGCGGCGAGGGCCAGACGAACCCGGGGGCCGGTGGTGCGATAGAGGACAGCGGCGGCCAGAAAGGCCAGGGCGATGCGTTGCAAAACGCCCATCGGCCGGAACGCCACGCTCTCGGGCGTCGCGAGCCAGTAGATGTTGCTGACCAGAAGCCCCAGCAGGATCAGCCGCGCCGAGCGCACCAGAAGTCGCCGCAGACCCGGCCCGTCGAGGGCCTGGCCCGTCGCCGGAGTAGCCAGCGGAATCGAGACCCCGGTCATGACGATGAAGGCCGGGAACACGGCATCGGCCAGGGTGAACCCCGACCACCGCGAATGCATCAGAACCGGAAAGACGTCATAGCCGCTGACATAGTGCAGATAGGCGGCACTGTTGACGAGGATCATGCCGACGATGGTCAGGCCGCGCAGGACGTCCAGCGAGGCCAGCCTGGGGGCGCGCGAAATCCCGGCATCGAAGGCCATCCGTCTATTCGCCGTCCTCGAGGGACCGGGCCTCTTCCGGCAGCATGATCGGCACGCCGTCACGGATCGGGTAGGCCAGCTTGGCGGCGCGGCTGACCAGCTCGCCACGAGCCCGGTTATAGTCGAGCGGGGCGCGGGTCACCGGGCAAACCAGGACTTCCAGCAGGCGCGGATCGATCTCGACGGGCGGCGGGTTCGGAGCATTGGTCATGTCGGTTTCTTAGCCGGACGGCTCTCTATTGGATAGAGGCCGGCGCGTCGTCGTCGCCGCTGGCCGCATCGATCTCGAGAAGGGTCACCAGGGTCGCGCGGCGATCGGCGAGCGTCGGCGCTTCCAGCAGGGCCTGCTTTTCCATGGCGTCGAACGGCAGGGCCATGGACAGGCTGTTGATCAGGGCATCCAGCGGCGCACTCTCGGCGCTGGTCCAGTCGATGGCCAGACCTCGGTGATCCAGATAGCGCCGTAGCGCCGCCAGCAGGGGGGCAGCCTCCGCGCCGCCCACCACGCCGGGCGGCTCGTCGCGCAGGTCTGCCTTGAAGCTCGTGAAGTCCGCCCGGACCTGGCGATAGGGCGTTCGCACCGGCAGTTCGTCTCCGGCCCGGAACCGGCACACGCCGGTCAGGGTGATCAGATAGCGCCCGTCGCTGGTCTCGGCGAAGCTGGTCACGCGGCCGGCGCAGCCGATCGGGGCCAGGGCGGGGTCGTGGCCGGCCCCCTCGCCCCCACCCTGGTGGCCCCGGGTCTGGATCATGCCGATGATGCGCTCGCCCGACATGGCGTCGTCCAGCATGTTCAGGTAGCGCGGCTCGAAGATGTTCAGCGGCAGCTGGCCACCGGGCAGCAGCAGCACCCCGTTCAGCGGGAACACCGGGATCACCAGAGGCAGGTCGCTGACCTTGCGAAAGACACCCGGCATCGTCGCCTCCTAACTGAACAGGATGGAAGACAGCCGCTTGCGACCGGCCTTGGCGACATCGGACATCGCCCCGGCCGCCTCGAACACGACCAGCAACTGCTTGCGCGCCGCCTCATCGTTCCAGGCGCGGTCGCGGGCAATGATGGCCAGCAGGTGGTCCGCGGCCGCTTCGAAATGTCCGGCCCCGGCCAGCGCCTTGGCCAGCTCGAACCGGGCCTCGTGATCGTCGGGATCGGCCGCCAGACGGGCCTCGAAGGGGGCTGTCTCGGACGGGGCCGCCTCCGCCAGGACAAGAGCTGCGCGCACGCTTTCCAGATCGGGGTCCCTGGCATTGGCCGGGGCCATGGCCGCAACCTCGGCCGCGCGCTCCAGGTCGCCGCCATCCAGATAGCAGCGGGCCAGACCGCCGATGGCCTTCAGATTGGCCGGATCCATCTGCAGGGCCTGGGCATAGGCCTGGGCCGCGCCGCCGAGATCCCCCAGCTCGAGCGACTCCCGGGCCATGGCCAGAACCGCGTCCAGGTCGCTCTCGGCCGGCGGTCCCGCCAGGCGGTCGATGAACATCTTGATCTGGCTCTCGGGCACCGCGCCCTGGAAGCCGTCCACCGGCTGGCCGTTGACGAAGGCATAGACGGTCGGAATCGACTGCACGCGCAGCTGGCCGGAAAAGCCGGGGTTCTTGTCGACGTCGATCTTGACCAGCTTGACCGCGCCCTTGGCGGCGGTGACGGCCTTTTCCAGGGCCGGGGTCAGCTGCCGGCAGGGCCCGCACCAGGTGGCCCAGAAGTCGACGATGACCGGCTGGGTCTTCGAGGCCTCGATGACGTCGGCCATGAAGCTGGCGTCGGTACCGTCCTTGATGTGCTCGCTCTTGCCACCGGCCGGGCCGCCGGCCGGAACAGGAGGGGGTTTGACGCCAATCAGGCTCATCGGAAGTCTCTCATGCAGATCGCAACGCGTTCAGCGGCAAGATGGTCCCTGGAGGCGACATCCGCAATCGCCGGGTGCCTCTAATCCACCACCGCCATCGCCGCAAAATCCACGATCAGCGGCGAGACCCCCAGCGCGGCGAGGAACGCCCGGAAGCCGTCCTGGCTGAGCGCCGTGGTGGCATTATTGCTTAAGGGGTGGAAGTTGACCGGGTCGGAGGCCGCCAGGGCCGCGTCCAGCACAAAGCGCACCCGCCGG
Organism: Caulobacter sp. HMWF025; assembly: GCF_003060965.1. Classification (GTDB taxonomy): domain Bacteria; phylum Pseudomonadota; class Alphaproteobacteria; order Caulobacterales; family Caulobacteraceae; genus Caulobacter. The sequence goes on along the minus strand of NZ_QAII01000002.1, from coordinate 5,802 downwards.
TCGGCGTCATTGATCAGGCCCAGCGCCGTGACCGAGCCCGGCGTGACCCCCAGAGTCTCGACCATCATGGCCTCGGGCCCGAACGACAGCCTGCCGGAGCCGATCACCGTATGCAGGCGCTTGAGATCAATCACGGTCTCACCGAGCGCCGAGATCAGCCAGAGCTGGCCCCTGGCGTCCTTGAGGAACAGGTTCTTGGTGTGACCGCCGGGCATGGCGGCCTTGATCTCCAGCCCCTCCTCCACCCGGAACACCGGCGCGTGGTCGAGGGTGGCGTGGGGGATGCCATGGGCGTCGAGGAAGGCAAAAAGGTCGGCGCGGGTCTTCATGCCCGGCGTTTTAGGACGCAGCGCCCAGGCTTTCGAGCACGAAATCGACGCGGGCGGCGACATCCGCGTAGGGCAGCGCGACGAGCCTGTAGCCGAAGGCAGGATAGACCCGGGCCATGACGGTGCCGGTGCGCTCGGCCTCGGCCAGGTCCTGGCGACGCTCGGCGTCCCGGGTGAAGATCTCGGGCCAGAACGGGGCGATGAACACGATGGGGTCGTACCGGAAGCGCCTGGCGGCGGTGTCGACGGTCGCAGGAACCGGCAGCCCGCAAAGCTCCAGATAGCCGACGACGTCGGGTAGGCCCCGATCGTAGAATACCGGCCCCGCCAGACCATCCGCCGCCCCATAAGACACCAGCTCCCTGGCCAGCATCCGGTCCGCATAGGCCTGGCGGTCACCCCAGGGCAGGGCTGTGCCGCCCGCGCCGACCTCCTCCTGGATGATGGCCCGCCCCGCCTCAACGGTCCGCGCAAAGCCCCTGTCCTCGAGCGCGTTGATCAGGCTGGTCTTGCCCGAACCGGGACCGCCGGTGACGACGATCCGGCGTGGCGAAGGGATGGACATCAGACGGACCTTTCGGGAAGGCGTACGGGTCAACTGGACGGCCTCGCCTGTTGGGCGCTAGACCAGAGCCAAGGGTCAAGACAACAGGAAGACGCGCGGCATGGAACTGGAGTGCTATCCCACCGAGAACCGTCCGCCGGAAATCGTCCCGGGCCGGCCGCAACGGGCCTGGATGGACCATTTCGCCGACCGCCACCCCTATCGCTGCCTGCCGCTGTCGATGGCCAACACCTCGGGCTGGGAAATCCTCTGCCCGGTCGGCTTCTCGATGAGCTGGGACGGCGGCGCGCACCAGGACTGCATCAAGTTCCAGCCGGACCATCCCTATCCGGGCTTTACAGATTTTGTGAAATCGCACTTCTCGCGCGGCACGGTGACCTTCCACACGGGCTATCTGTTCCGCACCCCGCCGGGCTGGTCGATCCTGACCATGGGGCCGCCCAACCACATCAAGGACGGCATCCAGCCCCTGGCCGGCCTGGTCGAGACCGACTGGCTGCCGTTCCCCTTCACGATGAACTGGCTCTTCACCCGCCCCGGCACCGTGCGCTTCGAAAAGGGCGAGCCCTTCTGCTTCATCATGCTGATGCAGGACAAGCAGATGGACAATGTCCAGCCGGTGATCCGCTCGATGAACGCCAACCCCGACCTGCGCCGCCAGTATGACGTCTGGGCCGAGAAGCGCAGCGAGTTCAACAGCCTGATCTTCAAGCGCGACCCCGAGGCCACCAAGGAGGCCTGGCAGCGCTTCTACTTCAAGGGCGAGTACCCCGAAGAGGTGAAGGCCGAGGCCCCCAGCCACCACGTCAACAAGCGCCGCCTGAAGGCCCCCAAGGTCGGGTGAGCGGAGCTTGAAGCGCGTCCTGTTCGTCTGCGGCAAGAACCGGCTGCGCAGTCCGACCGCCGAGCAGCTGTTCTCGACCTGGCCGGGCATCGAGGCCGCCTCGGCCGGTGTCTGCGCCGATGCCGATGAGCCCCTGACGGGCGAGATGGTCGCAGAGGCTGACCTGATTTTCGTGATGGAGAAGGCCCATCGCACCAAGCTGAACCGGCGCTTCCGGGCGCAACTGAAGTCCACGCGCGTCATCTGCCTCGATATCCCCGACGATTACGTCTTCATGGATCCGGAGTTGATCCGGCTGCTGGAGGCCCGCGTCCCGAGATTCCTGCCCGCACCCTGACTGCGGCCGAACAAGTCGCTCCAGAAAGGCGTCCGGCGGTTGGCCCGGGCGGCAGGACTGGATAAGGTCGCCCGCACAGTCCCGTCGCCACAGAGACCTTCATGACCAAGCTGATCGACCTTGCCGGCTTCCTGGCCTCCGAACCGGCCGATGCCGCCCTCAAGGACCTGGTCACCGTGATCGCCGGCTCCTGCGGCCAGATCAGCAAGGTCGTCGCCTCCGGCGCCATCAGCGGCAGCCTCGGCGCGGCCGGCCAGGTCAATGTGCAGGATGAAGAGCAGAAGAAGCTCGACATCATCACCAACGACATGCTGCGCGACGTGCTCAAGGCCTGCCCGGCCGTGGCGGGCCTGGCCTCTGAAGAGCTCGACGAGATCGAGACCACCGGCCGTACCGGCGGCTATCTGGTCACCTTCGATCCGCTGGACGGCTCCAGCAATATCGACGTCAACGTCTCGGTCGGGACCATCTTCTCGATCCTGCCGGCCCCGGCCGCCGGCATCCCCACCGAGGCCGACTTCCTGCAGCCCGGCCGTCGCCAGGTCGCCGCCGGCTATGCCGTCTACGGCCCCCAGACCATGCTGGTGCTGACCCTGTCGGACCGTGTCGTCGGATTCACCCTCGATGCCGACGGGGCCTGGCTGCTGACCCACGACACCCTGGGCATCAGCCCCGACACGGCCGAGTTCGCGATCAACATGTCGAACCAGCGCCACTGGGCTCCGGCGATCCAGACCTATGTCCAGGGCTGCGTCCAGGGCAAGGACGGCCCGCGCGGCAAGAACTTCAACATGCGCTGGGTCGCCTCGATGGTGGCCGACGTCCATCGCATCCTGATGCGCGGCGGCATCTTCCTCTATCCGTGGGATGCCCGCGAACCCGACCGGGCCGGCAAGCTGCGCCTGATGTACGAGGCCAACCCGATGTCGCTGATCGTCGAGCGCGCCGGCGGCAAGTCGACCACGGGCCTGGACCCGATCCTCGACCTGCAGCCGGTCAAGCTGCACCAGCGCGTACCGGTGGTCCTGGGTTCGGCCAACGAGGTCGACCAGGTCAGGGTCGCCATGACGGCCTGAAATCGCCAGCGGGGCGTGGCCAGCCAGGCCCGCCCCACGAGGCTTCGCCCCATCCCGGAACCCGGATCACCAGACGCGCCGACGCCGTAGCCCTGCAGAAACCCGAGGCCGGGCGCTTGTTTGATGGTGTCTGGAGAAAATGGCGCGCCCGGAACGATTCGAACGTCCGACCCTCAGATTCGTAGTCTGATGCTCTATCCAGCTGAGCTACGGGCGCGCATTGCCTTTCGGCGAGGCGGGGGAGATAGCCCGTTCAATTGCGGGGCGCAAGCGCCGTTTTCGAGATCGGGTGAAAAGTTTTGGCACGCTTCGCCGAGGTCGCGGGCACGGGTCGCCCGGAACCGGGCGGGGGCGGCTGTTTTGCAGGGTGCCGGGCCTTAGAGAGGTGACAGCCGTGCCGGTTTGTTGTCCATGGTCGGTCCCTGCCGGGGGGTACGCGCCCCGGTCCTGGTCGAACGGAATTGGTACGCATGCGTCGCCTGGCCCTGATCTCCCTGCTCTCGCCCCTGTGGCTGTCGGCCTGCGCCCAGACCGCGCCGCCGGCCGCCCTGGCCGCGCCGACCCCGGTCGTGGCACCGGCGACCGCGCCCCGCGGCTTCGTGGCGGCCGCCAATCCACTGGCCGTGGAAGCCGGTCTGCGGGTGTTGCGCGAGGGTGGCTCGGCGGCCGATGCGGCCGTGGCCATCCAGGCGGTGCTGAGCCTCGTGGAGCCGCAGAGCTCGGGCCTCGGCGGCGGCGCCTTCATGACCTATTACGACGCCCGCACCGGCAAGGTGACGGCCTATGACGGTCGCGAGAAGGCTCCCGGCGGCGCGGGTCCCGACATGTTCCTCGGCCCGGACGGCAAGCCCCTGCCCTTCGTGACGGCCCTGCTGTCGGGTCGCTCGACCGGGGTACCGGGCGCCGTGGCGATGCTGGCCCAGGTCCAGAAAGAGCACGGCCGGGCGGCCTGGAACACCCTGTTCCGCGACGCCGAAACCCTGGCCAGCGACGGCTTCGTGGTCAGTCCGCGCCTGGCGGGCATGATCAACAGCCCCCGGGTCCCGCAGAACAGCGCCGCCGATGTGAAAGCCTATTTCACCAAGCCGGACGGCACCCTCTACCAGGCCGGCGACACCCTGCGGAACCCGGCCTATGCCGCTACCCTGAAGCGGCTGGCGGCCGAGGGGCCCAGCGCCCTTTATGAGGGCCCGATCGCCCAGGCCATCGTCGACAAGGTGCATGAAGGGGCCCTGCCGGGCACGATCAGCCTGTCGGACATGAAGGCCTACCGCCCGCGCTCGGGGGCCGCCCTGTGCCGGCCGTGGAAGGTCTATACCGTCTGCGTGCCCAACCCGTCCTCGAGCGGTCTGGCGGTGATCCAGGCCCTGATGATGCTGGAGCATACCGATATCGGCAGTCGGGGGCCGACCGATCCGGTCGCCTGGACCCTGATGGCCGAGGCCGAACGGGTGATGTACGCCGACCGCGACCGCTACGTCGGAGATCCGGCCTTCGTGAAGGTGCCGGTCGACGGCCTGCTCGACCCGGTCTATGTCGCCGAACGCGCCAGGCTGATCGGCCAGGTCGCCGGGCCGGCCCCGGCCTTCGGCTACCCCAAGGGGGCGCCCCGGACGGGCGTCGACGTCACCCATGAGCCCGGCGGCACGACCCATTTCGTCGTCGTTGATCCGGACGGCAATGTGGTGTCGATGACCACGACGGTCGAGAGCATTTTCGGATCCGGCCGCATGGTCGGCGGCTTCTTCCTCAACAACCAGCTGACCGACTTCTCGTTCGCGCCGGTCGAAAAGGACGGCGCGCCGGCCGCCAATGCCGTGGCGGCGGGCAAGCGGCCGCGCTCGTCCATGGCCCCGATCATCGTTCTGGACAACCGGGGCAAGTTCCTGGCCGCCGTAGGCTCGCCGGGCGGCAACGCCATCCTGTCCTATAACCTCAAGGCCATGGTCGGCGTCTTCTACTGGGGCCTGTCGATGCAGGAGGCGATCAACCTGCCCAATCTGGTCTCGCGAGGCAGCAATTTCTCGGGCGATGCCGACCGGTTCGGGCCCGATCTGGTCGCGGCCCTCAATGCCCGGGGCGTGCTGGTCAAGACCGGGCAGTACGAGACCTCGGGCCTGCACGGGGTGATCGTGCGTCCGGGCGGCGTGCTGGAAGGCGGGGCCGATCCCCGTCGCGAAGGCGTGGCCAAGGGCCTCTAGCCTCCAGGCCGCCGCGCCCGGCCGACCGGCGCTCAGCCCCGGCGGTCGAGCACCAGCCGCAGGCCGAAGGCGATGAACACCCCGCCGGTGATCCGGTCGAGGGCGCGCACCACCGCCGGCCTTTGCAGCAGGCCCGACAGCGGCACCGTCGCGGCGATCAGCAGGCTCGACCAGACGAGCCCCATGACCACGTGCAGCCCGGCCAGCAGGGCCCCGAAGCTCGCCGGCGGGGCCCCGTGCGGAATGAACTGCGGCAGGAACGAGATATAGAAGACCCCGACCTTGGGATTGAGCAGGTTGGTCAGCAGCCCCCGACGCAGGGCCGCCGACAGGCCGCCGCCGGCCGGGGTCGCGGTATCGGCCTCGAAGCCCTGACGGGGCCGCAGGATCAGGCCGATCCCCAGCCAGAGCAGATAGGCCGCGCCGGCCCCTTGCAGCACCCCATAGGCC
>NZ_QAII01000022.1 GCF_003060965.1 Caulobacter sp. HMWF025 | reverse complement strand
ATCGGGGTGAGGCAAGCGGCGGGGTGGTGGAAAGCGGGGTGCCGGCTATCGAGGTCGGTTGCGATCGTCCCTGGCGGGCCTCGAAGGGCGCGGGGCTCTGGAAGGATGCAGTCCACTAATGTATATACGCGTGATGACCTTGGAGGACTCCATGACGATCGTGACCAGTCGAACCTTCAAGAGCGGCAACAGCGAAGCTGTCCGCCTGCCGCGTGATGTGGCGTTCGGCACCGATGTCGAGCTCACGATGGTGCGCTCGGGCGACGTCCTGACAATCTATCCCGCCCGGACCTCGGTCAGCGATTTGGTCAGCCGTCTGGCCGCTCTGCCGCGCCCTGCGACGGTCGAGACGCGTGACGAGGAACCCCTGGCGGAGCGACCGGGCCTGTAGGGTGACCTATCTCCTCGACACCAATATCGCGATCCATCTGCGCGACGGCGACCCTGTGATCACGGCGAGGATCGGCGCCCTGGATGGCGCGATCCTGCTGTCGATCATCACCCGGGTTGAACTGGAGGGCGGTGTCTATCGGGAGTCGGCTGAAGCCGGGCTGCGCCGGGCAAGGCTGGACGTCGTGCTTGACGCCCTGCCGGTGCTGGCCTTCGATCACGAGGCCGCCGACGCCTATCGCAGCATCATCGAGGCGGCCGGCTATTCCCGGCGCAAGATCCTGGATCGGATGATCGCCGCCCAGGCGCTGGTGCACCGCGCCACCCTGGTCACGCGCAACGCGGCGGATTTTCAGGACGTGCCGGGGTTGAAGGTCCTTGAGTGGTAGGGGCTTGCCGGAGAGGCCTTCTCGCCCGGGCGCTGAGGCCGCTCGTTCAGGCGAGGCCTTCGCAGCAAACCGTATCGAACATCAAAAAGGCGTCGCGCAGCGGCGCGTGGACCAGCGTCGCCCGCCACCAGTTCGCTGCTTCAGGACTTGCGGTCTCCAGGACTTTTATGGCTTCGAGCGAACTGACGCAGAAGCCGCTCCTGACCTGAAGTCGACCCCGAACGCCACCATCGAACTGTTCAAGGGATAGCGGCGGTGGCCCGGTTATGACTCCATAGCCGGTAAGGGTTTGCGGTCGCCTGTTGCCTTCTGCCAGAGGCAGTTCAAGCCCCAACCATTTTTCTCTTATCCAAAGGGGGGCTTCCCCCTCTGGAACGGCAATGATCCTTGCTTTCGAATATTCGACGGCCGGCGGCATATCTGACACTCATCACCGCTCAAACACCACCACCCCGTCCACCACGGTCAGCACGGTCTGGGCTTTCAGGATTTCCGCAGGCGGGACGATCATCAGGTCGCGGTCGAAGACCGTCACGTCGGCCTTCTTGCCGGCCTCCAGCGTGCCGCGCGAGCCTTCCGCGAAGGCGGCATAGGCCGGGGCCAGGGTGAGCATCTTCAGGGCCTGGGTGCGGCTGACAGCCTCGTCCAGATGCCAGTCGGCATTGGCGAAGCCGTCCAGGCTGTGGCGATAGACGGCGGCGTAGAACTCGATGCGCGGATCGCCGACCTCGACGGGGGCGTCCGAGCCGGCGGCCACGATCGCGCCGCTCTTCAGCATGTCGTTCCAGCGATAGCCCTCATGCAGCCGGGCCTGGCCCAGGCGGGCCGGGGCGAAATAGAGGTCACCGATGGCGTGGCTGGGCTGCATCGATGCGATGACGCCCATCTTCGAGAAGCGCGGCAGGTCGGAGTCGGCGACGATCTGCGCGTGCTCGATGCGCCAGCGGGCGGTGGTGTCGCCGGCCAGGGTCTCGCCGAACCAGTCCAGGGTCATGCGGTTGCCGCGGTCGCCGATGGCGTGCATGGCCACCTGGGCCTTCACGGCCCGGGCCGCCTTCATCAGGGCCAGACCCTTGTCGCGCTCGGTCAGTTGCAGGCCCAGGCCTTCGGCGTCGCTATAGGGTTCAAGCAGGGCCGCTCCCCGCGAGCCCAGGGCCCCGTCCATATAGAGCTTGATGCCACGCGTGCGGATCAGGCCTGTGCTGTCTTCGAACGGACCGCGCGCCAGCACCTCGGCCGCGCCGCTGGGGTCCATATAGTTGTCGACCCGCAGGCTGAAGGCCTTCTCGGCCGCCAGGGCAGTGAGCAGTTTCAGGTCTCCGGCGTCCACGCTCATATTGCCCAGCCCCGTCCAGCCCCGGGCGGCATAAAGCGCGCCGGCCTTTTTCAGGGCCTCGCGTCGGGTAGCGTCCGAGGGCGGCGGGATGACGTTGCGGACCAGGCTCTGGGCGTGGTCGATCATCATGCCGTCGGGGCCGCCGTCCGGGCCCTTGAGGATCTTGCCGCCTTCGGGGTCGGGGGTCATTGCCGTGACCCCGGCCGCCGCCAGGGCGGCGCTGCTGGCCACCATGGCATGGCCGTCGGCGCGTTGCAGGACGATCACCCGGCCCGGGGCGGCGGCGTCGAGATCGATCCGGTTGGGAAAGCGCTTCTCGGGCCAGTGGGTCTCGATCCAGCCCCGTCCGAAGATCGCACCGTCCGGGTGGGCCTGGGCGTAGGCCTTCACGGCGGCCACCAGTTCGGCGACCGAGGCGGTGGTGTCGAGGTTCAGGGTCATTTCGCGCAGGCCGATGCCGGTCAGGTGGGCATGGGCGTCGACAAAGCCCGGAAAGGCCGTCGCCCCCTTCAGGTCGACATCCCGGGCGTCTTTCGCGGCCTTGCTCTTCGCGGTCTTCAGGTCGCCGACAAACAGGATCGTCCTGTCGCGGATCAGCACGGCTTCGGCCCCGGGCGCGCTTTCGACCCCGGTATGGATCGGGCCGCCATGGATCAGCAGGTCCCCGGCCCGGGCGGTGGTCAGGCTGGTCGCGGCCAGCAGGGCGGCGAGGATGATGCGGCGCATGGCAAAAACTCCCGAAAGGCTCGGTGGGGAGGGTAGGCCACTGCTCGAAAGCCGCAACAGGCCTGTTATGATGCGGGCATGACGGGGCAGGCCTTTGCACTTTTTGACACGCCGATCGGGCGTTGCGGCATCGCCTGGGGCGAGTCGGGCCTGATCGGCATGCAATTGCCGGAGGCGACGGCGGTCGCGGCCTGGGCGCGACTGCGCCAGCGATTCCCCGAGGCCGCCGAATTGCCGCCGCCGCCGGAGATCGAACGGGTGATCGACCGGATCGTGGCTCTGCTGGCTGGAGGCCGTGATGATCTGGCCGATGTGGCGCTGGACCAGACCGGCGTCCCGGCCTTCAACCTGCGGGTCTATGAGATCGCCCGGGCCATCACGCCGGGCCTGACCTCGACCTATGGCGAGGTGGCACGGGCCATGGGGGAGCCGGGCGCGGCACGGGCCGTGGGCAAGGCCCTGGGCGAGAACCCGTGGCCCATCGTTGTGCCCTGTCATCGGGTTCTGGCCGCATCGGGACGCATGGGCGGGTTCACCGCCGACGGCGGCCCCACGACCAAGGCCCGGCTGCTGACCCTGGAGCGCGCCAGAACCAGCGCGACGCCGACCCTGTTTGATCTGGAGTTTTCGGTCGCCCCGCCCCGGGCCTGGCCGGCGGGTTAACGCCCCGGCCGGAATCGGCGAACAGGCACGAAACGAATCATGACCGAATCAGCGACGTTCGCCGATTCAGCCTTTGTTCCCTACAAGCTATTGTAGCTTAACCGCGATTAACCACAAACCGATATCCGTCGGGCCTACTTCCCCGGGGACGGGCAGGTGGGGCTGATCCGGCGGGCATTGAGGGTGGCGGCCATGGGCAGTCCGTTGACGGTCCTGCCGCTGACATCCAGCCGGAAGCTCTCCGGCGTATAGGAGCCCTTGGCGGTCACCGGCGCGGTGCGGCCTTTCTTGTCGGTCCAGACCCCCTTCAGGAGAATCCGGCCGTCGCGGACGACCCGCGTGTCGTAGGCGCAGCTGTAGCGCTTGAGGCAGATGCCGCGGTTGAAGTTCTCGACATCCTTCTGGGTCAGGCAGCGACGGTCGCTGTCGACGGGAATCGGGCCGACCCGGGTGTTGTATTCCCAATGACCGGTGAGAATCGTCGTCGGTGCCTTGGTATCGGCGTCCTGGGGCGGGGCCAGGGCGAGGGCCGCTCCGGCAGCCAGAAGGGCGCAGGCAGTGGCGACAGTGGCCGCGACGGGGACGAGCAAACGCATGGGATTCCTTCTCCTTCTGACGCGTCACTATATAGAGTGCGCAGATGAACCGCGCCTGATGGCGATGTTTGGACGCGTGACAGCCCGGCGCGGCTTGACTCGGCAAGCCCCCTTCGCCTATATCGCCCGCTCTCGCGCGGCGGTCCGCCTCTCGCGCGCCGAATTCATGTTGCGGAGCCTTTGGCTTCGCCCAGCCAAGGTAACGTCATGTCGCGCCGCTGCGAACTCACCGGTATCGGTCCGATGGTCGGCCACAATGTGAGCCACTCGAACATCAAGACCAAGCGCCGCTTCCTGCCGGCCCTGTCGCCCGCCACCCTGGCGTCCGACTCGCTGGGTCAGACCTTCAAGCTGCGCATCAGCAACGCTGCCCTGCGCACCCTGGACTTCAAGGGCGGCCTGGACGTGTTCCTGCTCAACGCCAAGGACGAGCAGCTGTCGCCGCGCGCCCTGAAGATCAAGGCCCAGGTCAAGGCCAAGGCCAAGGCTGCTGCCACGGCCGTCGCCGCCTAAGCGACGATCCGGATCGAAATTGTAAAAGCCCGCGAAGCGCAAGCTTCGCGGGCTTTTTCGTGTCCTGGGGGCGGGGCTCAGCCCTCCAGGGCCCGGCGCGCGGCTTTCGCGACGTCTGGGCCCCTGACAGCGTCCCGCGCCTGCCCGAGGTGTGCCAGGCCATAGGCCAGCCGCCCTTCCCAGTGGTCCAGAAGCGGTGCGCCCGCGCCGAGGGCCGCGTGCATCTGCTCCAGCGTCCGGTCATCGGGAGCCACCCCGTCGAGCCTCTGGCCGGGCTTCTCGGCTGCGGCACCGGCCAGGAAGGCCAGGGCGTGGAAGAGGTGGCTGATCTGACGGGCCAGAAACAGCCGCGCGGTTTCGGCTCCGGTCGGCGCGCGCCCGAAGTAGCGTGTCAGAAACACCGCCTCGGTCTCCGGGGTGCGCGCAAAGACGTTGGCGACCGCCGAGAGATCGACATAGCGATCGGCCAGGAAGGCCGCTTCCCAGTCCACCAGCCAGGGGCGCACGCCGTCATGGACGATGTTGCGGGGATTGACGTCGTTATGGCTGGAGACGTTGTCGACCGGCAGGGGGCGATAGGCCCGTGACAGGCCGCCGAGGGTCTCGCGGATCGTCGCGGCGACATCGGGGGTCGGAAGGGCCGTCGAGAGCACCTGGCCGGCCAGACCTTCCAGCGCATCCAGATAGCCGATCAGCGGCGGGAAGGCGGGCGCGGCGTGGAGTCTGGCCAGCAGACCGGCGAGCTGGGCCATCCTGTCCGGGTCCGCCTTGCCTGGCTGTTCTTCCGGTGTGCCCGGCTGAATGAAGTCGGTTACCGACACGCCATCCTGGTCAGAGCTGAACAGGACGCGGGGGGCCACGCCGGCCTGGGCGGCGATCTGCATGCAGGCATGGGTGCGGGCCGGGTCACGTATCGCGTCGCGGGCGGGCTGGATCCGCAGAAGGCAGGATCGGCCCTGGCGCTCGACCCGATAGACACCGGCCCCGGACAGGCCGCCGGTCAGCGGCGTGATCGAGTCGGGCTCTTCGCCGGCGAAAACCTGTTTCAGGGCGCGCAGGGCGGCGGGGCGGTGGTGATCGGGCAGGGGCATGACACTCTCCAGGGAAGCGTCATATTTACCCGGATGATAATCGAGTCAATATTGTCCGGGTAAAATAGTGGGATGGCCCGTGCCGCTCGGGACAAGCAAAACCCGGCGCGACTGGGTCGCGCCGGGTTTGGTACGCTACTGAAACGGTAGGTTGGTTTAGCGCGCGGCGATCAGGGCGCCCGAGACCGGCTGGGCGGTGTTGTAGGCCGTCAGAGCCGGGCTCTTGATCTTGGCCACGGCGTCATTGACCGAGGCGCGGACGCAAGCGGGGTACAGGTAGCCGGCCAGGGATTCGCTGCGGACGTCCTGCCAGCAAACGGTGCTGGCGGCCTTCACGATGTCGGTCCGGATCTGCTCGGCCGACTTGCCGGCGACCTTGACGCGCAGTTCGGTAGCCGAAGCCGGAGCGGCGACGGTCAGGGCGATGGCCGAAACGGCCAGGGCGATGGTGCGGATCATGTTCGTAGTCCACGAAAGGGGGTTGGGTTCAACCTCCTCCCGACGCGTTCCTCTGACGGTCCGTCCGGTCTCGCCGCTTGTCCGTCAGGAAAAAGCCATAGTCCAGCTTTTCTGGGTGATCAACGATAATGTTGCATCGCACAGTTAATTCCGGCCGTTGCTGCGATGCGGTGCAGCTGGGTCTGCGAGGCCCGCAAGCTGGAGGGCAAAGGGCCCTAGCGGCGTTTCGGCGGCTTCTTTGCCGGCCTCGCCGGCTGGGGCGGCGGCGGTGGGGGCGGGGTCCAGTCGAACGCCATCAGCAGGGTCCGCTCGCCCGGCAGAGCCCCGTCGTCCGACAGCAGATAGACGCGCGTCGCCCCAGAGGGGGCACGGCTGAGTACCACGCCCTCGAAATTGTCCCGCGTGGTCGAGCCGTCGATATGCAGGCTGGCGAACTGAACCTGCCGGGTCGATGGGGCCAGGGGATCGGCAACAAAGCGCAGCAAGCCGCGCCAGCCACGGATCGGGTCGTAGCTGCGGTGCAGGGTGGCTACGGCCTTGCCGTCGAAGGCCGTCATCGCTGTCAGCCCCCAGAGGAAGTCCGGACCGGGCTGGGGCGCGATTGACTGGCAGGTGGTCGACAGCCGGCACAGCCACAGCTCGCCTTCCTCGCCGCCGACCAGATAGGCGTCCGGGCCGGCCACCGGGTAGGCGGCGATGGCCTCCATGCCTTCATTGTCAGGAAAGATGGTCGACGGCATGGGCGCGCGGCGGGGCGGGCCCCAGCCCCCGTCGGGCAGGGCCGGATACAGCCAGATGCGGTGCTGGTGCTCGAAGCTGACCAGCCGGTCGCCATTGGCCAGGATGGCGATCCCCTCGGCATCGCCCGCATCCTTGCCCTGTAGCGGTTGGCCCTCGGGATCCCGGAAGGGCTCCAGCTTGCCGTCGGTCAGGCCGACCAGCCGCCCGGCCTCGTCCAGCTTCAGGCGGGCCGAGACGCGGTCGCCATTATCGGTAACGGCCTGCAGGGTCCCGTCTCCGGCGATCGCCATGTCGGAGAGGCCGTGCAGGCGGGTCGTCTGCGGGCTGGTGATGGCGATGCCGCCCGCATAGCTGAAGCCTTCCAGCATCGTTCGGCCCGGATCGGACGCATCCAGAGGGACCGCGACGGTCTGAAGCACGATGTCGGGGCCGGCCTTCACCGGGGCGGCCGGCAGGGGTGGTGCCGGTGCAGGGCGGGGCGCACAGGCCGCCAGGAGGCCGAGGCCGACGACCAGGCCGATCGACGATCCGGCTCGGATCACGCGGGAACCTTGCGCGCCGGCTTGGGAGCCTGGGCCTGCACGGTCGGCAGGGGCGCCAGAAGGCCGCGAGCCTTCTTCATCGCCCGGGGTTCCTCGTCAAACAGCGAGGCCAGCTGTTCCACCAGCACGCCGCCCAGTTGCTCGACATCGACGATGGTCACGGCCCGGCGATAGTAGCGGGTCACGTCGTGACCGATGCCGATGGCGATCAGCTCGACAGGGCTCTTGTCCTCGATCTCGGCGATGACCTGACGCAAGTGGCGCTCCAGATAGTGGCCCGAATTGACGCTCAGGGTGGAGTCGTCCACCGGTGCGCCGTCGGAGATCACCATCAGAATGCGGCGAGCTTCGGGCCGGCCGACCAGGCGCTGGTGGGCCCACATCAGGGCCTCGCCGTCGATGTTTTCCTTCAGCAGGCCCTCGCGCATCATCAGGCCCAGATTCTTGCGGGCCCGGCGCCAGGGGGAATCGGCGGCCTTGTAGATGATGTGGCGCAGGTCGTTCAGGCGACCCGGCGACGGCGGCTTGCCGGCCTTGACCCATTCGTCGCGGCTGGTGCCACCCTTCCAGGCCCGGGTCGTGAAGCCCAGCACCTCGGTCTTGACCCCGCAGCGCTCCAGCGTGCGGGCCAGGATGTCGGCGCAGACGGCCGCCACCATGATCGGACGACCGCGCATCGAGCCGGAATTGTCGATCAGCAGGGTGACGACCGTGTCGCGGAACTCCTGGTCTTCTTCCTGCTTGAACGAGAGGGGCGCGGTGGGATCGATGATCACCCGGGTCAGGCGGGCGACGTCCAGCATCCCTTCCTCGAGATCGAAGGTCCAGGCCCGGTTCTGCTGGGCCAGCAGCCGGCGCTGCAGCTTGTTGGCGAGGCGCGACACCACGCTGGAGAGGGCCGACAGCTGCTGGTCCAGATAGGCGCGCAGGCGGGTCAGTTCCTCGGCGTCGCAGAGGTCTTCGGCCGGCACCACCTCGTCATAGGCATTGGTGAAGATCTTGTAGGCCGGCTCTCCGGGCTGGGCCGGGCCACTGTCCGGACGGGCCGGCTTGGCGCCGTCGCCCATTTCCGGCGCCTCCTCGGTGTCCTCGGGCTCGCCCTCCTGCTCGGACTGGACCATTTCCTCGTCACCGGCTTCGGTGTCGCGGTCCGAGGCCTCGGACTCCTGGGGCGAGGAGCCCTCGGACTGTTCGCCCTCGCCTTCACCTTCGTCCTCGTCGGAGTTTTCGGTCGGCTGGTCTTCCTGGCCTTCTTCCTCGTCCGAGGTCTCGCTGGCGTCGGACAGCTCTTCGCCGAGGTCGAGGTCGCGCAGGATCTCGCGCGTCACCCGGGCGAAGGCCGCCTGGTCGTCGATGGCGGCGGCGAGGCGGTCGAGGTCCTTGCCCGCCTTCAGCTCGATGTCGTTGCGCAGGATATCGACCAGGGCCCGGGCGCCTTCGGGGGGCGCATCGCCGGTCAGGCGCTCGCGCACCATCAGGCCGAGGATCTCGGCCATCGGCGCGGACTGGCGGTCCAGCGCCACATTGCGAGTCAGGCCCTGCTTTTCGAGGCGGGCCTCGAGGGCGGCGGTGAGGTTGCCGCGCACACCGCCCATGGCATTGGCCCCGATGGCCTCCAGCCGGGCCTGCTCAATCGACTCGAAGGCCGCCTGGCCGTCGGGGGAACTGGGCCGCGCGCGGGCATGGGCGACGGCGTCATGATGGGCCAGGCGCAGGGCCATCTGGTCGGCCAGCCCCCGGATCCGGGCGGCCTCGCGGCTGTTCAGGTCGCGCGGCGGATGCGGCAGGATCGCCCGCTTGCCCAGCAGCTGGGGCCCGTCGCCCGAGAAGACGACCTCGAGGTCCGGCGTTTCGGCAAGCGAGCGCGCGGCGTGCGCCAGGGCGCGCTTGAAGGGTTCGGTCGGGTTTTCGGGCTTGGACGCCATGACTATCGGTTACCGGTGGACGGCGGCGAAGACAAGGAACGCCGCACGGTCTGGAGGGTTGTTTCCGCAGAAGCGCTGCCGGCTTCCCGTCGAAGGAAAACTGCCATGCTGAAGTGGGCCATCATTCTTGCCGTTGTCGCCCTGATCGCCGGGGCCCTGGGGTTCACCGGGATCGCGGGGGCTGCCGCCGGCATCGCCAAGATCCTGTTCTTCCTGTTCCTGATCGGCTTCGTGGTCGTGCTGCTGCTCGGGGCCACCGTGTTCAGGACCGTGTCCAAATAGGGCTCTGCCGCGAGGCTGGTCCACCGGACCCGCCTCGCGGCCCTGCATCCGGGTCTATCGGGTGCCGTAAGCCTTCGACTGCTCGCCGACCAGGGCCACCAGATCACCCATGGCCAGATTGACGTCGATCAGGTGCAGGCCCCAGTCCTTCAGCGGCTGGCCAAAGATCAGGATGTCGCCGGTGATCTCGTCGACCCGGGGGTCGGCGGGGTCTGCGTTGACGTCCACCGACAGGTAGGTGAAGTCGCCGGCGCTGACGCAGTGGCCCGAGACCAGGCCCGGCGTCGCCACGAACGGGGTGGTGACCTTAAGACCCTTGGCCCAGGGCTTGGGCGTCGCCGCCGAGCTGCCCATGCCGAGCGCGCTGAAATACGAGCCCAGCACCACCGGGTCGGCCTGGCCCTTGCCGGCCAGCAGGGCCGCCGGATTGACGCAGGCCGAGCGCAGGCCTTGAGGATCGGTGCGGCCGAAGCGGCTGTTGGCCGGCGGCGGCGCGGTGGTCCGGAACGAGACGTAGGACACCAGACAGCCCGTCTGGCCGGCGTTGCTGCAGGACGGGATCGAGCCGTAGTTGCCGGCCGTATCGACGGGCGTGTTCATCCCGAGGATCAGGGCCGACACCATCTGCTTCTGGGCCGGCTTGCCGTCGATCTCTTCCTTCAGAAGCTGCAGGATCATCCGCGAGCCCTGGCTGTGACCGATCAGGACGACGCCGCGGCCGTTGTTCTGGTGGGTCATATAGTGGTTCCAGGCGTCGCGGACGTCGCCATAGGCGAGGGCAGCATCGCCCCCCTGGCCGCCCATCATCACCTTGCGCAGGGCCGCCAGGGTGATCTGGCGATACATCGGCGCATAGAGTTTGCACTGGGCGGCAAAGCGCGCCAGCTGCTGGTTGACCACCGAGCGTTCGGCCTCGTCGATGCTCATGTCGCTGTTGGGGCCCGGATCGGTCGAGACCGTCGGATAGACATAGAAGCAGTCGATCGGCGGGGCTTCGGCGGGCTTGAAGGTCTCGATACTGGCCTTGCCGTCAGTGGCGACGACCGTCGTGGTCTGGTCGGCGGCGCAGGCGTCGGCCCGGCCCGGCAGGCACAGCCACGACTCGGCCTTGCCGTAGTCATTGGCCGAAGCCGTCGCCGGCGTCTGGGCGCAGGCGGCCCCGCCCAGCAGCAGGCCGGCGGTCAGGCCGAGGCCGGTCAGGACCCGGCGAACCGGCATCATCTTGGACATGGTTTCCCCCACTTTGCGCTCAAACGCTTGTTCGGAAGAGGATGCGGGAAACTGCGCCGCCCGCCAAGCGGCAAGATCGCGGCGGCACGACCTCCGGTCTGGCCCCGGGCTTGCGGCGCGAGCGGTCTGCTGTCGCAAAACGGCACAGTCCTGCGTGTTTGACCTTCCAAGGCGTGACCATGACCCTCAAGACCCTTCTGCTCGTCGGCTCCATGGCAGCCCTCGCTGGTGCCACCGCGCCGGTCGCGATCCGCCCGGCCCTGGCCGACGGCTATCCCGCCTGCCTGTGCAAGCCTGCCAAGCCGGTTGTGAAGCGCAAGGTCGTCAAGCGTCGTCCCGCGCCCGTGAAGGTCGTCTATGTCGACCGGCCGGTGGACCGCGTGGTCGAGAAAATCGTCGAGCGCCGGGTCGAGGTTCCCGTGGACCGGATCGTGGAAAAGATCGTCGAACGGCCCGTCGAGCGCATCGTGGAAAAGCCTGTCTATGTGGACCGTCCCGTTGACCGCCCCGTGGATCGCATTGTCGAGAAGATCGTCGAGCGCCGCGTCGAGGTGCCGGTCGACCGTCCTGTGGACCGCATCGTCGAAAAGGTGGTCGAGCGCCGGGTCGAAGTGCCCGTCGACCGGGTGGTCGAGAAGGTCGTCGACCGTCCGGTCTATGTGGACCGCGTGATCGACCGTCCCGTCTATATCGAGCGTCCGATGCCGGCCCCGCTTCCCGAGCTGCGCCGCGTCTATGTCGAGCCCGTCCGGCCGATGCCGGCCCATGGCTGTGACTGTGAGGTCCGGGGCCATGATGCCGGGGCCTATGGCAGCAGCCAGGTCCTCCATGACAGCCGCGACGTCTCCGGCAGCGCGGTCTACGAGTCGAGCCAGAGCGGCTACAGCTATGGCTATGAGAGCCGCAGCGCCTATGGCGACGCGTCTTATGGCGATCAGAGCGGTGGCGGGTATTACGGCTCCAATGTCCGCTACGGCGTGGGCGGCGGCTGGCACCCGCAGGGTGCCCTGCCGATGCCGGGCCCCGACAGGCCGCAGGGTCATGACAGCTATCGTGGGCCGGTTCCGGGCGAGGCCTATGACCAGGGGCCCCGCGTCAACAGCCGCGGCCACACCCAGCCCCGCCGCCCCGACCGTTACGGGCAGTAGGGTTTCAGGGTCTCAGACCGGCAGCCAGCGGCGGGGAAACTTGTCGCCGAGGGCCCGGGTTTCGCCCGGTCTGAGGCCCAGCTCGACCATCCGGTAGGCGACGATCTCGCGCAGGGCCTCGACCGGCTCGACGCCCCGGAACGGGCTGGACGCCACGCCGCCGGCCTCCAGCGCCCGGTCCACGGCCGACCACTCGGCCTGGGCCCGGTCGGCCTTGCCGACCCCGAAATAGTGCCGCACCGGATAGGGCTCGCCTGCCACCTCGACCATCACGCCGATGACCCAGCCTTGAACGATCAGATCGGCATCGGGGCGCTGGCGGAACATGGCTGCTGCTTGGCCGGGCGCGAGGGCGGCGTCAACCGATCGTTCCGGTCTTCGGCTCGTCTGGTCCCTCTCTCTTGGAGAGAGGGCGGGGGGAGCGTGAACATGGGCCGGGTAGAACAGGACACGCTCCACCAGATTCAATTCCCTTGTCATCCCGGCCGTAGCGTAGCGGAGCGCCGGGACCCAGGGAGTGCCTCACTGCCGTCGCCCCTGGGTCCCGGCGCTCCCGCCCTCACGGGCGTCCGGCCGGGATGACAAGGTATTTGGCGGTGTGGGGCCGCGCCCCGAAGGGAACTTTCGGGATTCCACTGTGGGCGGCCGGCGACCTTTTCGCCCTGCTACTGGCTCACTCGGCTCACGACGAAATCGTTGAACTGTGAACCCGCGAGTTCACGCTCGATGACTTCCGCCGCGATCTTGTAGTCAACCACCAGACAGAAGGCTTCCATTGACCCGGAGCCGATCGATCCTCCGTCGCAATGACCAAGGCCGCGCCACCCGGTCAGTTCGTTCAGAAAGTCCTCCAGCGCGTGTCGCTGACGAAGATGTCGCTTTGTGCCCGCTCCAGTGATTGCCTTGCTGACCAAAAGGCCGATGTGCTTCGTTTCCGGAACAGCCGCAAAGCCGTCAGCCTTCGCCTCTGCAGCTATGGCCTCCATCACCTCTCGCTGCCGAACCGGCCCTGACGCCGCATGTTGCGAGGTAGAGCCCCGTTCGCCGTAGACGCCGACATGCTCGACGACATTTTCGCCGTCGGCCCAGGCTTCACGATACAGCAACCGTCCATCTTGGCGCTTGTAGAGCTTAAGCGTCTCAGGGGCTCGCACGGCATCCTCGAGCCGCTGGAGATAGGCGTGAATCTTGTGCGGCTGGAGCGCGACAATCCCTTGTTTGAACACTTCGGCCTCAAAGGCACTTGGAGGCTGGAAGCCGATGGATGGCCTTTGTCCCGACCCATTTTCAAAAGCGTAGACAGGCTTGAGCGAGAGCAAGGGCTGGGGAGGAGAAACCGCCAACTGTTCCGCCACGGTCTCGATCAGTCGTGACAGGCTCGACCGCTCGTCAGGCGTCAACCGCGTCTTGTGAACAGATGAGAGTGCCGCCTGACTGGCCTTTGCTACCGCACGGACACGATCAGCCCAACGGGCACCGATCCACGCGTCATATTCGAGGTAGGCCTCGGTAAAGAAGACGCCACTGTCGCGCGAATAGCTGGCGCGACCCTTGCCTGGCGGCTGCATGACCGGATGCGCAACGCCGAAGCAAAACGCCAGTTCACTGATCTTCTCGAAACGGGGCTCAAGTTCGGCGAGACGAGCGAGCGAAATCCCGAACGCTTCGACCGTCTGATCCATCGCCGCCTTGACGTCCTCAGACATGAACGTCAGGCGCATAGTGGTGAGCATAGGGTCGTCGCCTGCGGTGGTTGAAAGCGCAGATGAGGCGTGAAAGCGAATGTCTGCAAGGGGGCGGACGAGGCTTGGCATCGCTTGACGATCCAGACAGTCGCTCTCTCTATGAGAGAGGGACTGTCGCCGCCGCCTCATGCCGCACCGACCAAAGAAAAAGGGCGGAGCCTTGCGGCTCCGCCCTTCTCTTGTTGGTTCAGCGAAGGCTGACCGGACTTTTTAGAAATCCATGTCGCCCATGCCGCCCATGCCGCCCGGAGGGCCACCGGCCGGAGCGCTCTTCTTGGGCGCTTCGACGATGGCGGCTTCGGTGGTGATCAGCAGGCCGGCCACCGAGGCGGCGTCTTGCAGAGCCGTACGGACAACCTTGGCCGGGTCGATGACGCCGTCGGCGACCAGGTCGACATACTGCTCGGTCTGGGCGTTGAAGCCGAACGAGGCGCTGGTGCTTTCCAGGACCTTGCCGACCACGATCGAGCCTTCAACGCCGGCGTTCTCGGCGATCTGACGGATCGGGGCCTGCAGGGCGCGACGGACGATGGCGATGCCGGCGGTCTGGTCGGCGTTGTCGCCGGTCAGGCCCACCAGGGCTTGCGAGGCCTTCAGCAGGGCGGTGCCGCCACCGGGGACGATGCCTTCGTCGGCGGCCGCGCGGGTCGCGTTCAGGGCGTCGTCAACGCGGTCCTTCTTTTCCTTCACTTCGACTTCGGTCGAGCCGCCGACGCGGATCACGGCAACACCGCCGGCCAGCTTGGCCAGACGCTCTTGCAGCTTTTCCTTGTCGTAGTCCGAGGTGGTGTCTTCGATCTGGCGCTTGATCTGGGCGATACGGGCTTCGATCGCGTCCTTCTCACCGATACCGTCGACGATGGTGGTGTCGTCCTTGGTGATCGAGACCTTCTTGGCCTTGCCGAGCATTTCGAGCGAAACGTTCTCGAGCTTGATGCCGAGGTCTTCCGACACGACCTGCGCGCCGGTCAGGATGGCGATGTCTTCCAGCATGGCCTTGCGGCGGTCGCCGAAGCCCGGAGCCTTGACGGCGGCGACGCGCAGGCCACCGCGCAGCTTGTTGACCACCAGGGTGGCCAGGGCTTCGCCCTCGACGTCCTCGGCGATGATCACCAGCGGACGGCCCGACTGGACGACGGCTTCCAGCACCGGCAGCAGCGGCTGCAGCGAGGAGAGCTTCTTTTCGAACAGCAGGATGAGCGGCTCTTCGAGCTGAACTTCCATCTTGTCGGGGTTGGTGATGAAGTAGGGCGACAGGTAGCCGCGGTCGAACTGCATGCCTTCGACGACGTCGAGTTCGGTCTCGGCGGTCTTGGCTTCTTCGACGGTGATGACGCCTTCGTTGCCGACCTTGTCCATGGCGCGAGCGATCATGTCGCCCACTTCCTTGTCGCCGTTGGCCGAGATGGTGCCGACCTGCGCGATTTCAGCGTTGGTGGTGACCTTCTTCGACGACGCCTTGATCTCGGCGACGACGATGCCGACCGCCTTGTCGATGCCGCGCTTCAGGTCCATCGGGTTCATGCCGGCGGCAACCGACTTGAGGCCTTCCTGGACGATGGCTTGCGCCAGGACGGTGGCGGTGGTGGTGCCGTCGCCGGCCTTGTCGTTGGTCTTGCTGGCGACTTCGCGGATCATCTGCGCGCCGAGGTTCTCGAAGCGGTCAGCCAGTTCGATTTCCTTGGCGACCGAGACGCCGTCCTTGGTCGAGCGCGGGGCGCCGAAGGACTTTTCGATCACGACGTTACGACCCTTGGGGCCGAGGGTCACCTTCACCGCATTGGCGAGGATGTTGACGCCGCGCAGCATCTTGTCGCGCGCGTCCGAGGAGAAATAAACGTCTTTAGCGGCCATGTGTATGAGCCCTTCTTAAAGAGAAATTGGAGTTGGAAAGTCGTTCGGACGGAGGAGGGCTTAGGCCTCGACCACGCCCAGAACGTCGCTTTCCTTCATGATCAGCAGGTCTTGACCATCGACCTTCACTTCGGTGCCCGACCACTTGCCGAACAGGATGCGATCGCCGGCCTTCACGTCGAGGGCGACAACGTCACCCTTGTCGTTGCGGGCACCGGGGCCGACGGCGACGACTTCGCCTTCCTGCGGCTTTTCCTTGGCGGTGTCAGGGATGATGATCCCGCCCTTGGTCTTGGTTTCTTCTTCGACGCGCTTCACGAGGACGCGGTCGCCCAGGGGACGAAATTTCATGGTTGTTCTCCGTCGGGACGGTTATCGATAAAAGGGGTCGCCGGCGAGGGAAGCGCTGCTGTTAGCAGTCTACCCCCTTGAGTGCCAACGAGGCGCTTGAGTTAGGTCCGCCCCCCGGGGGAGTCAAGGACGGGCCCCGCGAAGTTTTTGCGATGACGGTTAAGAAAGGGCGGGAAATGTTCGATCACCTGGGGTTCGGCGTCACCGATTTTCAGCGCGCCGTCGATTTCTACGACCGGGCCCTGGCCCCGCTGGGGATCAAGCGTCTCTACACCGTTCCGCCGGAGCACAGCGGCGGTGTCGAGGCCACCGGCTATGGCGTGACGCGGCCGCAGTTCTGGATCTCCGGCGGCGGCGACACCTTCGGCCGGCTGCATGTCTGTTTTGCGGCCTCGAGCCGCGCGATGGTCGAGGCGTTCCATGCCGAGGCCCTGGCCGCCGGCGGGCGCGACAACGGTCCGCCCGGACTTCGCCCACATTACCATCCAGACTATTATGGCGCCTTCGTGCTCGACCCCGACGGGTTCAATGTCGAGGCCGTCTGCCACACGCCGGCCTGATCTGACCTTTTGGAGCGCCCTGCGCATGTCGAACTACGCCCTGTCGCTGCTGATGGCCGTCATCGCCTGTGTGATCGGCGGAGCCTTCGGGGGCATGGCCCTGGCCAGACCGCTGGCCGATGTCGGCGTGCAGGCGGCGGGGCCGGACAACCGGGTCCAGGCGCGGGCGTTCGGCGGGCTGCTGGTGCTGGCCCACGGCGGGGCTGCGCTTTACCTCGGCTACCAGCCGTCGGTCGGGGCGGCGATGGCCTTTGCCCTGGCGCTGGCCTGGTTCGGCTCTGCCCTGGGCCGTGTCGTCGCCATTCGCCGCGACGGCGTTTCGGCCCGGGCCGAGACCGGCAATCTGGTGTTCGAGATCCTGATCGGCCTGACGCTCAGCCTGCCGTTCTTCAATGCCGGCCGGCTGGTGCTGCACGGCGGGATGATCGCCTAGAGGGTGACGCCCTCGTGCCGTAGCAGCCAGGCCTTGCGCTGCAGCCCGCCGGCATAGCCGGTCAGGGCACCGGTCGCGCCGATCAGCCGATGGCAGGGCACGAGGATGGCTATGGGATTGGCGCCGTTGGCCGCGCCGACGGCCCGCATGCTGGTGGGTCTGCCGATCTGCGCCGCGAGGGCGGCGTAGGTCGCGGTCGTGCCAGGCGCGATCGTGGTCAGGGCGGTCCAGACCTGTCGCTGGAACGCCGTGCCGCCGGTGGCCCAGGGGATGGCGACAAGGGCCGCAAGATCACCCTCGAAATAGGCCGAAAGGTCCGCCCTTACGCTGGCGGGCGCCGGGCCATCGTCCAGATGAGGCTCGCCATAGTGCCGGTGCAGCAGCCGCAGCATGCGCGGGGCATAGTCATGGAAATCCAGGGCTCGCACCGCGCCGGTCTGGTCGGTGACCAGCAGGATCTCGCCAAGCGGCGAGGGGAGGCGGTCGAGGTG
>NZ_QAII01000150.1 GCF_003060965.1 Caulobacter sp. HMWF025 | reverse complement strand
TATGCCGGTCCTCTCCGTGACCATGCATCCGGGTGCCGGGATCGACGCCGCGAACATTCGGCCTGCGGGCAACGCGTTCCGTAACGCCTACATGAAAGACACGATCGATCAGATCAACCTGAACGGCGGTTACGACTTCGATTCCTCATTCATCAAGAGCCTCGACTTCGGCGTGGGCTATATTGAAAATGAGGTTCGTACGGCGTTCGGTGTGATCCAGAACGACACTTGGGGCGGAACCCTGTCGGCAGCCGATACGCCTGACTCCCTCTTCACGCCGCGCGGTCTGCCGGGTGACCTGTCGGGCATGAGCGGATCGAATGGCGCAGGTGTCATTCCGACCTATTTCCAGATCAACACCAAAGAGCTGATCAAGCTGCTCGATACGCGACTGGGCATTTGTAATGTTGCCCCTGGCGATACGTGCCTGGCCCCTTACTCGACGGACCGGCGCATCACCGAAAAGTCGCTCACGCCGTGGATCCAGTCGCTGCACGCGTTTGAGATGCCGAATGGCAAAGACCTCAATGTGAGGCTCGGTGTGCGCTACGAGGAAACCAAGATTACCTCCAAGGCGCTTGCGTCAATTCCGACGGGCACAGTTTGGGTTGCGCAAAACGAGATCAGCCTGGTCCAAGCTCCGGGCACCGGCTTCTCGACGCTTAAGGGCGAATACAAAAACTGGCTGCCGGCCGTCGATGTTGATTTTTCGCCGATCGACAACGTCAAGGTGCGTGCATCGTACAGCCAGACGATCACTCGCCCGGATTATGCCAGCATGCAGGGCGGCATTACCCTGGGCCAGCCTCTGCGGGTGGGTGCCGGTGGCAGCCAGGCCAGCGCCGGCAACCCGGCTCTCGAGCCTTACAAGTCCGAGAATATCGATCTCTCGGCTGAGTGGTATTATGCCCGCACCAGCTATGTGTCGGTTGGCCGCTTCGACAAGAAGGTCAAAAACTTCATCGCCAATGGCACCACCCAAACGCCGTTGTTTGATTTGAATGACCCATCACAAGGTGCAGCGGCCGTCGCTGCGCGTGCTGCCTTGGGAGCCAATGCGTCGTTCGATCAGATCGTGAACTGGGTCCGCGTCAATCGCTCGGCCGACTATGTCGCGGGCGTCGGTACAGCGGGTGGCATTATCGGCCGACCGGCAGATCCCGATGTGGCCTTCACCTTCACACAGCCTTCCAACAGTGATCAGGAAGCGCGCCTGAGTGGCTGGGAGTTTGCCATCACGCACAATTTCGGGGACACCGGATTTGGCGCGATCCTGAACTATACCATTGTCGACAGTGATACGTCTTTCGACAACACCCTGCCTTGGACAACCACCCAGTTTGCAATTACCGGCGCAAGCGATAGTGCAAACGCGGTTGCCTTCTACGACAAGAACGGTCTTCAGGCACGGGTTGCCTATAACTGGCGCGACAAGTTCCTGGCCGGCAAGGATCAGGACCCATACTACATCAAGTCCTATGGGCAGTTTGATGCCAGTGCGAGCTACGAGTTCCGCAAGGGTTTCACGGCTTTCTTCGAAGGGATCAACGTCCTGAATGAAGATCGCACTGGCGTTCGTCGAAATGATCGCGCGATCTTCTTTGCGGCGCCTGGATACTCGCGTTATTCGTTCGGTGTTCGTTACACCTACTAAATATACTGACGAACTAAGAGTAGTGGACTGAGGAGAACCACATTGCATGTGCAATGTGGTTCTTTTCTCTTTAACTCGCATTTATCGGGTTTAGAATTAGGCGCGATGACGGGTCCGATTCATCAGGTTGTTATCGTGGGAGGCGGCACGGCGGGGTGGCTGTCCGCATGCCTTGTGGCGGCCCGGCGACCCGACCTGTCTGTCACTCTGGTCGAAGCGCCCAACATTCCGACAATCGGCGTTGGCGAAGGCACCTGGCCTACGATGCGCGAAACTCTGGCCACGATCGGCATCTCGGAAACGGAGTTTCTGAGCGCGTGCGATGCCTCCTTCAAGCAGGGCTCCCGGTTTGATGGCTGGGTAGATGGCTCGGCCGGCGACAGCTACTTGCACCCCTTCAGCCCGCCACCTGCATCCGACATGCGCGACCTGCTGGCGGCCTGGCGGGCGAGCGGATCAGGTACGCCGTTTGCCGCGGCCATGAGCCCGCAGCATGCGGCATGTGCCCATCACCTGGCCCCTCGACAGCGTTCGATGCCCGACTACGCCGCGGCATTGAACTATGGCTATCATCTCGATGCGGGCAAGTTTGCCGCCTTGCTCGCCCGCCATGCGACGACAAGGCTGGGTGTGACCCATATTGCCGGCGAAGTTGTCGGCATTGTCACCGCACAGGACGGGGACATTGCCGCGCTTGAGCTGAAAGATCAGTCGTCAGTTTCGGGTGATCTCTTTATTGATTGCTCTGGCCAGGCGGCCCTGTTGATCGACAAGCACTGCAAGGTCGATTGGGTCGACCGCTCTGATGTTTCGTTCAACAATCGAGCCTTGGCCGTTCAGGTGCCGGTCGACAGTGATGCCCCCATCGCTGCGCAAACGATCGGAACGGCACACCGGGCGGGCTGGCTTTGGGATATCGCCTTGCCGACGCGGCGCGGAATTGGCTGCGTTTATGCGTCCGAGTTTTTGAGTGATCGTGAAGCTGAAGAGGTCTTGCGCGACTACGTGCGCACAAAAGTCTCCAGTCTTGCCGCTGATAGACTCAATATCCGTCAGCTTTCCTTCAAGACCGGGCATCGTGCCAAATTCTGGGAGCGCAACTGCGTTGCAATCGGCCTATCGGCTGGCTTTATCGAACCGCTTGAGGCCTCAGCAATTGTCCTCATTGAGCTGTCGCTCAAGGCGTTGGTCGACAATTTCCCGACCCGCCGCGACGTGATGGATATCCATGCTGCGCGCTTCAACGAACTCTTCCGCTATCGCTGGGACCGGATCGTCGACTTTCTCAAGCTGCACTATGTCCTCAGTCGCCGCGACGAGCCCTACTGGCGCGCGCAACGGGTACCCGAGACCATACCAGAGCAATTGAAGCAGCAACTCGCTGTATGGGAAGATCAACCGCCATCTCTGTGGGATCTCCCCCGTGTAGAGGAAATGTTCTCTCCAGCCAGTCAGCAATATGTTCTTTATGGCATGCGACCGGCGAAGACGCCGGATGCTGGACCGCCGTCCGCTGCGGCCTTATCAAGATTGGTAGAGGTGCGCGAAAAAGCGCGTCTGATAACAACGGCCTTGCCGACCAATCGCGCCTATTTCACCGCCGCCCAATCACAGACCCCAGCTAAAGTGGCCCCTGGAGACGCAATCCCAAAATGAGCAGCCACCAGATCCTCGATCCAGCCCAGCACGCTGACCTAAGAATCCACACGGGGGCCAGTGCGAGATTTGGTGACAATATCATGGGGTGCCTGACAACCCCGGCTGAGTTTCGCGACGTCCAGGCCAGTTATCCCATCGTCTTCCGTCGGGACATTACCAGTCGGAAGTTTTCGCCCCTGGCGTTGTTTGGCTTCGAGAACGGCGAAAACCTGTTCCTGCAGGGCGAGCGTTGGGATGCTCGATATCGCCCAATGTCTCAAACCATTCAGCCGTTCCTGATCGGCAGACCGGCATCAGAAAGCGACATCGCACAGGTTCATATCGACACCGCCAGTCCCCGTATCTCCACGACAGGCGAAGGCATGCGCGTGTTTGATGAAGCCGGGAAGCCGACGCCCTATCTTGAAGCGGTGGCCACGCAGCTTGCCGAGCTTGATGAGGGGTACCGGCAAACGCCAGAGTTCTGCGACACTTTGGAACGCCTCGAGCTGCTTGAGCCCTTTTCGCTGGAGGTTCCCTTGAAGGACGGGTCTCGTAACTCACTCGTCGGCTATCATATTATTGCCGAGGAGCGGCTCTCCACGCTCGGCGGCGGAGACCTGGGTGAACTTCAGGCCCGCGGTTACCTTCTGCCGATCTTCATGGCCGTGGCCTCACTGTCCAACTTCAGCGATCTGGTTGCTCGCAAGAACGCCAAGTTGACCCTTGGCTGAGTCCGCCCCTTCAATTTTTGCCGGAATGGAAACGGTCGAAGAGCGCGAAGCGGGCGACGCACCGGCGCTTGACGCCCTGTTGAAGACGGCCCGCACGCCTTTCGTGATCCGCGGCCTCGTCGAACACTGGCCGCTTGTGAAGGCCGGACTGCAATCCCCCCGCGCGGCGCGCGCCTATTTGCTGGACCGCGCGCGCGACGTGCCCTTCTCGGTGTCGGTTGGTCCTCCGGGCCATGATGGCCGCATGTTCTACACCGATAGCATGGCGATGAACTTTCAAACGGCACGGGGAAAGCTGTCCGATATATTTGGCAGTATTGACGCCAATGAAGGCCGCGCCGATCCAC
Source organism: Caulobacter sp. HMWF025 (assembly GCF_003060965.1). Lineage (GTDB taxonomy): Bacteria > Pseudomonadota > Alphaproteobacteria > Caulobacterales > Caulobacteraceae > Caulobacter. The sequence continues at coordinate 21,659 of NZ_QAII01000150.1, read as the reverse complement.
CGTCGATGTATCTCGGGTCTATTGATGTGCCGGGGCATTTCACGGTCGTGGACCAGGAAAACAGCCTCGATTTGGGGTCGCGCGATACGCTGAAAAGCCTTTGGATCGGGACGCCGACCCGCATCGCGGCCCACAATGATTTCCCGGACAACCTGGCATGTTGTGTTGCGGGTCGTCGTCGTTTTACGCTGTTCCCGCCCGCCCAGTTTTCCAACCTTTATCTGGGTCCGATCGACAATACGCCAGCCGGCCGGGCTGTGAGTTTGATTGATTTTCACCGCCCTGATTTTGGGGCCTACCCGAATTTTGCCGAGGCGTTACGCCACGCACAGGTCGCTGAACTTGAGCCCGGTGACGCTCTGTTCATTCCGTCGATGTGGTGGCATCACGTCGAGGGCCTGGCAAAGTTCAATATTCTGCTGAATTACTGGTGGCGCGATACGCCCCGCTTCTTGGGCCAGCCCCAGGATGCGCTCAACCATGCGATCCTCACCATTCGCGACTTGTCGCCCGAGGACCGGGCGATCTGGCGTGAACTGTTTGAACACTACGTGTTCAACAACACGCCCGCCCTGCACGATCATATTCCGTCAGAAGCGCGCGGCGTTCTGGACACCTTGACCGCAGAGACTGCAGGCCGCTTGCGCGCCTTCTTGCTAAGGGCACTCAGCCGATGACCCATGCTTACCAGAAGCAACGTATCGTGGTTGCAGGCGGCGGAACGGCCGGCTGGATGACGGCGGCTGCGCTTGCGCGAACCCTGGGCGATGCCATCGACCTCACGCTGGTGGAATCCGATGCCATCGGCACGATCGGTGTCGGCGAAAGCACCATCCCGCCGATCGTCTTGTTCAATCGCTTGCTTGGGATCGGCGAGGCGGACTTCATGCGCGCCACGCAGGCGACCTTTAAGCTCGGTATCAAGTTTGAGAACTGGAAGGACGTCGGCGAGAGCTACTTCCATTCCTTTGGTACGACGGGCAAGGATCATTGGTCCGCCGGATTTCAGCATTTCTGGATGCACGGACTGACCAAAGGGCATGTTCACAGCTATGACGACTATTGTCTTGAGCTGAAGGCCGCGCTGGAGGGCAAGTTCGCACACTTGCCGGACGAGCGGATGAACTATGCGTATCAACTGGACTCTACGCTCTATGCGGCCTTCTTGCGCAAGATGGCCGAGGGGGAAGGGGCCACGCGTATTGAAGGCAAGATTGCCAGGGTTGAGCTGGACGGGACGACCGGCAATATCGCAGCGCTTTGCCTCGACGGTGACCGGCGCGTCGAAGGTGATCTGTTCATAGACTGCACCGGATTTCGCGCGTTGCTGATCGAAGGCGCGCTGCACGCCGGCTATGATGACTGGAGTCATTATCTGCCCTGCGATTCAGCGATTGCGGTGCAAACGGCCAGTGTGCGCCCCCCCGTTCCCTACACGCGCGCCATTGCCCATGACGCCGGGTGGCAATGGCGCATTCCGTTGCAGCACCGCCAGGGTAACGGGATCGTCTATTGCAGCCGCTATCTGGACAAGGACGCGGCCCTTGACCGGCTGCTCGGTTCAGTCGAAGGCGAGGTTCTGACCAAGCCCAATGTTATCGGCTTTACAACGGGCGCGCGGCGCAAGCAGTGGCACCGCAATTGTATAGCTGTCGGGCTTTCGGGCGGCTTTATGGAGCCGCTGGAGTCCACCTCGATCCATCTTATTCAACGGGCGATCCTCCGGATCATCCGGATGCTGCCAAATGGTAAGGTGAGCGAACGAGATATTGCTGAATTCAATGAACAGCAATTTGCAGACATGTATCAAATACGCGATTTCCTTGTTTTGCATTACAAGGTGACTGAGCGCCGCGACTCGCCCTTTTGGCGGCATTGCGCGGCGTTACCGATTCCTGAAAGTCTTGAACAGAAGATCGAGCTGTTCCGCGAAACCGGCCGTGTTTTCCGTCGCAACGAAGAATTGTTTGCCGAGAATAGCTGGGTGCAGGTGATGATGGGTCAAGGCATCATGCCTGAGACCTATCATCCCGTTGCTACGAAACTGCCACCCGAAGAACTGGAAGGCTTCCTTGCGGCACAGCGCGAGGCTGTCGCGAACACGGTCGCCCGATTACCAGACCAGCAGTCCTACCTTGCCTATTATTGCTCTGCGAAGGATGAGCGGGCTGCGTGAGCCTGGCGATCATTGCTGCCGCCCGGCCAGGTTTCGCCTTGGCTGTGTGTGCCGCGTCAGCTGGGGCGACGAGACCTCGGTCCGCCTACAGCCCCGCGGCTTCTGATGCTGCGAGCAGGAAGGCCCCGACGCCATAGAGCTGGGTGTCGTCCGGCAGGACGTCTTCCGGCGCATAGCCGACCTGCTGCACCCAGCCCAGCTTGCCGTCCGCCTGTACGGAAGACGCCAGGGCCGTCCATCCCCGTTCCGCGGCCTTCCGGTATTCCGGCCCCTTCAGAAGGCCCGTATTGACGCCATAGGCGAGGCCATAGACGAAAAAGGCTGTTCCACTCGATTCCGGGGGCGAGCCTTCCGGCGCGAGCAGGGAGGGGGACCAGAATCCGTCGGGCTTCTGAATCCGGACAAGGGTGGTCGCCATCTGCTGCAGCAGGGCCTCGTAGCGCGGCCGTGAGGGGTGGTCGGCGGGCAGGCTTTTCAGCACATTGACCAGACCGGCCACAACCCAGCCATTGCCCCGGCTCCAGAAGATCTTGCGGCCCTGCGCATCGCGCCGGTCGAAATAGCGGCTATCGCGGAAGAAGAGCCCTTCCTTGGGGTCGAACAGATAGTCCGTCGCCACCCAGAACTCCCGGTCTCCATAGGCGGCATAGCGCGGGTCGCCGGTGGCCAGGCTGAGTTCGGTCCAGGCGGCGGGGCCCATGAACAGGGCATCGCTCCAGCACCAGCGGGTCTGGCAGGGCGGCTCACCGACATTGTCCTCGAACACCAGGGTGTTGGTCGGCGGGCTCTGCAGGATGGCATCGAAGCGGGTGCGGAGGGCCGCGATCTTGGCCGGGTCGCGGTCGAGCTTGTGGATGGCGAGCCAGGCCTGCCCGATCACGTGGTCATCGGCGTGATAGGGCCGGGGACCCAGCTGCCAGGCCTGGGCGACCCCGTGATCCCGAACCGCCTTGCTGAAGCGCGGCTCGCCCGAGCGTTCGGCAAAAGTGGCTAGGCCACTATACAGCGTACCCTGGATCCAGCCGAGCGGTTCGACCGTGCTATGCAGGTGCGTCCGCGTGTAGTCGAAGCGGTCCATATGGGCGAGCTGCCAGTCGGCGACCTTGCTGCCGAGCGCCAGGACCTCAGCCCTTGCGGGGCGGGCCCCTGTCGCGGGCGGGCTGACGGGTGGGGCCGCCGAACTGACACCCCCTGCGCTCAGGATCATGCAAACCAGAGCGATCATTCCGATCATGCGCATGCCGTGGGTCCTGCTGGATGGCCGATGCCCTTCTGAGGCCCGGTACTTTGCAATGAGGGCTTCCATGATGGTCAAGCCAATAATCTCCGGATCAGGATGGTCCGGGGCGGACTTTCACCCATCCCGCGTGTCTTTGGCGGGCCGCTATCTCCACCAGCGATCACGGACGACGGCGCCGGGCGATGACGGCGGGGCAATGGGCTGCGGCCCAGGCGGCAAAGCGAGTGTGGCGACAGAGCCCGGGCCCAGGTGCTGGCCAAGCGAGGCCCTGGCCGCAGGATCCAGTGCCGCATAGGACGCCTGCAGCCGATCCAGTCGCCAGGCGCGATAGGGGTTGGCGCGGTAGGCGAAGGTCACGCCCGCATCGGTGTAGCGGGTCCTCGGGGATCCTTCTCTCACGGCCAACTGGTTGGCGGCCATCTCAGGCAGGAAGCGGTTTTCGACCAGGTCCAGCAGTGGGCGCAGGTCTTCGGGCCCATGGTGCAAGGGGGCGGCTGTGCGGTCGGGATCCGGCGCGAGGGCCCAGAGCCGCGCCACCCATTCGGCGACCCGTGGCGCGCGGTCACGCAGGATGGCGGCGGGTGTCGGATCGCTGGCGAAATGGCGAAACAGCGGGCCAAACAGCCCGATGTCTGCCCGGGTCGGAGCGTCTCCGAGGAGCCAGTCCCGGGTGGCGAAGACGGGGTTGAGGGCCGCAAGCAGGTCGAGATAGTCGGCTTCAATCCGGCTGCGGTTGGCCGGGGTCACGCCCTCGTCGCGCAGATAGACCGATCTCTGTCGGCGCAGCGCGATCTGGCGGCGCAGGGCTCGGGGCAGGGGGATGTCGGCAAACATGCCGTCCGCCAGCCGTCCGCTCATCAGGCGGGCATCGGCCGCAAAGGCCCAGCGGTAGTAGAGGGCCGGCCGCCAGAGATGCTCGTCACCATAGGTTTCGATCAGGTCCGCCAGGAAGCGCAGGGCAGGGTCATCGGGGGTCAGGCTGCTGTCGGGGTGGTCGCGCTCGAGTCGGTCGATGATGACCGGCGTGTCGGTCAGCCATTGGCCATCGGGCCCTTCGAGCTGCGGCATCTGCCAGACGCCGGTCTTGCGCCCGAGGGCGCGAAAGCTGGCCGTGTCCATCTCCTGCAGACGATAGGGCAGACCTTTGGCCCGCAGGTAGCCTTCCAGCTTTCCCGTGAAATAGGACAGGTCCAACCCATGAACGATCAGCACCGGGTGTGGCCCTCCTCAAGCGATTGCGTTGGCCTAAGGAGACTTTATGGCACCGTACATGTCAATAGTTTCAGACTCGACGGGGCGATTGCACAGTTGCCCGCCGCCCGCAGCATGACCCCGATAGCGGCCATTTGTCGCAACCTTTGCGGGATATGTTTAACGCGCTGGTCAGCAATGCCATGCGTCAAATCGTTGCGCAGCGGAGGGATTCATGACGGGCGGGACGCGGGCAGGCTTCCGGGAAGCGGTCGACGGCTTCCGGCGAACCGTGCTGGTCGCGATCGTCGCGCTCGTGGCCGTCTCGATCGCCTCGCTCGCGCTGCTGCGGGTCAACGGTCCCCTCTATCACCAGATCGCCATGGGCAAGGATCTGGTCGCCGATATCCTCCCGCCGCCGGAATATGTCCTCGAGGCCTATCTCGAAGCGACCCTGGCCCTGCATGAGACCCCGACCCAGGTCGCCGGCCGCGCCGACCGGCTGAAGGCGCTCAAGGCCCAGTATGATGACCGCCAGGCCGTCTGGGCGGCGTCGAACCTAGACCGCAAGCTGAAGGCCCAGATCGGAGGCCCCGTCAACGAGCCGGCCACGGCCTTCTGGGACGAGATCGAGCAACGCTACATCCCGGCCCTGGCGCGTGGCGACCAGGCGGCGGCGGATGCCAGCTATAGCGCCCTCAGCCAGGACTATAACCGGCACCGGCAGGCCATCGACACCCTGGTCACTGATGCGACGGCGATGGCGGCCCGCAGCGAGCGCACCGCCTTTTTCGGTCTGCTGGCCGTGATCGTTCTGATGGGCGGCGGCCTGGCCGGGGCCGTTATGGCCGTGCGCCGCCGCAGCGCCCTGATCGTATCTGAAGTGGTCGACCCGCTTCTCGAGCTTACCGCGACGATGAGCCGGCTGTCAGAGGGCGACCTCAATGTCGAGATCCGCCGGACCGAGCGCCCCGATGAACTGGGCGCCATGGCCCGGGCCCTGGTGGCGTTCCGCGACCAGAGCAGCATGACCCTTGTCCTGCGCGATGATCAGGAGATTGCCGAGGCTGAGGCCTCTGTCGAGCGCCGGGCCGCCGAGAACCGGCGGGCCGCCGCCCTGCAGTCCATGGCCGAACGGGTTGAGCGCGAGACGCGCGGCGCGGTCCAGAGTGTCGCCGAGACCACGGCGGCCGTCGCTGACAAGGCCAATGCCATGGCCCGGCTGTCCAGCGACGTGCAGAACCGCAGCGATGCTGTCGCCGATGCGGCCCAGGAGACCCTGGCCCAGACCCAGGCCGTCGCCGCCACGGCCGGTGAACTCGATGTCGCGATCCAGAACATCACCCGCCAGGTCGAGCAGGCGCGCCTGGCGGCCACCGAGGTCGCGGATGCCGCTGGCGAGGCGGACGGCGCGATCGCCCGTCTGTCCAAAGCCGTGGACCAGATCAGCCGCGTCACCGACCTGATCTCGGACATTGCCCGTCAGACCAATCTTCTGGCCCTGAACGCCAGCGTGGAAGCCGCCCGGGCCGGGTCGTCCGGCCTCGGCTTCGCCGTCGTCGCCGGGGAAGTGCGCAACCTCGCCCAGCAGACCGCCGCGGCCACCGCCGATATCCGCGGTCTGATCGGCGGCGTCCAGCACTCGGCGGATGAGACGGTCCAGGCGGTCAGCGGCATCAACGGTCGCATCGAGATCATGGACGAGACCTCGGTTGCGATCGCCGGGGCGGTTCGGGAGCAGGCCACCGCCACCATCGCTATCTCCCGAGCGATCGCCGAGACCAGCCTGATGGCCGAACGCATGGTCGCCCAGATCCGCGACGTCTCCCGCGAGGCGCGGTCGGCCGGAACCATTTCCCGCGAAGTGGACGAATTGACCCAGGTCGTCGGGGCCGACATTGCCTCGCTCAGCCGCACCCTGGTGCGGGTCGTGCGGACCTCGACCGACGAGGTCGAGCGTCGCCGCCTGCCGCGCTTCTCGACCAGCCTGACCGTCGAGGGCAGTACGGTGCACGGCCCGATCCGGGGCAAGGTTTGCAACATCTCGGAAGGCGGGGCCTTGATCGAGGGGCTCGGCGTCAATAGCGGCACGGTGAAGCTGCGGCTGGGCGGGATCACCGACCTGCTCATCGCCCAAGTATTGCGCGTCGAAGACGGCCTGTGCCACGTCAAGTTCAGCGCCACACCGTCGCAGCAGACCCAGCTGGAAGCGCTGGTGGCCCGGGTGCGGCCGACGTCAGAGGCCGCCTGACGGCTCGTCCAGCCAGGTTGCGACCCAGAACAGCGGCGCATTCCAGTTCACGGCCACTTCGTTCTGGGTGAAGGACCGGTAGTCATCCGTCCAGCAGGTCTGCGGCCGGCACTTGCCCTTCATGGTCTCGGCAACGGGATCGCCCATGCTGGTCGAGTTCGGCCCCCCGGACAGCACGCCGGGCGGCGGGGCCGGGTAGCGGACATCGGCCTGCTTGGCCCAGAACCGATGGTGCGGATGCTGCATCGGACGCGCGCCATGGCCCGTCACATAGGACCGGTCGAGCGGGTTGCGGCCCAGCACATAGTCCATCGCATCGGCGGCCCCGTTGCGATAGGCGGCCTTGCCGGTGAAGTCGGCGGCAAGGCCCAGCACCATGGCCCGGTTCAGGATCGATGAGTTGGAGCCCCACGGATAGCCCGGCCGGGCATAGGGCAGGCCATAGCCCTGGCTCTCGCCGTCGGCCAGGTAGCGATCGGCGGCCGTGGTCAGATTGGCGCGGGCGGCAGTGATCTCGGCCGGTTTCAGGCCGTTGGGAGCCAGGGCCAGGGTGACCGTGCCGAGCGCCCCGACGGCGCTCCAGCTGATGTCGCCGGTCGCCTTGGTCCCGCCCGCCGTCGGTCCGGCGAGGAACAGGGGCGAGGCCCGCAGGTCGGCCTCATAGCTGGCCTCTCCAGTCGTGGTGAATAGCTCGGCAGCGGCCCAGTAGAACTCGTCGTCCAGATGGTTGTCGCCATAGCCGCCGCTGCCGGTGAAGGCCCCTAGCGCGTAGATCTCGGGATTGCGCCGTGCGGCGGCATAGGCCGTGCGGGCCACCTCGAGGGAGCGGGCCGAAAAGGCCGGGTCGATCGTCTTCCAGATCCGCGCCGCCTGGGCCGCCGAGGCGGCCAGGTTCAGGGTCGCGGCCGTGGTCGGATGATAGAGGTAGCGGGTCTCCCGATCCTCGGCCGGAGCGGTCGGCAGGGCCGTCCAGCGCTCGTCGGCCAGACGCTGGTGGGCCATGCCCGAGGCGTCGACCTCGGTCAGGACCAGTCGCCCCTTGGGGCCGGGGGTCTGGTGGCCGACCGGCAGGGCCAGGGTCTTGCCGGCCGGAACCTGCATGGCCAACAGGAAGTCCAGTTCCCAGCGAGCCTCGTCCAGCAGGTCGGAGACGCCGTTGGCGTTCTCCGGAATACGCCCGCGTCCATCTGCGAAGGCCGCTAGCGTCGAGGCCTTGCCCAGCACCTGGGCCCGCTCATAGGCGTTCAGCAGGGTCCAGACCGAAATGCCGCCATTGACCAGATACTTGCCGTGGTCGCCGGCGTCATACCATCCGCGGCTGGCGTCCAGGGTGTAGTCGCACCCGGCCCAGACCTGGCCGCGCTCGTCGGCCTTGTTGAAGCAGGTGGCCTTGTCCGAGACATGCCCGGCCGGCCGCGCGAGGTCAGGCCGCTGCACGAAGCGGCCCTCGATCGGGATCCCCGAGCGGTTCTGATAAAAAAAGCCGAGGGCGTCGGCCTTGAGGTTTCCATACAGGCGGTCGCCGATCGCGAAGGGGCGGCTGCTGCGGTCGCCGACCGTCAGCTGAAAGCCCTGACCCTTGGCCTGGACGGCGCTGAAATCGATCTGGTGGACATGATCGCCCGAGGCGGCATCGTCGCCGAAGACCCGGGTCTTGCCCTGGGCGACGGTCTTGCCGGCGGCATTGCGCAGGGTCCAGGCCAGCGGGGCGGTCGACGGATCGGCCAGCATGGCCCGCTTGGGCCCGGTCGCCTCGACGCCCAGCTGGTTCAGCCGCACGGCCCGGGGCGCCTCTTCGGCGCGCGCGACCGCGGTCGTGCCCAGCAGGGCGAGGGCCAGGGAGAGGGCCGCCAGAGGCGGTCGTGACTGGGTCATGCGCGTTTCCTGCCGTCGCGGCGCGTCGTTACGCGCACCGTCGAGTTTGCAGGTTAGCGTCAGAGTGACAGCGTTGTCACTCTCCTTTTTTGCGGCAGCCGGGACGAATTACCCCGCTGTCAGACCCGTTCGACGACCATCGAGATACCCTGGCCGACCCCGATGCACATCGTGGCCAGGCCGTAGCGACCCTGCCGGCGGTGCAGTTCCTCGACAGCGGTCAGGGCCAGGCGGGCCCCGCTCATGCCGAGGGGATGGCCCAGGGCGATGGCCCCGCCATTGGGGTTCACGTGCTCGCCGTCGTCAGGCAGGCCGAGGGCGCGCAGCACGGCCAGACCCTGGGCGGCGAAGGCCTCGTTCAGTTCCACCACATCCATCTGGCCGATGGTCAGGCCCAGCCGGGCCAGCAGTTTCTGGGTCGAGGGGGCCGGGCCGAAGCCCATGACGCGCGGGGCCACTCCGGCCGCCGCCGCGCCGACGATGCGGGCGCGCGGGGTCAGGCCGTGGCGCTTGACCGCCTCTTCTGAGGCGATGATCAGGGCTGCCGCGCCATCATTGACGCCCGAGGCATTGCCCGCCGTGATCGTGCCGTCGGGGCGGACGATGGGCTTGAGTCCGGAAAGGGCCTCGAGCGTGGTGGCGCGCGGGTGCTCGTCGCGGCTGACCACGATCGGGTCGCCCTTGCGCTGGGCCAGGGTCACCGGGACGATTTCGGCGTCGAAGCGCCCGGAGGCCTGGGCCGCCGCCGCCCGCGCCTGGCTGCGCAGGGCGAAGGCATCTTGGTCGGCGCGGCTGATGCCGTAGTCATCGGCGACGTTCTCGGCCGTCTCGGGCATGGAATCCACGCCATAGGCCTTGCGCATGGCCGGGTTGACGAAGCGCCAGCCGATGGTGGTGTCGAAAATCTCGGCGTTGCGCGAATAGGCGCTGTCGGCCTTGCCCATCACGAAAGGCGCGCGGCTCATGCTCTCGACTCCGCCGGCGATCATCAGCTGGGCCTCGCCCGACTTGATGGCCCGGCCCGCGACGCCCACGGCGTCGAGGCCCGAGCCGCAGAGCCGGTTGATCGTCGAGCCCGAGACGTCGGTCGGGAGGCCGGCCAGCAGGGCGGCCATCCGCGCCACATTGCGGTTGTCCTCGCCGGCCTGGTTGGCACAGCCCAGCACCACATCGTCGACGGCGGTCCAGTCCAGTCCGGCATTGCGGGCGGCCAGGGCCCTTAGCGGGATCGCCGCCAGATCGTCGGCCCGCACGGAGGCGAGGCTTCCGGCATAGCGGCCGATGGGCGTGCGGACGGCGTCGCAGATAAAGGCTTCGGCCACGGCGGGGCTCCGGTTCAAACGGCTGTTTGCGCCTACCGTAGAGCCTCGCGGTATCGGTTCAAGTCCCGAGCGCCGGCGTTGAGCCCCCGATCAGTGGCTCTTCGAGAACAGGTTGATGACCAGCACGCCGGCCAGGATCAGGGCGATCCCGGCGATGGCCGCCGCATCGAGGCGCTGGCGGTACAGCACCCAGGCGATGCCGGTGACCAGCACGATGCCGACGCCCGACCAGATGGCATAGGCGATGCCGACCGGCAGGGTCTTGAGGGTCTGGGACAGGCCGTAGAAGGCGATGGCATAGCCGACCGCCGTGATGATCGACGGCACCGGCCGGGTGAAGCCCTCGGCCGCCTTCAGGGCCGAGGTGGCGATCACCTCGGCGACAATGGCCAGGGCCAGCCAAGCGTAACCGCTCACTCCGTGCCCTCAGAGATTGTCAGGCCGCCACTGGCGTCTTCCCTGCCGATGAGGCCGATCTTCCAGCCATGGCCCTGCAATCTGTCGATGACGGCCATCAAGCGATCGGGAGAGGATTTGCCGCGCATTTCGATCAAGACCCGCTGCTCATCCCTGGGTACCGCGGCGAAGCGGGCCGTCAGATCTTGGGGCAGGGTTTCGAGCGTTGACGCTTTGCCCTCGATCGTCAGTCGCCCGTCTGTCTCCATAGCGATAAAAACGGGCTTGGCGCGAGGCGTTGGCTTCGCGTTGATGGGCGGCGGCAGATCGACCGAGATCTTCACAGTCCTCATCGGAATTGCGAGACTTCCGACGAGACCTACAACGGTGATCGCCAGGGCAGCGCCGATTGCGATCCTGGTGCCGCGCTTCATGGCTAGTGCTTCCCGCGGTCGCGGCCGAAGTTCGGCTCGGCGCTCTCCTGGCCGGCGGCGACGATGCCGCGGCGGATGGCGCGGGTGCGGGTGAAGTGGCTGTGCAGGGTGTCGGCGTCGCCCCAGCGGATGGCGCGGCTCATGGCCTGCAGGTCCTCGGTGAAGCGGCCCAGCATCTCCAGCACCGCGTCCTTGTTGGCCACAAAGATGTCGCGCCACATGGTCGGGTCGCTGGCGGCGATGCGGGTGAAGTCGCGGAAGCCCGAGGCCGAGAACTTGATCACCTCGCTCTCGGTGACGTTCTCCAGATCGGCGGCGCTGCCGACGATGGTGTAGGCGATCAGGTGGGGCAGGTGCGACACGACGGCCAGCACCAGGTCGTGGTGCTTTTCCTCCATCAGCTCGACCTGGGCCCCGAAGGACCGCCAGAGCGCCGACAGCTTGGCGACGGCGGCGGCATAGGCCTCGTCGTCGCTTTCGAACGGGGTCAGGATCGTCCAGCGGTTCTCGAACAGCTCGGCAAAGCCGGCGTCGGGACCCGACTGCTCGGTGCCGGCAATCGGATGGCCGGGGATGGCGAAGATTTTCGAGCAGTCCTGGGCCCGGAAGGCCTCGGCGACATTGGCCTTGGTCGAGCCGACATCGGTCAGGGTGGCTCCGGCCTTCATGGCCGGGATCACGGTCGAGGCCAGTTCGGGCACCGACAGCACCGGGGTGGCGATGACCACCAGATCGGCGTCGCGCACGGCCTCGGCGATATCGCCGGTCACATGGTCGGCCAGGCCCAGCTCGACCACGCGGGCCCGGTGGGCCTCGCTGGCATCGGCCACGGTGATCTCGCCGACCACGCCGTGGGCACGGGCCGCCCGGATCACCGACCCGCCGATCAGGCCGCAGCCGATCACGGTCATCTTGGGATAGAGCACACCGGGCTTAGGCATGGGGGATACCTCCAATCCGCTCTCCCCGGCGAAAGCCGGGGCCCAGTTTCAGCCAGGGCGACTGGGGATGACGCGCCATGCGGCGGCGCTCATTAGCAGGGCGTTTGTGGGTTCGATCTGGGCCCCGGCTTTCGCCGGGGAGAGCGGTAAATGAAGGGAGCATCATCGCCCCACAAACTGGCCGATCAGCTCGACCACGGCGCGGTTGTGCTCTTCCTGGCCGATGGTGATGCGGATGGCGTCCGGCAGGCCGTAATTGGCCACGGCCCGGACCAGATAGCCCTTCGAGGCCAGGAAGGCCTCGCACTCCAGGGCCGTCTTGCCCGGCACGTTCGGGAAATTGACCAGCACGAAATTGGCCGCCGACGGAGTGACCTCCAGGCCGAGCCCGCCCAGCTGCTGGGTCAGGAACGGCCGCCACTGCTCGACCAGGGCGACGGAGCGGGCCTGGAAGTCGAGGTCGGCGAGGGCGGCGACGGCCGCCTCCTGGCCGGGGATCGAGGTGTTGAACGGCGGACGGATGCGCTCGATCGGCTCGATGATGTGGGCCGGGCCATAGCCCCAGCCGACCCGCAGGGCCGCCAGGCCGTGGATCTTGGAAAAGGTCCGGGTGACGATGACGTTCTGGGCGCTGCGGGCCAGGTCGAGGCCGTCTTCGAAGCGCGGATCCGTGGCGAACTCGGCATAGGCCCCGTCCAGCACCAGCACCACCGAGGGGGGGATGGCGGCGTGCAGGGCGCGGATCTCCTCGCCGGTCAGCCAGGTGCCGGTCGGGTTGGCGGGATTGGCGATGAACACCAGCCGGGTCCGCTCGTCGATGCACTTGACGACCTCGTCGGTGTCGATCCGCTGGCCGGGCTCCCGGGCCATGCGGACCTCGCCCTGGCAGGCTCTGGCCCCGATGGCATAGGCGGCAAAGCCGTGCTCGCCCTGGACGATGTTGTCGCCCGGCTCCAGATAGACCTGGCACAGCAGGGCGAAGATCTCGTCGCTGCCGTCGCCGAAGGTCAGGCGCTCGGGCTCCAGGCCATAGTGCGCGGCCACGGCGGCGCGCAGGCCGTTGGACTTGCCGTCGGGATAGATGTGCAGGCGATCGACCGCATTGCGATAGGCTTCCTTGGCCGCCTCGCTGCAGCCCAGGACGTTCTCGTTGCTCGACAGCTTCACCGGATGGGCGATGCCCTCGATCTTCGACTTGCCGCCGACATAGGCGTGGATGTCCATCAGGCCGGGCTTGGGGGTGGGGCGCGGCGCGGCGAAGCGGTCGGAGGTCGGAACGGTCATCGGCTTACTCTGGTCGAACACGCGGCTCTCTTACACCGCGCGCCGTCAGACGTCGAACGGTGTCGGGGCCGCGCCGATGATGCCGGACAGCTGGCCCGGAGCCCGGGCCAGACGCTCGTCGCCGGCCATGAAGAAGCCCGACAGCGAAAACAGTTTCAGCCCGCCGGACTCGGCGATCAGCTCGGCGGCGACGCCGTCGAGGCTGAGGGCCTCGGCGATCGCGGCGGCGGGGCGGGGGCTGTCGGTGACCCAGAAGGTCTGGTCGGCCCCGGTGGGCTCGACCTCGACCTCGGCGACGGCGAGGGCCGCCTGCGGACCCCAGCGGTTCAGGCAGGGCAGGGCGGCAAAGACCTTCAGGCGGGGCTCGGCCAGCAGCCGGGCCCACCAGGCGCTGTCCGGGGCCAGGGCCAGCACCGCGACGCCCCACGGCGTTCTGGCGGCGGCCAGGGCGTCCTTGGCGTCGGCCAGAACCTGCATGCGGGGGGCGGTGCCGAACCGCAGGCGGGTCAGTTCAACCGCCCGGGCGGTGTCCCTCCCGCCCCAGACGGACAGGTGATAGGGACCCTGGCGGGCGAGGTTGTCGCTCATCACCTCGCGCCAGATGCGGATCACCAGGGCGTCATTGGCCGCCTTGCGCGGCGTGGCCAGCAGCTTGCGGACGATCATCGCCTCGCGGCCCGGACGCAGGCCGAAGCCCGTATCGCCGGCCGCCTGCTTGGCCGCCGCCACCGAACTGGCCAGGGCGGCCCGCTCGTCGAGCAGCTTCAGAAGTTCACCGTCAATGGCATCCAGTCGCCATCGGACCTCGTCCAGTGACGGAGGCGTATCCGCCGCGTCGCTACCCATGTTTATCCCCGAATTTGGAGGCCGGACCATAGTCCTTGCCGCCGAAGGCGCAATAGGCGGCGTTCACGGGAAGAAACTTGCGTGCCCCGGCCGCAGGCGCGCCGGTCACTGCGCTCAATAAACGCGCGGCGAGGGACCGGTGTCGAAGCTGCCCAGCAGGGTCCGGCCCTGCTGGAACTGCAGGTCGGCCTTGATCACCGGCTCATGGCCGAGGGCCTGGGCGGCGGCGGCGAGGGCCTGTTCCGGCGTGCGGATCGGGGCGTCGGCGGGGCGGCGCTCCTTGAGTGTCACCTCCAGCGTGCCCTGCAGGCGGCCGTCGGCATCGACGGTCAGGGCCCCGGACTTCGCCACGCCCTCGGCCTCACCGGCCGTGATCCGGGCGTTCTGCATGGTGATCGCCCCGCCGGCCCGGCTCCAGTCGCGGACGGCATCGGTCCAGTTCTTGCCGCGCAGGGTCGAGACGTGGCTCAGGCGCGCGTCGAGGATCATGTCGGCGCTATTGGCCTGGGCGATGCGGCCCAGCAGGCCGGTGAAATTGGCCCGCGCCCCTTCGGCCCTGAACAGGATCGCGCCCTGGTCGTCGGGTCCGGGACGCAGATGCATCTGCAGGGCCCGGGCGTCGCGCAGCTCGAACGGCTTGATGCCCTGGGCCGTGGTGAAGACAAGGCCCGCCCCCTCGACGGAGATGCGGGGCAGGGGCTGGTCAAAGCCGGCCAGGCTGGCGCGCAGGGCCTCGGCGGCGATCGTCACGTCGCCGTCGCCGGGCCGGGTCAGGACCGCGCCGCGCGGGGCGGTGACCACCCAGTGGTCCAGCCCGTAGATCATGGCCTCGCCCTTCAGCTCGGGCAGGCGCAGGGCCCAGCCCGACGGCTCGGCCACCCGGGCATCGGCCAGGGTCACATCGAGGCGGAACGGAAAGCCGGAAAAGGTCCGCGCGCTCCACGACAGGTCATAGCCCCTGGCCTTCATCGCCACGGCCGTGGCGTCCATCCGCTCCTGGGCCTGGCCCCGCAGCCAGAACCAGCCGATGCACCAGGCGGTGGCAAAAACCAGCGCCAGGACAAAAGGCGTCCACAGACCGCGCCGGCGGGCTTTGCGGGGGGGCGTGGCGTCGCTATGGGTCATGGGGCAGGCGCGTCCAGTCGGGATTGGTGATGAGCGTAGAGAGCGGCGATCGCTGGGTGTTCGGATACGGATCGCTGATGTGGCGTCCCGGCTTTGCGTTTGTAGAGCGAAGACGCGCGGTTCTCCACGGCCGTCGTCGCGCCTTCTGCATCTATTCGGTCCACCATCGCGGCACCTATGAGCGGCCGGGCCTGGTTCTGGGCCTGGCCCCCGGCGGCTCGGTGCGCGGCGCGGCCTATCGGGTGGCGGCTGCCGAGTGGGACGGCGTCTACGCCTATCTGCGCGAACGCGAACAGCCGACCGAGACCTATTTCGAAGCCTGGAGCGATCTGAAGATCGACGGCGAGGCGGGCAAGGTCTCGTCCCTGGTCTTCCTGTCGGACATGAAGCACAGCCAGTGGGCGGGCGCGCTGAGCCTCGAGCAGCAGGCCGACCTGATCGCCGGGGCCAAGGGGCTGTCGGGCCGCAACATCGACTACCTGTCCGACCTCGTCGGCCACCTGCGCGA
This sequence comes from Caulobacter sp. HMWF025, assembly GCF_003060965.1. Classification (GTDB taxonomy): domain Bacteria; phylum Pseudomonadota; class Alphaproteobacteria; order Caulobacterales; family Caulobacteraceae; genus Caulobacter. The sequence goes on along the minus strand of NZ_QAII01000150.1, from coordinate 6,070 downwards.
CGACGGCGTCCGCGACCACGCCATGGAGGCCCTGCTCAAGCTGGTGCAGGCGCGGGAGGGGGTGGCCTAATTTCCCTCTCTCTGAGACGGGGTGTGCTGGCATGGCCAGAACGGGACCCGCGTCGTCGACCCCAAAACCCTTGTCATCCCGGCCGAAGCGTAGCGGAGAGCCGGGACCCAGGGGCCGCCTCATTGCGTTTGCCCCTGGGTCCCGGCGCTCCCGCCCTCACGGGCGTCCGGCCGGGATGACAAGATTTTTGGGATTGGGGTGGAAGTCCTCAATGCGGACATCCAGCAGACTCACTCAGCGCCGACGCTGGCCGAGTGATCGGGTGTCTTGCTCCTACAGAGATTGAACCGGTCAGCCGGCGGAAGCTCTACGTAAACGGCACTGCTCATGTCGCCCCTGTCGAACTCGAACCAGCGGCCGAGGCGACCCCTCCAGCTTATCAACTCGATTCCTGCCCCGGGGCAGCCCCTGACATCGAAGGTTTGCGAGATCCATTTCCAGGGTTTTTCTTCGAACACGCAGGTCATTGGAAAGCTCTCGCCACGCCGAATTCGGGGCACCAGGGATTGAATTGGCTGATCGCAATGCAAGCTTCCCTCGCGTTCGAGTTCTGCCCAGGCACGCAGTCCTTCGGGACTGGGCGGCATTGCCGTCGGCGTCAGGGGCCACGTCGCTCGGCGGTAGTATCCGGGCCCCAAGACGGCGACCGTAACCAGAACAGCAAGGCCCAGGCAAAAGAGGCCGATCACGCGCGCGACGCTCATTGGCTCCGAGGGCCTCCGTTCATGCGACCGTCTCTCACAGCCAAGGGTGGCAGTCGCGGATTGTCAATCTTGATGGCGGCGTCACGGGACAGGACTGCCCGTGCCTCCCTTGCCATCGCTTGACGACCCAGACAGTCGCTCTCTCAAAGAGAGAGGGACATCAGCTAAACCCCCTCATCCTCCAGCGCCTTGGTGGCCGCATCGATCCGGGTCTGCAGTTCGCGCATGAACTCGCCGCGCTTGAGGCCGGCGGGGATGGGCGGGAGGTAGTGGAAGACGATGGTGCCGGGCGGGCGCAGCCAGCCCTTGGGCCAGTGGACGCCGCAGTTCAGGGCCAGGGGCGTCACCGGCAGGTCCAGCTCGCGATAGAGGGCGGCGATGCCGGGCTTGTAGTCGCCGGGCACGCCAACGTCGCCGCGCGTGCCTTCCGGGAAGATCACCACCTGGCGCACCTCGGTCATGCGCTCCAGCGTGTCGCGGACCAGCTTCTTGAGCGCGGTCGAGTGGCCGGCCCGGTCGACGACGATCATGCCCGCCTTCAGGCCGTGCCAGCCGAACAGCGGCACGTTGAGCAGTTCCTTCTTCATCACGAAACAGGCGTCGGGCAGCAGGGCGAACTGGCTGAAGACGTCGAACATCGACTGGTGCTTGGCCGCCACCAGGGCCGGACCGGTCGGCAGGTTCTCGCGGCCGCGCACCTCGATCCGGATGCCGGCGATCCAGCGCAGGCCGAACAGGATGCCCTTCGACCAGAAGGTCAGGGCCGCCGTGTTGAAGCGACGCGGCAGCGGCAGCAGCAGCACCATCCACGTCGCCGTGAAGGCCGACCAAATCCAGAAATAGACCTGGAACAGGGTTGAACGCAGAATGATCAAGATACTTTCCCTGCCGGGGGTCCGGCGTCCTCTCCAAACCGCTTCTTCGGCGCAAACGGGCGCTGAATCAACGATCCCCGCGTGATGGACGCAGAGCGCCGCGCCTGCAATCGGTGTTTACCCTTTCGGGCCCAGCTTCAGGAACGCCTCACGGGCCAGGATCGCCAGATATTTGCAGTATTCGACCGTCATGCGCCGGGCGGTCGAGCCCTTCTTCCACCAGTGGCGGGCATCGAGGCCCTCGGTGGCCACCGGATAGGCATAGAGCCGGATGCCCGGCATGGCCGCGTGCAGCTCCAGCATCGAGCGGGGCATATGGTAGTCGGCGGTGACGACGATCAGGCTGTCATAGTCCTTGGCCCGGGCCCATTCGGCGGTCTCGGCGGCATTGCCGATGGTGTCGGCGGCGGTGAAGCCCAGATCGACACAGCAGTCATAGATCGGCTTGACGGCCTTGGTGACATTGAGGACGTCGTCGCGGGTGGCCTCGCGATTGACCCCGGAGATCAGCAGCCGCTTGCCCTTGCCGGCCTCCAGCAGCCGGGTGGCGGCCTCGAGGCGGATGTTGGAGGCCCCGGTCAGCACGACCACGCCGTCCGCCACCGGCGGTTCGGCGGCGGGCACCGACCGCTCGACCCGACCGGAAAAGGCCAGCAGGCCCACGGCCCAGACCAGGGCGGCGATCAGCAGGGCGGCGGCACCCTTCATGGCAGGTCCCTCAGGATCCGCAGGGCGGCGAGGCGGGCGGTGATCCCGGCCACCAGGGCGGCGATCAGGGCGCAGGGCAGGGGGGCGAGCAGGTCGATCCAGGCCAGCGGCAGGATCGGCGTCAGCCCGGTCCCGCCGCCCAGCACCAGGGCCGCGACCCCGACGCCGACGGCAAACAGGCTGCCGATCAGGCCGGCCACGGCGGCCATGGTGGCAAAGCGGTTCTGGAACAGGGCGGCGACGAACCCGGCCTCGGCACCGGACAGGTGCAGGACCTCGATGACGTCGGCGCGGGCCGACAGTCCCGCTCGCGTGGCGTAGGCGATCACGGCGGTGGCGGCGGCGGCCAGCAGGCTGAAGACCCCCAGCGCGGCCAGCCGGGCCAGGCCCGCGCCGCGCTCGATGTCGGCGATCCAGCGGCGGTGGTCATCGACCACGGCATCGACATTGGCGGCCTTCAGGGCCCGGGTCAGGGTCTCGGCCCCGGCCGGTGCCCTGGGGTCGAGGTCCAGGGTGACCAGACGCGGGGTGGGCAGGTCGTCGACCAGGGCGTCCTTGCCGATCCAGGGTTCCAGCAGGGCCTCGGCCGTCTCGCGGGTCAGGGCGCGGGCCTCGGTGACGCCGGGCACACCGGACAGGGCCTCGGCGGCGCGGGCGGCGGCGGCGTCGGGCGTCTCGCCGGCCCGGGCCCGGACGACGACGGTGGCCGATCCGGTCAGCTGGCCGGTCCAGCCGAGGCTGGCGCGGTTGGCGGCCAGGGCGGCCAGGGCGGTCAGGCAGGCCAGGAAGCACAGCACCGCCACCACAAAGACCAGCGAGCCGTCGCGGGCATCGCGCGGCGGCAGCAGCGGGCCGGGCTTCCAGCGGTCGACGCGGAACAGCGCGCTCATCGCCGGCCCTCCGGCACGGTCAGGCGGCCGCCTTCGAGGTGCAGGGTCGGCCGGCCCGCCCGGGCGACGAGGTCCTCGTCATGGGTGGCGATCAGCACCGTGGTGCCCAGCTTGTTCAGCTCGACGAACAGCCGCAGCAGCCGCAGCGACATGGCCGGATCGACATTGCCGGTCGGCTCGTCGGCCAGCAGGATGTCGGGACGGTCGACCACGGCCCGGGCGATGGCCAGGCGCTGCTTCTCGCCGCCCGACAGGGTGGCGGGCAGGGCATGCATGCGGTCGCCCAGCCCCACCCAGTTCAGGAGCTCGGCGACATCCTCGCGATAGGTGGCGGGCTTGCGCTGCAGGATGCGCATCGGCAGGGCGGCATTGTCGAACACCGACAGGTGCTCGAGCAGCCGGAACTCCTGGAACACCACCCCGATCCGGCGGCGCAGGAACGGCAGGTCGCCGACCGGCAGCAGGCTGACATCGCGTCCGAACAGCTCCACGCGACCCCGTGACGCACGATGGGCCAGGTAGATCAGCTTGAGCAGCGAGCTCTTGCCGGCCCCCGAGGCGCCGGTCAGGAAATGGAACGAGCCCGGCATCAGCGAAAACCCAATGTCGAGAAGGGTTTCCGGCGCCCGGCCGTAGCGCATCGACACGCCCTCGAAGCGGACCACCGGAAGGGCGTCGTCGCCCTGTTCTGCGTCGATCCGCAAGGAGGTGTCGCCGGGCTTTCTGGACATCAGGGGCAAAATCAGCGACCCCGGATTGTTAATGCGTGGAGCCTACGATTCGCGGCCATGATACTGACCTGCCCGGAGTGCGCCAGCCGCTATTTCGTCGACGACTCCAAGGTCGGTGCGGCCGGTCGCGTCGTGCGTTGCGCCTCGTGCGGCCACCGCTGGACCGCCCATAACGAAGAGGCGATCGACCTCTTTGACGACCCGCCCTCGGCCCTGACCGCGCCACCGCCGACGCCTGTGGTCGAGGAGCCGGTCGTCGCCGCCGAGAGCGAGCCCGAGCCGCCGGTCAGCGCCCTGCCGGGCGAGGAACTGCCCAAGGTCTTCCGGGCCCGGGCCGATGCCGAGCGCCGCCTGAAGGCCGCGACCGCCACCGGCGTCATCTGGGCCGGCATGGCCGCCGTGATGGGTCTGATGCTGGTTTCGGCGATCATCTTCCGGATGGATGTGGTCAAGCTGATGCCCAGCACGGCCGGGGCCTTTGCCAGTGTCGGCCTGCCGGTCAATACGGTGGGTCTGGTCATCGACCGCGAGAGCCTCAAGGCCCAGCCCTCGCTCGAGGAGGGCCATGCCGCTGTCACCATCACCGGCGTGATGCGCAATATCACCGAGCATCCGGTCACGGCGCCGCCCCTGCGGGTCGAACTGCGCAACGAGAAGGACAAGCGGGTCGCCGGACGCATCGCGGCGGCCGCCGATCCCACCATCCCGCCGGGCGAGACCCGCCACTTTGCCATCACCTTCCGCGACCCGCCCCGGACGGCCCGCGATGTCGTCATCGGCTTTGCCACCGAGCCGGGGGCCGCAAACCTGGTCAAGACGGTGATGAAGGCCGAGCACCATGCGCCCGAGACCCCGCAGCTGGACCTGCGCGGGGCCCAGGACGCGGCCGTTCCGGGAGAAGCGGCTGGACATGAGGCCCCGGGGCATGAGACCGCAGCCCCGGAAGCTCCTCCTCCCTCCGACTCTCACGAACCGGCGCACCATGACTGACACGACCCATCCCGAAGTCCTGATTTCGGAAGCCGAGATCGCCGAGCGCGTCCAGGCCCTGGCCCACCGGATCGCCCCGCGCATTGACGACGACACGGTCGCCGTCTGCCTGCTGACCGGCGGCCTGTGGTTCGCCGCCGATCTGACCCGTGCCCTGTGGAAGGCCGGTCGCAATGTCCGCTTCGACGCCCTGTGGCTGGCCTCGTATCATGACGAGCGCAAGAGCACCGGCCGCTGCGAGGTCCGCGCCGACCTGCAACGCCCGCTGGTCGGCCGCCGCGCCCTGGTGGTCGATGACGTGTTCGACAGCGGCCTGTCGCTCAGCGAGGCCTCGCGGCTGGTGAAGGACGCCGGGGCCAGCGAAGTCCTGACCGCCGTCTTCGCCCGCAAGCCCTGGCCGACCGACCGCGGCATGGAACCCGACTTCGTCGCCTGGGAAGCCCCGGCCCGCTACCTCGTGGGCTACGGCCTCGACGACGAGGGCAAGAGCCGTGGCCTGCCCTATATCGGGGCGCTGGACTAACGCGACCTGGACCTTGAAACCCTCTCTCTTTGTCAGCGGGAGGGGGCCGCCGCCGCAGGCGGTGGGAGGGTGAGAGGTTTCACCCTGTCCGAACGGAGCACGGCCATCCTCTCATCCTGAGGACGCCAGCTGACTGGGCGGCTAGCGGCTATTCGACCAGTCACTTCTGCCGCGCCACGGGATGCCGAAAAGCGGACGCTACTGACGTCCTTAGAGGGTGGTTTGGGGACAACACAATCACCGTCATCCCGCGCTTTATGCGCGGGACCCATTTGACTGTCGCAGGTGCGGTACGCCGTGGATTTCCCACGTGGAAGCCGAACCATGGGTCCCGCGCATAAAGCGCGGGATGACGGTTTGTTCGTTTTGGAAGCTGAACTTCCAAACATCCGCTCAGGGTCGAGACCAGAAGTTAGCCCGCCGCCGGAAACCGGACCTTCGTAGCCCCCCGGCGCCTGATCGTTCAAAGGTCGCCGGCTGACTGTAGGCCGGCACCCGCGCCGCAGTCGCCTCATGGACAGAAGGCTGCAAATGCAGGGCTTCCCGGCCAGCGGTGAAACCTCTCACCCTCCCATCCCG
>NZ_QAII01000149.1:23606-51946 GCF_003060965.1 Caulobacter sp. HMWF025 | reverse complement strand
AGAAGGTTCTTCTCGCCGCGCGCGACCTGTTCAACGACATCGGCTACGAGGAGACCACCATCCGCGCCATTGCGGAACGGGCGGGGGTCTCGGTCGGCAGCGTCTTCACGACCTTCGCCTCCAAGGCTGAAGTACTGAGCCATGTCATGGGCCACCGCCTCGGCGAGCTCTATACCGAGTTCGACCGGGTGGCTCCGTACCTGCGCGGCACCACGGCCGACCGGCTCAGCTCGATCTTCGCCATCCACTACGAGTTTGAGACCCGGCGGGTGAAGCTGTTCCTCGCCCATATCGCGGCGTCGTTCAGCCCGAGCAACGAGCCGGACGTCACACCGTTCGGCCGCAATCCCCGCCTGTCGCAGATGCTGTTCGACGTCCTGCAGGACGGGGTCGACCGGGGCGAACTCCGTCCGGATCTGAACCTCGCCGATGTCGTTGACGTCCTGAAGGCCACCTATGCCTGGAACTACCGGCAGGCCGCGGCCGCCGGCGGGGTCGGGGATGCCCCGGCCATGACCGCGGCGATGGAACGGCAGATCGCCGTCATCGCCAACGGCTGGAAGGCGGCCTGACCGGCTATTTCCGGGTCAGTCTCAGGTCCTGGTAGTCATACGAAAAGTCCGCCAGCGGCGACACGGCCCGCACCAGGGCCGAGACGGCGACGCCGTCCTTGATGTCGAAGGTGAAGAAGGCGTCCTCCTGGGTGCGGTCATCGAACACCGTCTGGAAAGTCTCGCCGTCGAACGGCAGCAGCTTGCCGCGCAGGGCCGGGGTCTTGTCGAACGAGACGTGCAGGCCCTTGGCCTTGCCCTTGCCGGTCTCGCTGATCGTCACCGTGCCGTACCAGGGGTCGGCATAGACGCCGGCATAGGCGGCCAGCGGCAGGGCCGGTTTGCTCCCGGCCCCCTTGGGCGTGATGGCGGCCGCAGCGTCCTTGACGGTCTGGGCGTCGTTCTGGGCCTGGACGCGCTGGCTGGAGGCGATCCAGTCGAAGTCACTTTTGCCCTGCAGCCGGTCCGGACCACCGTAGCGCAGGGCCCGCAGCACCGGGTTTTCCTCGGCATTGGTCATGACCATGATCCCCGACTTCCGGCCGGGCAGCAGGCCGGTATAGGAGATGAAGCCCGCCAGGCCGCCGGTGTGCCAAAGCAGCCGCTCGCCGCGATGGTCCTGCACGAACCAGCCCAGGGCATAGGCCTGCATGGACGGCCGCACCGGATTTTCCGCCGTCGGACCGTCCGAGGATGTGGTGATGGTCTGCGGCCTCCACATCTCGCGGGCCGAGGCCTCGCTCCACAGGCGCTGGCCGTCGGGCAGGGCCCCCAGGGCCAGTTGCACCTGCATCCATTTGGCGATGTCGGTGGCGGTGGTGTTGACCCCGCCGGCAGCGGCGGCGGAATCGAAGCTGCCGTCGAAGGGCAGGACGGTCTGGGGGCCCAGGCCCCGGACCGGCGGTCCCATGCGGCAGTGGGGCTCGGCCCGTCGGCTCCGATCGACCTTGGAGGGCATGGGCACGGTGTCCTTCATGCCCAGGGGATCGAAGATCCGGGTCTGGATGAAGTCTTCCCACGGCTTGCCGGTGACGGCCGCGATCACCTCGCCGGCGGCGACATAGAGCACGTTGTCATAGGCATAGCCGCCGCGGAACTGTCCGCCGATCGGCAGGTATTTCAGGCCGGCGACGATGTCGGCACGGCTGTGGGTCGGGGCGGGCCAGATCATCAGGTCGCCGGCCCCCAGCGTCAGGCCGCTGCGATGCACCAGCAGGTCGCGGACGGTCATCAGCCTGGTGACGACCGGGTCGCTCATCTGGAAATCAGGCAGGTAGCGGGTGACCGGGGCGTCCCACTCGACCTTGCCGGCCTCGACCAGCATGGCGAGCGCGGCGGCGGTCATGGCCTTGGTGTTGGAGGCGATGCCGAAGATGGTGTTCCCGTCGCAGGGGGCCGGCGCGCCGAGGCGTTTGACGCCGTAGCCCTTGGCCAGGGTGATCTGGCCGTTCTCGACCACGGCGATGCCCAGGCCCGGCTGGTCGGGGAAGGCGGCCATCACCTCGCGGGCATACTGGTCGACGGCGGCGGCGACCGATCCGGTCTCGCGGGCTTTCGCCGACGTGCCGAACGCCGCCAGCCCTGTCGTTGCCAGCGCGGAAAGAAGGGCGGTGCGGCGGGTGGTGGCGATCATCGGGCGTCCCTGGCGTGAGGGGCGAAGGCTAGGCCGATGCCCGTACCGGCCGCAAGGGGTCGTGGTCTTCGCCCATCCCGACAGGCGCCGGGATGGGCCGATCCTGACCTCAGTTCCCGCCGTCCAGCAGGCGTCGGGCGATGACCTGGGCCTGGATCTCGCCGGCACCCTCGAAGATGTTGAGGATGCGGGCATCGGCCAGGATGCGGCTGATGGCATATTCGGTAGCAAAGCCATTGCCGCCGTGGATCTGCAGGGCGTTGTCGGCAGCGGCCCAGGCCACGCGGGCGGCGATCAGCTTGGCCATGCCGGCCTCGATGTCGCAGCGCTTGTCCTCGTCCTTCTGGGCGGCGGCGAAATAGGTCAGCTGGCGCACGCCCATGATCTCGGCCGCCATCATCGCCAGCTTGTTGGCCACGCGCGGGAATTCGAAGATCGGCTGGCCGAACTGCTTGCGGTCCAGGGCGTAGGACAGCCCCACCTCCAGCGCCGCCTGGGCCACGCCGACGGCGCGGGCGGCGGTCTGGATGCGGGCGCTTTCGAAGGTGGCCATCAGCTGCTTGAAGCCCTGGCCCTCGACCCCGCCCAGCAGGTTCTCCTTCGGCACGGTGAAGCCGTCGAAGCCCAGCTCGTATTCCTTCATGCCGCGATAGCCGATGACGCCGATCTCGCCGCCGCTCATGCCGTCGGCGGGGAAGTCGTTGCCCTCGACGCCGCGCGGCTTGGGGGCCAGCAGCATCGACAGGCCGCGATAGTCGGTGGTCTCGGGATCGGTGCGGACCAGCAGGGTCATGACGTCGGCGCGGGCCGCGTGGGTGATCCAGGTCTTGTTGCCGGTGACGACATAGGTGTCGCCGTCCAGCACGCCGCGGGTGCGCAGGGCCCCCAGGTCGCTGCCGGTATTGGGCTCGGTGAACACGGCGGTCGGCAGGATTTCGGCGCTGGCGATCTTGGGCAGCCAGTACTGCTTCTGCGCCTCGGTGCCGCCGGTCAGGATCAGCTCGCCGGCGATCTCGGAGCGGGTGGCCAGGGAGCCGACGCCGATCCAGGCGCGCGACAGCTCTTCGGAGACCACGCACATGGCGGTCTTGCCCATGCCGCTGCCGCCATATTCCTCGGGGATGGTCAGGCCGAACACGCCCAGGGCGCCCAGTTCTTCCACCAGCTCCAGCGGGATCAGCTCGTCCTTCAGGTGCCATTCGTGGGCGAAGGGGGTGACCTTCTCCTCGGCAAAGGCGTGGAACTGGTCGCGGATCATCTCGAAGGTTTCGTCCAGCCCGGTGTTTTCCAGGGTGGGACGGCCGCGCGCCTCGGCCAGACGCTTGGCGATCGCGCTCTTCACGGCCTGGCCGCCGCCCTTGGTCATCAGGGTGACCAGGGCCGGGGCGAACAGCAGGTTCATGACGCCGCGATCATCGGTCAGGTCGACCGGACGGATCATCTCGCCCTGGTTCATGGCGATGCCGCCGACCATCTGGGTGGCGTATTCGGCAAACAGCAGCTGGGCCAGCAGGGCTTCGATCTCGGTGAAGCGGCCGTCGGTGTCGAGGCGTTCGGCCCAGCCGGCCACCTGGTTGAGCAGCTCGGCATAGGAGGCGTACCAGCCGAAGCCATGGATGGCGTGTTGTTCCAGATCGGCCAGCTTGCGGTCGACCTTGCCCGTCGGTCCGGCGATGCGCGCCTTGACCAGCGGATGCACCTTGCTGACGAAAGCCTGGGCGGCGGTGGCCGCCTCGCGCAGCAGGCCCGTCAGGCCCGGCAGAATGATCGAGGCATTATCCTGTGCGACCGTGTCGGTCATAGCTTGCTCCCCTGCGCCAAACAGTTGTTTTCTTTCACCCTGACTCTTTTCGCATCTGCGAGCAATGCCGCAGTGCAGCAAGACGCCGAAAAAAACAGGGAAGAAACATGCTTCAGGTTCATCACCTCAATGAGTCCCGCTCGCAGCGCATCCTGTGGTTGCTCGAAGAACTGGGCGTGCCCTACGAGATCGTCTTCCACACGCGCGACAAGCAGACCCGCCTGGCCCCGCCGTCGCTGACCGACATCCACCCGCTGGGCAAGTCGCCGGTGATCGTCGACGGCGACCTGACGGTCATCGAGTCCGGGGCGATCATCGACTATGTGATCCGTCGCCATGGCGAGGGCCGCCTGGCCCCCGATCCGGCCTCGGCCGACTATGACCGCTACCAGCAGTGGCTGCACTATGCCGAGGGTTCGGCCATGCTGCCCCTGATGCTCAACATGTATGTCGGCCGTCTGGGCGAGGCCGGCGCGCCGCTGCATCCGCGCATCCAGTCCGAAATCGCCAACCACCTGGCCTTCGTCAATGACAGCCTGGCCGGTCGCGACTTCTTCGTCGGCGACAGCCTGACCGGGGCCGACATCCAGATGAGCTTCGTGCCCGAGGTCGCCAAGGCCATGGGCAAGCTGGCCGACTATCCGCACATGGCCGCCTGGATCGAGCGCATGCACGCCCGCCCGGCCTGGAAGACCGCCCTCGACAAGAGCGGCCCCTACGCCCTGGGGGCCTGATCCCGGATCGCCCTGTTCCGGTGGCTACGGGTTTCCGGAATAGGGTTCGCCGCTGACCGTCTCGTCATAGGCGGTCGGCGGGTTGTTATCGAAAGCCTTCAGCTTGTCCTTGGGAGCCCGCAGTTCGCGCAGGCGCCAGGCGTTGGGCCCGACGCGCGTATAGACCGCGTCGATCTCTTCCTCGCCCACGTCCTCGCTGCCGTCCACCTGGGTCGGCCGGGTGCAGACGCCCTTGATCTCGGTGTCGCTGACCCACGCCTTGGGCTGGCAGCGCGACTTGAAGTCGAACTTGCGGTGCGGCTTGCTCGACCAGTCGAACAGCTGGCCACTGACGCGGCCGTCGTCGCCGATGCCGTAGGTCTGCTCCTGGTCGGCGACGGCGAACACAGCGCCCCGCCACTGGCCGTAGCCCTCGTAGGATTCGATGGCAACGCCCCGCACGTCATAGAAGGTGCTGGAGGGACCATCGGGCGAAGCGACATAGGTCGTGGTGACCTCATAGACGGTCTGCACGCCGTTGGCGGTAGGCACCTGGATGACGGCGGTCAGCAGGTTGTAGCTTTCCTCGTCGTCGGTCAGGACCAGGGCGGCCTTGCCGTTGTGCTGCAGCGTCAGGGTCGAGCCCTGGCGGGCCCCCGGCTGGCCCAGGGTGTTCAGCAGTTTGGCTTCGCTTTTGAGCCCGTCCTCGCGTTCGGAGTCCTGGGGGCCTTCCGCCGATGCCGCGTCTGGGGCGGCCGGCGAGGCCGGGCCGGCCGCCGCGACGGGTTTGGCCGCTTCGGCCGGCGGCTGGGCTGCGCCCGGGGCCTTGTCGCAGCCGGAAAGAGTGGCAAGGGCGGTCAGGGTCAGCGCAGCTGCGACGGACGTGGACTTGAGCGACATGGCATTCCCGACGGCTGACGTTGCGGGGCCACCTTAGCCGCAGCCCTCCCGCGAGCAAGCCGGCGCGGGGCAGGCCCGGCGTCCGCAAACTTTTTTCAACATGAACGAATTCTGTCCGTCCGGTCCACGGCAGCGTTCAGCTTCACCCTGTCATGGTCTGTCTCACGGGGTTGATGACCCCGGTGACTTTCAAACGGGACGAAGGACTTACGACCATGACCATCACCAGCAAGATCAAGACTGCCGCCCTGACCCTGGGCCTGGCCGCCAGCGCCCTGACCCTGGTCACGGCTCCCTCGGCTTTCGCCGTCGAACAGCGCCTGGGCGGCGTCGTCGGCTGCAAGGCTTCCGGCAAGAAGCAGGAAACCGCTGCCGTGATCGGGGCCCTGCTGGGCGCGGCGGCCGGCTCGAACCTGGCCAAGAACGACCAGGGCACCGGCACCGCCATCGGCGCGGTGATCGGCGCGGGCGCGGGCTCTTATGTCGGCTGCTCGATGCAGAAGTCGGAAGCCGCCAACAACGCCGGCGGCGCCTACAAGGCCTATGGCGTCAACTTCGCCACGACGGTAGACGCCCAGCCCGTGACCAAGATCAAGGGCAAGTACGTCGCCCGCTCGAACCTGAACCTGCGCGCCTCGGCCTCGACCCGTGGCGAGAAGGTCGGCGGCGTTGAAGCGGGCCAGACCTTCCAGGCTCTGGGCCGCACCCGCGACGGCCGCTGGATCCTGGTCGGCCAGGACGGCGTCGGCGTCGGCTATGTCAGCAGCGCCTATGTCTACCGCGCCTAAGGCGCACTGAGGTCTGGGGCGCGACGTCCCGTCCCTCAGTCGCGCTCCACGGCAGAGCCCGCCTGGCCCCCGGCCAGGCGGGCTTTTTGCTTTCTCAGCCTAGCGCGCTGACCCCGCCCAGCCAGGTTTGCCAGACCACCACCAGCACCCAGTGCAGGATCACGGCGGGCCATAGCGAGCCGGTGCGCCAGCGCAGCAGCGCGCAGCCGATGCCCAACACCGCGCAGCACAGCAGGAAGTCCGGCTGCAGGAACACGCCCGCCGCGTTCGGCAGGAAGGTCAGGGCCTCGACGGCGTGCCAGACCACATAGAGGGCGGTGGAAAGGACGATGGCCAGGGCCGGCCGGTCGGTCTCGTCGTGGCCCGGCATCAGCAGGCCCCGGAACACCGCTTCTTCGCCCAGGGCCGGGACGAGGACCACCGTCAGCAGCCGCAGGGCCAGGCCGGGCTGGGTAGGGGTCAGGTGATAGAGGCCCGACAGAAAGCCGATCGCGGCCATGGCGGTCAGGGTGGCAAGGCCGATCCCGAGGCTCAGTGCCCAGCCTTGCGGCGAGGGCAGGGTTATGAGGGCTGAGACGAGGCGGCGACCGTAGACGTTCACACTTTGCGCCATACCTGACCCCGTCATCCCGCGCCTGTGCGCGGGACCCATCTATCCACCGCACGTGCGGCGCGGAAGGATCCCCTCAAGGGCAAACTCGACCATGGGTCCCGCGCATGAAGCGCGGGATGACGGGAAACCTTTGGAAAGCCCCTGTCAGGTCCGCCACCGCAGCATCTGGTCCTGGACCGGATTGACGAATGGCCGGCCCTCGCGGCGGCTGGCGTTCCATTCGCGCTTGCACTGGTGATACCAGCGGGCCTGCTGGTCGGCGTCACCCACCCACATCAGCGGTGGATTGGCCTTCAGGCCCGGGGTCTGGACCTCGACGATCCTGCCGTCCTGGCGCAGGAAGGCGCGGGCGGCCACGCGGATGATCGGATAGAGCGCCGTGAAGGCCCAGTGATCGGACCACATGATCTGGTTCATGCGGGTCTTGTGGGCATTGATCGGGGTCATGGCCGACAGGGCCAGCACCTGCTTCTGCCCCACCGTCACATGCTCCCAGCGCAGGCCGGGCAGGCGGAAGGTGATCTCGGTCAGGGGCTCGCCGCCGAGAATGGCATAGGCCTTGGAGTTCTTGGACGGCTCGTGCCGCACCATGGTGAAACCGGCCTCCGACGGGGCGAAGCGCTTGTTCTTTTCGTGCTGGCTGGCGGTGGTGCGCCACCACCACTGCTGGTGCACATAGGGGCCGTGGGCCGGATCGATCAGGCCCAGCACCGCGTGGTCGATATGGATGTCATAGTCCAGATGGTCGACCAGCTTGGGCTTGCCGCCGACAATGCCGGGTATGACCGGCGGGGCCTCGGGCGGCTCGCCGTCGAAGCGGGCGTCGGACGACATCCAGATCCAGACTAGCCCCTGTTGTTCGACGATCGGATAGCGGCGCACCCGCACCTTGCTGATGTCGAAATCGCTGTCGGCGGTGAGCGACGGGATGGCGGTGCAGGCCCCGTCGGAGCCGAAACGCCAGCCGTGATAGGGGCACTCGACGCTGTCTGTGCCGTCCTTCTCGTGAAAGACCCGCCCGGCCGACAGGGCGGCGGCGCGGTGCGGGCAGATATCGCGAATGGCATAGGCCTGGCCGGCGCGCGTGCGGCCGATCAGCACCGGCTCGCCCAGATATTCGCGGGCCTCTTTCTTGCCGGGCTTCAGGTCGGGCGACAGGCAGGCCACATACCAGGCGTCCCAGACGAAGCCCTCGCCAAACTTGCTGGCGGAGGCGGGCTGGGCGGCGTTGCTCTGGGCGGCGGCGGCGTCATCGGCGGGCATGTCGCCCTTATAGCCTGTTTCGTGGAACTTTCACGACGTCGCGTGCGCGATCAGCGCCGGCCCAGGCGTCCGGCGATGAAGGCGTCGACGGCGGCGGTATAGGGGCTGTCGAGGCCCAGGGTCTGGTTGATCTCGCCATGGCTGAGGGCCTGGGGCAGGACCGGCATGGGCCGCCCGGCGGCCCTGGCCTTGGCCTGGAAAGCCTCGGCGGCGGCGCAGGGCCGGTCCGGTCGCTGGCTGGAGCAGACCAGCATCATCGGCACGGCGGCCGGGCTCCACTGGTCCATCGGCGAGACGGCGGCCCAGGCGGCGGGATCGCTGCCGAAGGCCTCGTCATAGAAGCCCTGATGCGGCTTGCCCATCACGTCGGAGACCTTGAGCACGGCCGAGTCGAGCACCACGGTCCCGGCCCAGGGGCGGCCGACCTGTTCGGGGCGGGCCGACAGCAGGGCGACCAGATGCGCCCCGGCCGAATGGCCCATCAGGATGATCTTCTGCTCCGAGCCGCCCCAGTCCTCGGCATAGGCCTGGACCCATTTGACGGCCTCGGCCACATCCCTGGCCTGCTCGTCGGCCATGGCCTCGGGCAGCAGGCGGTAATTGACGCTGACCACGATGAAGCCCTTGGGCAGCCAGTGCTTCAGCTTGTTCTCGATCACCCCGGCATTGGCCTTGTCGCCGAGCTTCCAGGCCCCGCCGTGCACCATGACCAGGATCGGGGCATTCTTCGCGTTCGGCGGCAGGTAGATGTCGATCTGCTGCCTGTCGTCAGTGCCGTAGCTCTGGGTCAGCTTGCGGGCCCCGGGCGCGATGGCCTGCAGGTCGACGGGCCGCTCATCGCCGGCGCGCTTTTCCTGCAGGCGCTGGGCGATGGCCCGCAGGCGGGGCCGGTCCTGGCGGGCCTCGGCGGTGGTCGCCGCCAGGCCGATCAGGCCGCACAGCAGAAGCAGGAGGGCAGGGGCCTTGGCGGCGGAACGCATGCGGGAAACTCCGGGGGCTCAACTCAGGCTCTTAACGGGCGATGACGACCGTTCCGTCGCTTTAGCCGAAGCGACAAAGGACCCGCCCGCCCGGAGCCAGGATCGCGCCCTGCGGCGGAGCCCTGTTCGGGCCCTCCGGGGTCAGGATCAGGGTCCGGGCCGGGCCAGGGGGCAGGCACAGCCAGTCATCGTCGGCCCGGTAGCCGTCGACCTGCAGCCAGGCGATGCGCACGACCCGGTCGGTCTGCACGGTGAGTTGCCAGGTCCCGTCAGGACCCTCTTCCAGCGTCGCCTCGACCGTGGCCCGTTCCGGCGAGCCCGTCACGGACGGGAAGTGGACGGCCTCCCGCAGCACCGCCGTCTCGCCCGCCCGACGCAGGCGCACCACCGTGGTGTCGTGGCCCGGCGGACCGAAGCGGTAGGCATAGGTGATGTCGAAGAAGGCGCCGATGACCTCGAAGGCCGACAGGCTTTCCGCCGCGCGCGGAGCAAGGTTCAGGGCCCGGCGGGCGGTAAGGACCGGCGTCGCGCCTTCCCGCAGGCAGGTCAGTTCCAGCTCCAGGTCCAGCGCCTCGGCGGTTTCGTTGACCAGATGGATGGCCAGGCCGTCGCCGCCCTCGTCGGTCAGGCCCAGATGCAGTGGCTGGAAGGCGCGCTTCAGGGCATGCCAAGCGGGCTTGGGGCGGCCGAGACTGTCGATGACGCCCCAGCCGGCGCCGGCCACGATGTCCTGGAAGGTCCAGATCAGGGCACCGCGGCAGACCGAGCCGGCCCGGCGCCACTCGGCGAAGGTGGCTTCCATCACCTGGCCGGTGACGGCGCGCGACAGGTCCAGATAAAGGGCCGGATCACTGTCGCGCAGGGCGGCGGGATCGACCCCGTGCAGCAGGGCCAGATAGTGGTCGCGGACGTCCTCGAAGTCCCAGTCGGCCCCGAGGTCGCGCGGCGTGCGGGCCTTCCAGGCCGCTTCGCCGGGGCCCACACCGGGCAAGCCCGCCTTCAGCGTCGCTGCGTCCGGGACATTGGCGAAGGCCAGGCACTCGCTGGCGAACCTGACGCCGGCACGGCGGGCGTCCTCGAGCGGGCGCATATAAGCCCCGACGCCGAAATAGTGCGCGACGCCGGTGCCGGGCGAAAACGGCAGCGGGCCGCCATAGGGTGAGTTGCGGACATAGACGGTATCGGGCCGCCGGCGGGCTACGGCCTGGGGCAGGATCTCGTCATAGAGCGGGCTGGCGGTCTGGGCGGGCTTCAGGCCCATCATGGTCGCCTGCTGGTGCACCTCGCTGCCGCCGCACAGCACCACCAGCGACGGCGACAGCTGCAGCCGGTCCAGCAGGCTGTCGGCCTCACGCGCCACCTGCTCGGCAAAGGCGGGGTCGGCGACCGGATAGTCGAAATTGGCGAAGGCAAAGTCCTGCCAGACCAGGATGCCCAGCTCGTCACACAGCTCGAAGAAGGCCGGGCTCTCATAGGCTCCGGTGCCGCTCATCCGCAGCATGTTCATCCCGGCCTCGCGCGCCAAGGCCAGCCAGGGCGCATAGGCCTCGCGCGTGCCGGGCAGGCCGAGGATGTCGGCGGTGGTCCAGACCGCGCCCCGGCAGAAGACGTCCTGCCCGTTGACCGTCAGGCCAAAGCCGGTGCCGTCGGGGCCTGTGTCGCAGGCGATCTGGCGAAAGCCGGTGCGGCCGAGGTCGTAGACCGTCTCGCCGATCCGGACACTGACGGCATGCAGGACCGGCTCGCCATGGGTATGGGGCCACCAGGGGGCGATGCCGGGCAGGTCGAGGGTGCCGGTAAAGGCCCCGTCGACGTCACGGGTCAGGGTCACCGACCGTCCGGCGCAGGACAGGACCGGGGCGTCGGTCGCGCCCTCCACGACCAGGCGGGCCGACAGCTGGCCGGTGTCACCGTCCAGCCGGGCCTGCAGGTCGGTCTCGACCAGGGACGGCGGGCCGGGGGTGGTGCAGAGGATCGGACGCCAGGGACCGACGGCCTCGATGGCCGGGGTCCAGCCGGGCATCTGACCCAGCAGGGTGGTGCGGAGGCCGCGCAAGCCCTGGCGCGGGATCATCCGGGGCCGCCAGCGGGCGCGGGGAAGCTTGCGCTCCAGCCGCTCGGTCAGGGCCCGAAAGCAGAGCCAGAGGGTCTGGGGGCCGGACAGCTCGACCGGCACGAGGTGGCGCTCGAACATCGAGTCCGAGTCCAGGATCCGCTTCCCGTCCAGCCAGACCTCGCAGAGGGTGGCCAGGCCCTGGAACTCAAGCCGGTGCGGGCCCGTTTCGGCCAGCGGCAGCCGCCACCAGACGTCCTGGTCGTGCAGCGGTGTCGGGGCGTTCGGATCAAAGCGCCCGGCGACCGCCAGGGCTGCGGCGGTGGTGCCGGGAACGGCGGCGGGGACCCAGTCGGTCAGGCCGGCGGCCTCGGACGGTGAGACGCAGGCCCCCGCCGGGGTCAGGCACAGGGTCCAGCCGTCGGACAGGGCGACCTGGCCTTGTCCGCTGGCGGACAGGACGCGCGCCACGCTCAGGCCTGCCGGTGCAGCTGGTCGAACAGGGCATCCCAGGCCTCAACAGCCGGGGCGATCGCCGCCGGCAGGGTGTCGAAGCGCTTGCGGGCGCAGGCTCGCGCCAGCTGGAACTGGGCGACCTTGGCCACTTCGGCGATCCGCCGGGCGTGGGGTGCCGCCGCATGTTCGGGCTCCAGCCAGAGCAGGTGATCGGCCAGCAGTTCGAAATTGGCCCCGACCTGGCGCAGGGTGTTGAAGGCGTATTTGTGGAAGTAGGCCGGTTCGCGCCCCGCCACGCCCTCGGCCTGTTCGGCCAGCACCGCCTGGAAGGCCGCAACCGGGTTGGCCGTCGGGCTTTGGGCCAGTCGCCGCACGAGTAGGGTGCGGGCGATTTCGCGTTCATCCGTTATTGGACGATCTCCGAACTTGACGAACTCGGCATAGGGCAGGAACGGCGTCGTGTCGTGGGCATAGCCCCGGAACAGGCCGTCGAAGTCGTCGCCCTCGAGGCCGAAATAGCCGCCGTTGTGGAAGTATTCCAGCGTCCGGGCCGACACATCCAGGCGGTTGACCCCGATCGTCGTCTTGCCGTGTTCCAGCTGGTAGGACACCGCCCGGGTGTCGGGCAGGAAGAAACTGTCGACCTCGATCAGGCACAGACGGCCGCGCGCCAGCTGGACAGCGGCGTGCCCGCTGATCGCGTCATAGACCGCCAGCTCCTGCACCGAGACGCCGTACAGGGCCTCAAGGTCTTCGGTCGGGGTCTTGAAGAAGGTGAAGTGGTCGCCTTCGAAGTCCTGGGTGACGGTGAAGCCGAACATCGCCTCGGGCGCGGCACCCATGGCGGCCACTACCTCGATCCACAGATCCACGAAGCAGTTGGTCTCGGGCCACATCCGGTCCTGGGCGTGCAGCCGGTGGCGGACATGGCTTTCCGGGGTCAGGCCGGGGAAGCAGGCGGGCAGGTTCACCCCCACAGGGCTTCACGCACGCTGGCCGGCCAGGCTTTGACGTCGAGGCCATGGTGCTTGAACAGGGCGAGCGCGATCCGTTCGAGGCCGAAGCCGACGCAGGCGGTGTGGGCCACGCTACCGTCGTCGGTGGCAATGCCCCAGGTCTGGCCGAAATGGTCCTGGTGATAGTTGAAGCTCAGGCAGGCTGTGGGCTGCTCGACGCTGGTGATCGGCACCAGCAGTTCGAACTTCAGCTGCTGTTCGCGCTGGGCCATGGCCATCAGCTTGCCGCCCCGGCCGAAGAACGGATCGCTGGCGATCTCCAGCTGGTAGGGCAGGCCGACCCGGTTGATCAGGGCCTGGCCGCGCTGCAGCCAGAGCTGGCGGAACTCCAGCACCTGGTCGGGACTGCCGATCCGCACATATTCGCGCTGGCGGAACAGCTGCATGCGGGCCGGGTCATTGGAGGGCTCGTGCCGGAAGCAGTAGGACTGCAGGTCGTACAGTCCGCCGTCGGACGGCAGGACGCCCCGGGCCGCGACAGCCGGATAGAGCGGGTAGCAGGTGGCCGGAGTCAGGACGACGTCGGTGCCGGTCAGACCTCCGGTCCAGTCCTGGCCACCCTCGATGGCCTGCAGCAGGTCGTTGTGGGCATGGCTGTCGCCGCAGAAGCTGTGCACCGCCCCGGCCAGCTGCGGGAAGCTCTTCATGTAGCCGCTGCGCGCGAAGTGGGCGCGGTTCATGCCGGGCGGAAAGCGCATGACCTCGGCCTGGCCTTCGCCGGCGGCCGTCACCGTGGCTTCGAAGCGGGTGATGACGTCTTCAAACACCCCGCTGCGGCCATAGACTCCGGGCACGCCGGTATCGATCAGCAGGCCTGCGCCGAGCAGGTCCTTGAGATAGGCGGCCTTGGTGTCGACGGGGGCGTCCGGCTGGGCGTCCATGGGCAAGGTTCCGGGAGCTTGAGGAAACGGTCGGGTCAGGCCGTCGCGCCGGTCAGCTGCTGAACAGCCGCCTGGATCGCGCCGAGGCTCGAAAAGGTCTTCGGGCTCAGCATGGTTTCCGGGAACTCGATGTCGAAGGTCTCTTCGAGGGCCAGCATCAGTTGCACCGAGGCAAAGGAGCTCATGCCGGCGCGATAGAGGTCGGTGTCCTCGGCCAGGGTGGCGACGTCGACGGCCAGACCGCCATGATCTGCCACCAGTCCACGCACTTGCTCAATCATGATCAGCCTTCGATATCCAACGAGGAGGTGGAGCGCAGTATCCTTTATAGATGTAAAATAGTGCTGTTCGATAATGGTAAGCCAAGTCTTAATCCAGCTTGTCAGGGTTCTTCACGGACTGCAGGGCTGGCCCGGGCTTTGCACCTGCGCTGCTGAATGCCCGGGCAGGGCAGGCTGAACTGATGCAAACCGGCACACCCGGCGGGTCCAAAAGGATCTGTGCGGCCTGGGCCGATACGCTAAAGGAAGCCTCACCGACCCGGCACGGATCAGACAGGGACAGAACGACATGCAGGCGCCGGCCTTGAAGACGCTCGCCGACACCGGGACCTCCGGCTGGACACCTCTGTCGCCCCAGGTTCTGGAAGCGGCCCGGACGGCTGCGGCCAGCGTGGACAGCGAAGGCCGTTTCCCGGTCGAGGCGTTTGAGGCCCTGCGCGCCCATGGTGCACTCGGCGTACTGGCCGATCCCGCCGAAACCTCGCTGGCCCGGGTCGCTGCCGATTGCTACGCCCTCGCCGGAGCCTGCAGCAGCGCCGGCATGATCCTGGCCATGCACCATATCCAGGTCGCCTGCCTGGCCCGCCATGCGGCCGGGGCCCCCTGGCACGACGCCTTCCTGCGCCGGATCATTGACCAGCAACTGCTGCTGGCGTCCTCCACCTCCGAGGTCGGGATTGGCGGCAATCTGCGCAGCAGCCTTTGTGCGGTGGTTTCGGGTGGCGGCCGTTTCAGTGTCGTCAAGCAGGCCAGCGCCATCTCCTATGCGGCCGATGCCGACGTCATCCTGGTCACCGCCCGCGCCCATCCCGAGGCCTCGGCCGGGGACCAGTCGCTGGTCGTGCTGGAAGGCGACGACTTCCAGCTCGAAGCCGGTGAGGCCTGGGACGCCATGGGCATGCGCGGTACCGGCAGCGGGGCCTTTGTGCTGACGGGTGCCGGCGAGACGGCGCAGGTCGTGCCCGTGCCGTTCGGCGAGATCGCCGGGACCACCATGGCCCCGGTCTCGCACATTCTCTGGGGCGCGGTCTGGACCGGCATCGCCGCCGATGCCGTGGCCCGGGCCCGGGCCTGTGTCCGCAGCCGCCGCAAGGCCGGGTCGACCGAACTGCCCGCCGGGGCCCTGCGCCTCGCCGAAGCGGTCGAGAAGCTGCAGATGGCCGAAGCCCGCGTGCGTACGGCGATCGCGGCCTTCGACTGGAAGACCGTCAGGAGCCCCGACTTTGCCGAGGTCGCCGCCGACAACAATCTCAAGACCAGTGTCGGGGAAACCTGCCTGGAGGTCGCCCAGATCGCCCTGTCGATCTGCGGCTTCGCCGGCTATGCCCGTCAGGGCCCCTACAGTGTCGCCCGCCATGTCCGTGACCTGCACTCGGCCCCGATCATGATCGCCAACGAGCGCATGCGCGAAGGGGCGGCCCAGCTGCTCCTGGCCCAGAAGCCGCGCCTGGGGCTCTTCCATGACCGCGCTGCAGACTGAGCTCCGGCCGAAGGCCGTGAAACCGCCACAACCGGCCACCCCTTCGGCCACCTTGGCCATTGCCTTTGAGGGCCATGCCGGCTGGCTGCATACGCCGGACGCTGATCGAGCCCGCGAGGTCGGGGTGGTGGTGTGTTCGCCGCTGGGCCGGGACGCGCGCTGCGCCCATCTGCCCCTGCGCCTGCTGGCCGAGGACCTGGCGTCGGCCGGAATCGCGACCCTGCGCTACGACCATCTCGGCACGGGTGACTCGCTCGATTTTGAGGCCCCCGAGGCCGATGCCCTGCCGGTCTGGCTGGACGGCGTGCGGGCCGCCGTTGCTGCCCTCCGTGAACGGACCGGCGTCAAACGCGTCGTGCTGGCCGGCCTGCGCTTCGGCGCGACCCTGGCGGCCCTGTCGGCGGAGCTCGCGGACGGGCTCGTCCTGCTGGCCCCCGTCGTGCGCGGCGGTCCCTGGCTGCGCGAGCTGAAACTGGCCACGGCGGTGCTGGCCCCGACCACGGTGGGCGCGGTCTGTAGCGGCGTCGACGCCGACGGTCTGGTCCTGTCGGGCGATACGGCCGCCGCCATCACCGGCATCGACCTTCGGACCCTGGAGAGCCGGGGGCGGCCGCTGCTGCTGGCGGCCCAGAACCCGGCGACGGCCAAGCTGGGCGAGGCGCTGGTCCTCGACGGCGGTCGTGTCACCGTGGTGCCCTTCGACGGCTTTGCCGCCCTGTTTGACGACTCTCACAGCAATCTGGCCCCCCGCGAGCTGTTCGACCGGGTCATCGGCTGGCTGGGCGAGCATTTCCCGGGCGTGGATGCGAGCGGCCAGACACGGCCGGACGATCTTGCCGCGCTCTATCCGGCCGGCGCGATCGAGCGCCCGGTGACCTTCGGGGCCGGACTTCGGGGTGTGATCTGCTTCCCCGAGGACGGTGCACCTACGGGCAAAGCCGTCGTGCTGTGCAATACCGGTGGCGATCCGCGCGCCGGGATTGGCGGCTTTGCCACGGCCACCGCCCGGGCCCTGGCCCGCGAAGGGGTCATGTCGCTGCGGTTCGATTTCGCCGGGCTGGGCGACAGTCCGGCCGCGGACGGTGCGGTCCGCAGCCATGTCTATGAGACGTCACGCAAGCCCGACTTCGATGCGGCCATAGCCCTGCTGCAGGGACTCGGTGCCCAGAAGATCGTGGTCGGCGGGGTCTGTGCCGGCGGCTATCACGCGCTGCATGCGGCGCTGGACGATCCCCGGATCGCCGGGGTCTTTGCGATCAACACCGTGATCCTGGCCTGGCGGACCGGAACCTCGCTGGCGGTTGGGGACCGTGACGAGGGCCGCTCGACCCAGGCCTATCTGCAGCGCCTGGGCCAGGTCTCGACCTGGACCCGCCTGTTGAAGGGCGGCATCGATGTGCCGGCCATCCTGCGCACGCTTCGCCTGCGGCTGCAGGCCCGGCTGGCGGCCCGCTCGGGGGCGACGCCGGAGGCTGCGGTCAAAGCCCGGATCGGCGAGCTCTCGGCGCGCGGTGGTGTGGTTCGTCTCATCGTCGGGGCCGAGGATCCATCGCTCGACATGGTGGTGTCCCACTTCGGACCGGGCGGACGGCGGTTTGTCGGGTTGCCCGGGCTGTCGCTGCAGATCGTGCCGGGGCTGGATCACGGTCTGGCCCTGCAGTCCAGCCGCGACAAGGCCGGTCGTGAGGTCGTGGCCTTCCTGAACGGGCTTTAGGTCTAGCGACGGATCTTGCGCTTCGGCGCGCCGGCAAAGGCGTCCATCAGGGCCTGGACCACGATCTTGGGCCGCAGGTCGGCATCGAAGGGCAGGGGCCGTACTCCCTGGCCGTCGGGCCGCGGGAACATGCCGGCCTTGGAGGTATAGCGGTCGCTGAGTCCCCAGGTCGTGACCCGCGTCACGGCCGGCTCGTCCAGCACCGTGTCGAGGAAGGTGCGGTAGATCTCGGCCACCACCCCGTCGCGACGCTCCAGTGCACCGGTGATCTTGCGGTCATCGACGTCCAGCTCGGTGATGTGGATCTCCAGACCCAGGGCCGCGACCTCGGCCAGGAAGCGGCGCAGGCCGGGGCCGAAGGCGCGGGGCCGTCCGCCGATCAGGTGACCCTGCAGGGCCAGGGCATGGACCGGCACCCGGGCATCCTTGAGCCGGCGCAGCAGGTCCAGCATCGTGCCGCGCTTTTCGACCATCCAGCTTTCGTCGTCATACTCGAGGCCGTAGTCCGACAGCACCAGGGTCGCGGTCGGGTCGGCGGCATGGGCCGTATGGAAGGCGAGGGGAATGTAGTCGGGACCGAGGGCCCTGAACCAGGGCGACAGGCGCAGGCCGTCGGGGCGCCTGTCATTGCGTTCAACCGGCTCGTTCAGCACATCCCAGGCCTGGATATGGCCGGCATAGCGGCCGACGACCCGGGTGATGTGCTCGGTCAGCAGGGCCCGGCCGTCGCGGGGTGTCAGGTCGCCGCCGATCCAGGCGGGCAGGGCCTCGTGCCAGACCAGGCAGTGCCCGTGGACCTGGGCTCCCTGGTCATGGGCGATGGCCATGAAGCGATCGGCCCGCGAGAAGTCGAACTGGTCCCGCGCCGGGCGCAGGGCATTCCACTTCATGACGTTCTCGGGCGTCAGCGACGCGCACTGGCGGCGCAGCAGGGTTTCGTAGCCGAAGTCGCGGTCGACGGCCTCGGGTTCGATTGCGGCCCCGAAGATGAGGCCCTTCTCGGCCGCCATTGCCCGCAGGGCCGGCACCGCCGCCAGGGCCGGAGCCGCAGCCAGCGACAGGCCGCCGGCCATCAGGGCGCGGCGCGATGGACCTTGCCGCATGGGATCAGCCTCAGAGCCAGGAATAGATCAGGCGTGGAATATAGAAGCCGCGCTTGTTGAGAATAGCCCCGATCACCTCACCGCCGGCGGCGTCGATGCGCTCGATCAGGTTGCGGGCGACGGCGGCGCGGGTGGCCTCGGCCTCGACCACGATCAGGGTCATGTCGACCATCGGTGCGGCAATCAGGGCGGCGGCCGAGCGGGCCATGGCCGGGGTGTCGACCAGCACGACGTCATAGTCACGACGGGCCTGGGCGATGGTCTTTTCCAGCTGTGCCTCGGCCGCGCCCATGTCGCGGGCCCCGACCGGCAGGGTGACATGCAGGCTGCCGCCGTTGACGCTGAGCCGGTTGTCGGAGAGGCGGTGCAGGGTGGCCCCGCTCTCGGCCAGGCCCTGAGCGGCCGACCGGCCTTCGGGCGGTTCGATATCGATCAGCAGGACCCGGCGCGAGCCGTCGCCGGCCGCCAGCAGGGCCAGGTCGAGCATCAGGCTGGAGACGCCCTCCTCACCGTTGGCGGCGACCAGCTGCATCACCCGTCCGGGGCCGGGGGCGACGCTGCTGAGCAGGCGCAGCAGCAGCTTGCTGTCTTCATAGGTCAGGTGCGAGGTCCGGGGACGGCCCTTGAGGCCCCGGCGGCGATCGGCGCGGGCGGCCATCGGCACAGCCAGGATGATCGGCACGTCCAGCTTCTGTTCGACGTCGCGCGGGGTGATCATCACGTCCGAGAAGGCGGCCGAGACCAGGATCACCGCCAGGGCGGCGATGACGCCGAGGGCCAGACCGGCGATCAGCAGGATCATGCGGCCGCTCTTGCCCTTGACCGGGGCGTCGGCGGCCTGGACCACGCGGACATTGGCCTTGGACTTGGACAGAACGTCGGCCAGCTGGGTGTCTTCCGAGCGCTTGGCGATGTCGGAGAACGAGGCCTCCAGCATGGTGCGCTTGCGGATCAGCTCGCGATATTCGGGGCCGATGCGGACCAGTTCGGCCAGGCGCGTCGTCGCGGCCCTGAGGTCGCGGGCGGCGGTGGCGCGGGCCAGCCTCAGGCCGGCCACATCGCCTTCCGAACTCGCTAGGTCGGTGTCGAGCTGCTGGTGGACCGGATTGACGGCGCGGCGGACGGCGGTGACCTGCTGGGCCGGCGCGTTGCGGATCTGCTCCTGGACCTCGGCGATCTTGCGGTCGAGGTCGCCGATCAGGGGATAGCCGTCGACAAAGCGGGCGGCGGCGACGCGGCGCTGGTTCTGCAGGTCCAGCAGGCTGCGGGTCAGGTCGTCCAGCTGCTGCGAGCGGCCGCGATCGGTCGAGACGTCCATCTCGGCCGGGGCTGACTGCAGGCGGCGTGACAGCACGGCGGCCCGACCGCTGCGGGTGGCCAGTTGCTGGTCCAGCGACTGCAGCTGGCTGGTCAGCGAGGCCTGCTGGCTCTGAACGGTGGCAAATTCGGAGGGGTAGTCCCCGAAGCCGTGATCCAGCGAAAACTTCGACAGCTCTTCCTCGATACCGGCCAGGCGGAGATTGAGCTGGTCGCGCTGGCCGTTGACGGACTGCAGGTCAGACTGCTCGAAGATCGAGCGACGCCGCTCGATATAGAGGGCGACCAGCTTGTTCAGCACGTCGGCGGCGACCTGGGCGTCCTTGTTGCGCAGGCTGAGTTCGATGACGTTCGACTGCGGGACGTTATCGATCGTCAGGTCCTTGGTCAGCTGCTCGGCGGCCTTTTCGAGGCCTTGCGGCTCGGCGGCCAGCGCCGGATAGACCTTGGCCAGCCCCACATCCTGGATGGCGCGGGTACGAAGGTCCTTGGCGGTCAGGATCTCCATTTCCGCATGGACGATCTGGGCCCGGTCAAAGCTCAGGCCGGCGGCACCGCTGACGTCGGTGCGGAACACATAGTCGTCGCCCAGCAGGATCAGGAGACGCGACTGGGCGACATAGACCGGCTGGGCCAGGAAGACCGCTACGATGGCGAGGAGGACCGGGATCAGGAAGGCCAGTATGGCTTCGCGGCGATAGTAGAATGCCGGCGTCAGCACTTCGCGAATGGTCAAGGGCGATCGAATGCGGCCGCTAGGGCTGCTTTGGGTATAGGCACCCTGCTCGATCACGGCAGCATTCATCAGAAAGGGACACTCGATCGATCATCGACGCCGCCAAAAGCGCGCGCGGTTAACCATTCGATACGGACCCAACCTTAATAAAGGCTAACGCTGGAATACGAACTTCCGGGGGGATGGGCAGCAAGCTGGCTTTTCGCTCCGAAATGCTTCGGCTGAAGGCCCTTGCTGCTCCGGTCGTGCTGCTTTTTGACGCGGCGCGGTCAGGCGCGGGAACGAATTTCTAATGCGCGCGGCGCAGTCTGATCGTCGGGGCGCAGCGGGCGCCAGGGAGGTTGTCTTGTTGTCATGGGCTCGTCCGGCGGCGCTCGCCGCCCTGATGCTGGTCACGGCCTGCGCCTCGGCCCCGCCGGCCCGGTCGGCGCGCGGCTTTGACCGCATGCCCGTCGGTAGCCGGGTCGAGAATCCCGGCGTGACCTTCGCCACCTGGACCCCTGACGACTATCGCTACCGCATCGGGCCCGGCGACGAACTGGCGGTGCGCTTCCTGCTCAATCCGGATCTGAATGCCTCTGTCCTGGTCGGACCGGACGGCCGGGGCGTGTTTCCGCTGGTCAGCGGCCAGGGCGTCGCGGGCATGACACCCGAGCAGGCGGCGGCCGCCCTGACCCGCGCCTATGGCAGCGTGCTGCGCAATCCGCAGGTCGAGACCCTGATCACCAGCTACGGGTCCTCGCAGATCTATGTCAGCGGCGAGGTGCGCGAGCCTGGGATCAAGCCGCTGAAGGGTCAGATCAGCGTCGCCCAGGCTGTCGTGGCGGCCGGCGGCTTCCAGGAAACGGCCCGGACCGGCAAGGTCGTGGTGCTGCGCCAGCGTCCCGGCGATCCGAGGCTGCTGATGCGCACGGTAGATGTGCGGGCCGCGCTCAAGGGCGCCGACGGCGGCGACTTCCCGATCCTGCCAGGCGACCTGATCTTCGTCCCGCGCAGCGCCATCGCCGAGGTCAATCTGTTCATCCGGCAATATGTCACCGGTGCCTTGCCGTTCAGCTTCAATTACAGCATCAACCGCGGACGCACCTACTAGCGCGGACGCCGTCCGCAGCCATGGCCCAAGGGGACGGATGTCGCGCTATCTGATCTCGGCCCTGGAGCAGGCGATCTGGTCGCTGCTGAACTTCGGCGTCAACCTGCTGCTGATCCGCTTCGTGGCCCCCGACCAGTACGGCGGCTTCGTGTTCTGGGCGTCCATCGGCTTTGTGCTGTCCAGCCTCCAGAATGCCCTGACCGTCTGCCACCTGCAGGTCCTCGGTCCGGGGGAGGGTACGGCCCCCGAGCGCCTGCCGGTCGAGCGGCTGATGCACGGGGTCAATCTGGTTTTCCTGGCGGTCGTGGCCCTCGCCAGCCTGGGCGGAGCCCTGGCCTATCTGCGGGCGGGCAGTCCCTATGGCGCGGTAGCCGCCACCCTCTTTGTACCCGCCTATCTGCTGCAGCAATATGTGCGGGCCCTGGCCTTTTCGCGCGGGCGGCCGGGCGTGGCGGCCATTCAGACCAGCCTTGTGCTGCTGCTGGTGGTGCCGCTGCTGGGCGGGGCCCTGGTCCTGCAGCCGCATCTGACGGCCAATACGATTCTGCTCAGCCTCGGTGCGGCCTATGCCGTGGTCGGTGGCGGCGGGCTGGTGCTGGCCACACGCGGTCAGGGTCCGCTACCCGGCACCCGCGAACTGGCCGCCTTCAGCGGCTATGCCCGGCAGTCGGGGTGGATCTTCCTGGGCGTCTCCAGCACCGAGCTCCTGACCCGGTTCTACGTCTTCGTGGTAGCGGGCTGGTACGGCGCGGCGGCCCTGGCCTCGCTGGCCGCGACCCAGCAACTGTTGCGACCGATCCCGCTGCTGGCCTCGTCCTGGGGCATGGTGGCCCGGGCGGACCTGGCGCGGCGGCGCGATGCAGGCCAGTGGCGCGCCTTTTCGGCCTCGACCCTGCTGGCCCTGCTGGGCGGCGCGGTTGTCGCCGTGCTCTGGACCTTCATGATCTATGAGGCCTGGCCGTTGATCACCGAGCACCTGTTCGGCGGAAAATATGCCGAAGACGGCTGGATGGTTCTGCTCTGGGGCATCAGTGCAGCGCTTGGCTTTGGGCAGGTCGTGGTCAGCGCGGCCCTGCAGGTGCTGCGGGCCTTCAAGGCCCTGGCCCTGGCCAATACCGCCGCCTCCCTGGTGGCGGCGGGCGGGATCCTGCTGATGATGCGCCAGTACGGCTATGGCGGCGCGATCACCGGCACTGCGGCCGGTCAGGCCCTGGAACTGGCCGCTATGGGAGCCATCCTTGTGGCAGCGGTCGCGGCCCGGACACGGGAAGCGCGCGCCGCCGCCTGACGGGGTCTTCCGCCTCGGACCTGAAGCGCATGTCGACATCGATGCCCAGCAGCAGGATCACAATCCCGAACATTGCATTGGCGGTGAAGAAGCTGCTTTCCATCCAGTTGTGGACGAAGAAGACCAGCGGGAACATGCCAAGATAGACGCTGTAGGGCAGGTCGGCGCGGCCTTCCGCGGTTCGGGCCATCAGTCCCCGTCGCATCAGGGTCAGGGACCGGAGGGTCCAGCGGCCCAGCAGATAGAGCGCGCCCAGCAGGCCGAAGATGCCGGTCGTCACCAGCAGGTCGATGTACCCGTTGTGCGACTCGTTGGTGTAGGAGTTCGGCTGGGCGAACCACTCGCCGGTCTGCAGGCTGGGCTGGATCTTGGGATCGACATCCCAGAACGAGGCAAAACCCAGACCGGTCAGCGGGCGCTTGGCAAATTCGTCCAGGGCGAAGGCCCAGACCTCGGTCCGCTGGGTGAAGGTGAGCTTCCGGAGCGGGCCCAGGGGGTCCATGCCGTTGCCGTAGCTCCAGGTCAGCCAGCCAAACAGCGCGCCGGCCACAAGCAGGAGCGAGGCAGCCAGCAGGGCCTGAAGGGCCCCCAGGCGAAGACGCAGGACGGCCAGAATGACCGGTGTGGCCAGGATGCCTACAGCCAGGATCGCCATGCTGGTCTTGGACTTGCTGCCGATCAGCAGGGCGACGCAGCCGAGGAACATCGCCCCCCAGAACAGTCGCCAGGCCAGGCGTCTTTCGAACAGGATGTAGGGGCTGATCACCAGGCCGGAGAGCAGCATCACCGATCCCAGGGTGTTCTTGTGGTTGTGGATCGCCGCCAGGCCCAGGAAGGTCATCGACTTGGCCGGTGCCACGATCCACGAGACCACGTCGATGATGATGACAATGGCGCAGGCGGTGGCAATGGCGGCATGCATCCGCCGGGCGTCGCGCAGTCCTGTGACCAGGGCCACACAGATGATCAGGTTGACCACATAGAGGAACAGGCGGCGGCCGGAGGTCGGCTGGTCGATGGCCCAGCGGGTTGTGGCCGCGAACCACAGGAACATCAGCAGCAGCGGCCACAGGCGCTGGACCGCCGTCAGCACCTCGGCCCGCCGGAACCAGAGGATCGGGACCGACAGCCCCAGTAGCGCCAGCCAGATCATCCGGTTCAGCGGCGAGGCCACGGCTGCGCCGGTCAGGGGGTCAAGCTCGACCTCGTGCTTGTAGGGCGACTGGCCGATCATCAGGTAGAGCAGCATCAGGACCAGCACGACGGCGGACCAGAGGGCGACCAGATCGTCAGACCGGACGGCGGCGGCCCGCCGGTCAGCATCGTGATTGGCCCGCCAGTCGTCCAGGACCCTTCGGCGGGGCGTGGCCAGCTCAGACATCGACGGTGGCGCGCCGAAGGCCGAAACGGATGGCGATCGTGTCGCGCAGGCCCAGGCCCAGGCCGTAGAAGCCACGCATGTAGCGCCGCCAAAGCCGGCGGGGCTCTTTCACCAGGCGATAGAGCCAGACCAGGCCGGTCCGCTCCATCAGGTCCGGCGCGGGCCGGGAGTCGCCGGTGAGGACCGACAGCGAGCTGCCGATGCACAGGCCCACGCCCGTTGAGCGGCCGTCGCGAATGACTGCGTGGCAGAACAGCTCGGACTGGGGCGGGCCCATGGCGACAAACACGAACCGGGCAGGATGGTTGGCCACGAATTCGACCGCTTCGGCCACGGCAGACGGCTGGTGAATGAAGCCCATCGGCGGATTGTGATGGGCGAGATTGGTCAGGCCGTAACGGGCCTTCAGGCGTTCGATCAGGTCGGGCATGCCACCGATCACGCTAATGGGCGTGTCGGGCCTGATCACCTGGTCGAACAGGTCGCGGACCACATAGGCCCCCGGCGCAAACTCCAGGTTCAGTCCGGCCAGGGCCGCAGCCCGGCCGATCACCCGGCTGTCATTGGTGCTGATCCAGCAGGCATCGCTGCAGGCCCGGAAATCGTCATTGTGGCGGCGCAGCCAGGCGTGCTCGGCGTTGGGCGTGACGAAGGTGACGAAAGGCGCTTCAGCCGGGCGTCTGTCCAGGGCCTCGACGGTATCTTTCACCGAGAGTGGTGTGAAACGCAGGCCTGCGAAGAAGACCTCTGCAGGGTCGGTTCGTGGCGCGGATGTCGACGAAGGCGGCATTCAACGTACCTGACATAGAAGAGTCGGCTTATTGTCGCGCTGGAACGCGTCTTGCACAGCTATGGCTCAGCATCTGTTTACGTCCGGTTCCCGTCGCGAGGCCAAGTTGAGAATAGCACAGACCCTGAAGCGCCTGATGGACGTGGTCCTGTCGGCGCTGCTGCTGGTGATTCTGGCCCCGCTGCTGGCCCTGATCGCGCTTGCGGTGAGGATGACCTCGCACGGTCCGGCCCTCTATGCCTGTCACTGGGTGGGCAAGGACGCGCGGCCGTTCACCGGCTTCAAGTTCCGCACCATGATCCAGGGGGCAGCGGCCATGGAGGCCGAGCTTCAGGATCGCAATGAGATGAAGGGGCCGGCCTTCAAGCTGACCAATGATCCGCGGGTCACCTCCGTCGGGCGCTTCCTGCGCAAGTACAGCCTGGATGAACTGCCCCAGCTGTGGAGCGTGCTGATCGGCGATCTCAGCCTGGTCGGGCCGCGCCCGCCGCGCGAGCACGAATACGCCCAGTTCACCGACTTCCAGAAGCAGAAGCTGGCCGTAAAGCCCGGGATCACCTGCCTGTGGCAGGTCGAGGGCCGCCACAAGATCAATGACTATGACGACTGGGTCGCGCGCGACCTCGACTATATCCGGCGCTGGTCGCTGTGGCTGGACATCCAGATCTTGGCCCGCACGGCCGTCGTCGTCTTCCGGGGGACGGGCGTATGAGTACGGACAAGGCGCAGGCGATGGCCCCGGCCATCAGCGTGGTGGTGCTGAGCTATGACCGCGTCCACCTGCTGGAGCGGACCCTGACGACCTGCCTGCGGCCCGAGACCTCGGACGGGGTGCCGTTCGAGATTGTCGTGGTCGACAACCATCCCGACCGGCTGGCCGAGGGTCTGATCGCACGCCTGGCGGCCACGACCGACGTGCCCCTGACCTATCTGGGCGATCCCCGGCGCAATGTCTCGATCGTGCGCAATATCGGCATCCATGCCGCGCGCGGCCGTTATGTGGCCTTCATCGACGATGATGAAGCCCCTGACCCGCACTGGCTGTCGGAACTCTACGCCTGTCTGGAACGCACGGGCGCCGACGCCGCCTTCGGGCCCAAGCATCCGGTGTTCGAATCCGGGACGGCCCCGACCTGGGATCCGCAAGGCTGGCGCTATACCCTGGACTATCAGGAGCCGGCCGACGCGCCGATCCACCTGTTCGGGCGACTGCGCAAGAAGGGCAAGGGCCTGGGCAGCGGCAATGCCGCCTTCCGGGTAGCGACCTGTTTCAACACGGCCGAGCCGTTCAGCGTGGCCTTCGGCGACGGCAATGGCGAGGACACCCACCTGCTGTTCCGCCTCGCCCTGTCCGGCAAGCGCTTCGTCTGGTGCCCGTCAGCCATGGTCCGCGAGTTCATCGAGACCGACCGTACCAAGCCCAGCTACATGGTCACCCGCATGAAGCGCGGCTCGCAGCACTATGCGGCCTCGCGGATCGCCACCAGCGACCGGCCTGGCCTCACGCGGGTCAAGGTCTCACTGCTGGGCCTGGCCCAGTTCTGTGTTCATCTGGGCCTCTACGTCGTGTCCGGCGAGTGGCTGGGCGGTGAGCGCTTCGAGCACCGCATCGGCATGGCCAAGGGCCTGGGCAAGCTGACCTGGCGGGCTCCCATCGGCTTCATCGACGAGAAGACGGCGTGACCGATCTGACCCTGGCGATCGCCACCTATGATCGTCCCGCCCTGCTGCAACTGACCCTGGCCTCGTGCCTGGCCCAGGACAACAGCCTGGGGCTGAGCCTCGAGATCGTCGTCGTCGACAACCATCCGTCCGGCAACGGACGGGCGGTGGTTGAGGCCCTGGCCGAGGGGGCACCCTGGCCGCTGCGCTATATCACCGACCTGACCCGCAACATGTCCACCCTGCGCAACCGGGGCTTCTCCGAAGCGCGCGGCACGATGGTGGCGTTCATCGACGACGATGAGGTCGCCTCGCCGGACTGGACCGACCAGCTGGTTTCGGCGCTGCGCAAGGCGGATGCCGACATCGCGGTCGGCCCGCGCCTGGCGACGTTTGAGCAGGGCCCTCCCGCCTATGATCCCACCGGTTCGCAGTTTGCCCGCGACCTTCACCTGCCGGACGGGGCCCTGGTCGTCCTGACGGAAGCCTCCGGCAAGCCGCGCTACGGGCTCGGCACCGGCAATTCGCTGTTTCATGTGGCCCGCTGCTTCCCCGATGGCGAGCCGGCCATGCGCGAGGCGTTCGGCGATGCCGGCGGCGAGGATGCCGAGCTGTTCGTGCGGCTGCACCGCAACGGCCGCCGCATCGTCTGGGCGGCGAAGGCCTTCGTCACCGAGGCGGTCGCGCCGCATCGCACCGAGGTCGCCTATCGCCTGCTGCGGACCCGTCGCGAGACCCAGCACTATGTCTCGATCTATATCGACGCGGCGTCGCGGCCGGGTCTGGCCTGGGCCATTCTGATGGCCAAGGGCGTGGTCCAGCTGGTCGCCGGCGCGGCGCTGGCCGTCCTGACCTGGGAGTTCGGCTCGCAGCGGCGCCTGGCTGCGCGCCTGCAGATGGCCCATGGCTTGGGCAAGTTGAGCTGGAAGCGCCCGGTCGGATACATTTCCGAACCCGGTTCGGGGTTTGAAACCGATTGAACGTCGAGCTTGGCCTTGGGCTTGCTAGGTAGCGGTCACCATTGAAGGGCCCTGTGTCCTTTTGAACCAAGACGCCGACAGAAAGCGACGATCTCCATGCTGCAAGTTCTCGATGCGACACAGGTGCTGAACAACACCCTCGCCACCCAGATCAAGCTGTTCGCCGACGGCGCCAGCCTGGACGACTTCACCCGTCTGAACGCCGACGGCCAGGTGGCCGGCTTCACGACCAACCCGACCCTGATGCGCCGTGCCGGCGTCACCGACTATGAGGCCTTCGCCAAGGCCCTGGTCGAGCGCATCCCCGACGCGCCGATCTCGTTCGAGGTGTTCTCCGACGAGTTCGAGGACATGAAGCGCCAGGCCCGCAAGATCGCGACCTGGGGCAAGAACGTCTATGTGAAGATCCCGATCACCAACACCAAGGGCGAGAGCAGCCTGCCGATGGTGCGCGAGCTGGCCGCCGAAGGCGTCAAGCTGAACGTCACCGCCATCATGACGCTCGAGCAGGTTGCTGCCACGGTCGAGGCGCTGGACGTCGACGTCCCGGCCGTGATCTCGGTCTTCGCCGGCCGGATCGCCGACACGGGCCTGGATCCGATGCCGGTCATGCGCGCTGCCGTCGCCCTGGCCGCCCGCAAGCCCAAGGCCGAGGTGCTGTGGGCCAGCGTTCGCGAAGTCCTGAACATCTATCAGGCCCGTGACTGCGGCTGCCACATCATCACCACGCCGACGGACATCCTCAAGAAGCTGTCGATGGCCGGCAAGGATCTGGACGATCTCTCCCAGGAGACCGTCGCCATGTTCTACAACGACGCCCTCGCCGTCGGTTACACGCTCTAGGGTGAGGCCGATGGGCACGCTGCG
>NZ_QAII01000149.1:14675-23596 GCF_003060965.1 Caulobacter sp. HMWF025 | reverse complement strand
GCCGGAGGCGGCGGCCACGCTCGCCGCGCTCAAGGCGGCTGGCTTTCTGCTGCTGGTGGTCACCAACCAGCCGGATGTCCGGCGCGGCCTGATGAGTGATGCGACGCTCGACGCGATCCATGCCCGTCTGGCCCAGGCCCTGCCTGTCGACGACATCTTCGCCTGCCGGCACGACAATGCCGACCTCTGTGCCTGCCGCAAGCCCCGCCCGGGCATGGTGCTCGACCTGGCCGCGCGCCACGGCGTCGACCTGACCCGTTCGTGGCTGGTCGGGGACCAGGACCGGGACATCCAGTGCGGCCAGGCCGCCGGCGTCCGCACCGTCCTGCTGGCACGGCCTTACAATTCCGGCACGGAGTCGGGCGCCGACCACGTGATCGATACCTTATCGCAAGCAGTTTCGCTCATGGTCCGGCAACCGGCCATGGCCGCGCCCCAATAGGAAAGCTCACATGTTCACGGATCACTTCTTCGACGTCGCGACCCGCGCCATGGCAGCCATCGATCGCTCTGCCGTCGAGGCCATGGCCCAGAAGCTGGCCGCCGTGCGCGACGGCGGCGGTCGCCTGTTCATCCTGGGTGTCGGCGGCAGCGCCGGCCACGCCAGCCACGCCACCAATGACTTCCGCAAGATCTGCGGTTTCGAGGCCTACTGCCCGACCGACAACGTCTCGGAACTGACCGCCCGCATCAATGACGAGACCTGGGAAGGCGTCTTCTCGACCTGGCTGGAAAGCAGCCGCCTGAAGGCCGAGGACGGCCTGCTGATCTTCTCGGTCGGTGGCGGCAGCCTCGAGCCCCCGGTCAGCGCCAACCTCGTCCGCGCCATGCAACTGGCCAAGACCCGCGGCGCGACCGTCACCGGCATCGTCGGCCGCAGCGGCGGCTACACCGCCCAGGCCGCGGACGCCTGCGTCATCGTCCCCACGGTCGACGACCAACTGATCACTCCCATCGTCGAAGGCCTGGCCGCCGTGGTCTGGCACCTGCTGGTCTCGCACCCGGCCCTGGCCGTGACCAAGGGTCACTGGGAAAAGCTGGCCGGCGCTCCGGCCACCGTCGCCGCCGAGTAGCCCGCCGATGATCTCGACCCGCACCCCGCTGCGCGTGACCCTCGGCGGCGGGGGCACCGACCTGGAAAGCTACTACCGCAACGGCGGCGGCTTCATCTTCGCGATGGGGCTGGACAAGTACATCCATGTCAGTGCCCACCGGCCGGCCTTCCACGAGCACGTGGCCCTGATGGGCCCGGACCCGGAGACGGTCGAGCGAGCGGCGGATCTCAAACACGAACTGGTGCGGGCGGCCCTGCTGAGCCACGGCATCGAAACCGGCTTCGAGGCCGCCTCGATCGGCGACATCGTCGGTGGCACGGGCCTGGGCTCGTCCAGCTGCTTTCTCGTCGGCTTCCTGCGGGCCCTGCATGCCCTGAAGGGTCATGAACCCGATCGCCAGGCCCTGGCGGAAGAGGCGTGCAATCTCGAGATCAACGTGCTGGCCAAGGGTATCGGCAAGCAGGACCAGTACATGGCGGCCTTCGGCGGCCTGACCACGCTGGACATCGCCCCTGACGGACAGGTCAAGGTCGGCTCGGTCGACATCGCCCCGGACGTCGAGGCCGCCTTCGTCTCGCATACCCACATCTACTATACCGGCCTGCGGCGTGACGCGGCCGTGATCCTCGACGATCAGAACAGCGCCATGCTGGCCAAGGGATCGGGCCATGACCAGGTCGCCCAGAGCCTTGGGGCCATCAAGGACCTCGGCTACCGCATCCGCGACGCCTGGGTGGCCGGTGACCTCGAGGGCTGGGGCCACATGCTGCACGAGCACTGGCTGAGCAAGAAACAGCTGTCTTCGAAGATCAGCTGGCCGCATATCGACCAGCTCTACGATCACGTCCGGGCCAATCTCGGCGTGACCGGTGGCAAGGTGATCGGGGCCGGTGGCGGTGGCTTCCTGATGC
Source organism: Caulobacter sp. HMWF025 (assembly GCF_003060965.1). Classification (GTDB taxonomy): domain Bacteria; phylum Pseudomonadota; class Alphaproteobacteria; order Caulobacterales; family Caulobacteraceae; genus Caulobacter. The sequence goes on along the minus strand of NZ_QAII01000149.1, from coordinate 21,630 downwards.
TGTTCACCCCGGGGCCCGGCGAGGCCCTGGAGGCCTACATGGCCTCACAGAACATGCCGCGCCTGCACTACGGCATTGATCGCGGCGGAAGCCAGGTCCTGCTCGGCGGGCAATGAGCCTCGCGCAGGTCGTCACCGACCTGGGCAATCCCGTTGTCGCAAGCGCTGCGGCCCTTGTGCTCCTGGCCTTTGGCTGGCTGAGGCTCAACCGGCTGGTCGCGGCGGTTTTCGTCGTCGGGCTGGTCGGTGTCGTCGCGTTGACGGCGGTCCTCAAGCAGATCTCGCAGGCGACCTCGCCGCCGCCCTGGCTGGCCGCACCTCTTGAACTGTCGAGCGGCGCGCCCAGTGGCCATGCGGTCCTGGCGACGGTCGTCTATGGCTGTGCCGCCGTTCTGTTTGTCCGGACCGGCAAAGGCTTGCCTGCCCTGGCCGGTGGTCTGATGAGTCTGGCGGCCATCCTCGGGGTCGCCGTCACCCGCGTGACCCTGCAGACCCATACGCTCGCCGATGTCGCGGCCGGGCTCGTCGTTGCCCTGCCCGTGGTCGCTCTCTTTGCCCGGGCCGTTGCGGTTCAGTGCGACCGGGGCCGCGTGCGGGTCGGACTGCTGCTGGCCGGCCTGATCCTGCTGCCCGGTCTTGCTCTGCTGTCGGGCTTTCGATTCTCAGAGCCCAAGATCTTTTGAACCGGCTGCGAGCCGGACACGGCTCCGTGGTGAACGTGCCATTTGCCGCGTCGGTTAACCCTATGATTGATGCGACATTGTGTCGCTATCTCAAAAGTTGTTTTCTTAACCCCGGGTTAAGGCCGAATTCCGATAGTTTCCGCAAATAAAGCGGCTCATCAAGAATGAGCTTCGGTTTTCCAGGGGGGGCTCTTGTTGGAAAACAGCGGCAACAGAACATTATCCCTGTCCGGGTCTTTGACTGTCTCAACTATAGAAACGGCCTATGTTCAGGTTGTTGAGGCGCTCTCAGACTGTGAAGGCCTGCGGCTCGATATTTCCGAAATCTCCGAAATTGATCTGACCTTCGTGCAGTTGATTGAAGCTGCGCGTCGCCATGCCAGCGAGGCGGGCGGTGGGCTGTCACTGTGCGCGCCGGCGGATGGAAGCGTGCTGGAAGTGCTGCGGCGCGGCGGCTTTCTCGACGACGACGGGTCAGGGCGAACGCTATTCTGGCTGCAAGGGGCGAGCGACCAATGACCGCGATCCTGACCGTGGACGATTCCGCCAGCATCCGGCAGGCGATCAAGATCGCCCTGAGTGGCGAGGGTTATGCCGTCACCGAAGCGGCCAATGGGGCCGAAGGTCTCGACAAGGGCGCGGCGGGTGGCTTCGACCTGATCGTGACCGATCTCAACATGCCGGTCATGGACGGCCTGTCGATGATCCGGGAATTGCGCAAGCGCCCGGCCGGAGCCGGTGTGCCCATCCTGTTCCTGACCACCGAGTCCGATGCCGACATCAAGGCCCAGGCCAAGGCGGCGGGCGCGACGGGCTGGCTGACCAAGCCGTTTGACCCCGAACAGCTGCTCAGGGTGGTCCGGAAGGTCCTGGCCAAATGACCGCGCAGGACCCCGTCGAGACCTTCCGCCAGGAAGCCCAGGAACTGCTGGAGCAAATCGAGCAGGGCCTGCTGGATCTGGTTCACCGGCCCGGTGAGCGGGATCTGATCGACGCGGTCTTCCGGGGACTCCATACGCTCAAGGGGTCCGGGGCCATGTTCGGCTTCGACGCCCTGGCCGCCTTTACCCATCACTGCGAAACCGCCTTCGACCGGGTTCGCAAGGGGGAGGTGCCGGCCTCGCCGGACCTGGTCACCGTCGTCCTGGCCGCCCAGGACCACATGCGGGCCCTGGCCGAAGGACGGCCTGCCTCGGACGCCGAGGGACAGGCCCTGCTGGACCGGTTGCAGCAAGTGGTAGCGACCGCCGCACCGGCTCAGTCTGTTGCGGCTGAAGCGCCGCCTCCCGCGACAGACGGGGGGCTCAATCACTGGCATATCCGCTTCAGCCTGCCGGCTGATGCCCTCGTCAACGGCACCCGCCCGCTGCCGCTACTCGACGAACTGCGCGAGCTGGGAGAGTGCAGGGTCGTTGCCATCACCGATGCCGTGCCGCCGCTGAAGGACCTGGTGTCCAGCCAGTGCCACCTGGCCTGGGACGTGACGCTGATCACGCCCCACGGCCGTGACGCGATTGAGGATGTCTTCCTCTTTGTGATCGACGACATGACCCTGGACATCGAGGCGATCACCCCGTCTGCCCCGGCGACCGCCGATGCCGCGCCGGAAGTGGCTCCGGTGCGCGACGTCACGCCCGTCGCAGCGACTGCCTCGTCTGATGACGGCACCGCAGCCCAGGCCGGCGAAGGCCGGGCCGCCAAGGCCGGCGGCGATACTGTCCGTGTTCCGGCCGAGCGTCTCGACGAGATGATGGACCGCGTCGGCGAACTGGTCATTGCCCAGTCCCGCCTGAAGCAACTGGCGGCCTCCAGCAGCGACATCGCCCTGCGGGCCGTCGCCGAGGAGATCGAGCGTCTGGCCTCGGAAATGCGCGACACCATGATGGTGGTGCGCATGGTGCCAATCGCCCAGCTGTTCGGCCGCTTCCGTCGCCTGATTCATGACCTGGCCCGTGACACCGGCAAGGCGATCGCGCTCTCGACCGAGGGGGAGGGGACCGAGCTCGACAAGACCGTCATCGAGCGGCTGGCCGACCCCCTGATCCATCTGATCCGCAATGCGGCCGATCATGGCCTGGAGACGCCCGAGCAGCGGCGGGCCGCCGGCAAACCCGAGGCGGGGCAGATTGTTCTGGCCGCCCGCCAGTCGGGTGCCGAGGTCGTCATCACCATCACCGACGACGGTCGCGGCGTGGACCGTGCCAGGGTCCGGGCCAAGGCCGAGGAAAACGGCCTGATCCAGCCGGGCCAGGTGGTCAGCGACGGCGAGCTTCTGCAACTGATCTTCGCGCCGGGCTTCTCGACGGCGGCCACCATTACCAACCTGTCGGGGCGCGGCGTCGGGATGGATGTGGTCAAGCGCACGATCGAAGGCCTGCGCGGCGCGATCGAGCTGACCAGCACACCCGGCGAAGGCTCGGTGGTCTCACTGCGCATTCCCCTGACCCTGGCGATCATCGACGGCTTGCTGGTTCGGGTCGGCGCAGGCCGTTTCGTCATTCCACTGTCCAGTGTCGAGGAGTGCGTCGAGCTGTCGCCCGAGCAGGACCGGCGCTCCACCGGACGCAGCCTGATTACCCTGCGCGATCAACTGGTCCCCTTCATCCGCCTGCGGCAGCTGTTCGCCAGCGGCCAGCCGGCCGATCCCCATCAGAAGGTGGTCGTGGTCCAGGCCGGTCAGGAGCGGGTGGGCCTGGTGGTCGACCAGATCCTCGGCGACCACCAGACCGTCATCAAGGCCCTGTCGGGCTTCCACGCCGAGGTCGGCGCCTTTTCGGGCGCGACCATACTGGGTGACGGCGGCGTCGCCCTGATCCTCGATATCGGCAGTCTCGTCGCGTCCGGCCAGCGCCAGGACACACCCCTGCGGGCGGTCGGCTGATGGGAAACCCTGCCATGACATCCACGGCCCAGCCGCCGATCGAGGCCCTGACTTTTGACCTGCAGGGCGAGACCTTCGCGCTGGAAGCCGGGCTGGTTCGCGAGGTTCTCGACCTCCTGCCCGAGACCGATGTGCCCGGTGCGCCGCCCTTCGTCAGTTCCGTGATCAATTTTCGGGGGCGGGTGATCCCGCTGGTCGACCTGCGTCTGGCCTTCGACATGGTCGCGGCCGCGCCCACCGTCAACAGCCGCATTGTGGTCATCGAGCATGAACTCGACGGCGAGCCGACCCTGATCGGCCTGCGGGCCGACAAGGTTCACGAGGTCACCGCGATCGACCCTGCAGTCACTGAGGACGCCCCGCGTGTCGGGATGCTGTGGCGCACGGACTTCATTCGCCGCCTGGCCCGTCGGGACGGCGACCTGATCGTCATTCCCGATCTCGAGCAGATCTTTGCCGCGCGTGGCAAGTCCGGCGCGGTCGTCACGCCGCTGTTCGGCCCGTCGTCCTAGGCCGGGGAAGCAGTGCCATGTCCATCCGACCTGACGCCCCACCGTCCTTCCGGCCCCGATCGCACACGCGGGCCGACAGACCGACCGCGCTGAAACTGGATTCTAGACCGGACTGGCACTGGCCGGGTCCGGAACCCCTGGGAGCTTCACCATGCGCCTGACGATCAAGCTGAAACTGATCGCAGCCTTCTCGCTCATGACCCTGCTGATTGTCGGGGCTGCCGGTTACGGCGCGATCGAGATGACCCGGCTGAGCGAGCTCCAGGATGCACTGGTCAAGGGGCCGGCCGCCCAGTTGCAGCGCGCCCAGGGCATACATGTGGCCTTCAAGGATGTGCTCTCCGCCCAGAGGGGTATGGCACTGGCTGAAACGGCCGAGACCCTGAACGCCGAGTCGGATCGTGCCGAGCGCCAGAGCCAGGCCATCGCCAAGTCACTCAAGCAAGGCCTGGCGGCCGCCCAGGGTGCCGAGGAGCGCGCGAAATGGACGGCGCTGGGCACCGACTGGGAAAACTTCGCACGGGTTGAGGGACAGGTCAGGGCCCTGATCCTGGAGGGCAAGCGCCAGTCTGCCCGTGGCCTGATGCTGGGCACAGAGGAGCAGATCTCTCAGCAGGCAGACCGGGTGATCGGTGAGATCGTGACCTATAGCGACCAGCGCCTGCAGGCGGCTGACCAGCAGAGTGACGAGATCTCCCGCACGTCGCGCAAGATCCTTCTGGGCCTGATCGCTCTGTCCCTGGTCATTGCCGTAACCGCCGGCGTGTGGATTTCGCGCACGATCAGCCGGGGGCTGTCGCAGATTGACGGCCTGGCGCGGGCCGTGGCGCTCGGGGATCTGGATCAGCGGGTCTCCGTCAGGTCGAACGACGAGATCAGCGATCTGCTCCGCTCGATCAACGCCATGATCGCCAATCTCAGGTCGACAGCCGAAGTGGCGGACCGCGTCGCCGAAGGTGACCTGTCCGTCGAGGTCAAGCCGGCCTCCGACAAGGACGTGATGGGAATTTCCCTGCGCCAGATGGTGCTGAACCTGCGTGGGACCGCACGGGTCGCCGAGCAGATCGCGGACGGCGACCTGACGGTCGATGCCCGGCCGATGTCGGAGCGGGACACCCTGGGCAATGCCCTCAGCCAGATGGTCGAGCGCCTGCGCGGCGTCGTCGGGGATGCCCTGTCGGCGTCGGACAATGTCTCCAGCGGCAGTCAGCAACTGTCGGCCACGTCCGAGCAGGTCAGCCAGGGCGCGACCGAACAGGCGTCATCGGCCGAGGAGCTGTCGGCCTCGATGGAAGAGATGACCGGCGCGATCAAGCAGAACGCCGACAACGCCGCCCAGACCGAGAAGATCGCCCGCCAGTCGGCCCAGGACGCCGAAATCTCTGGGGAAGCGGTCAATCGCGCGGTCGAGGCGATGCGGACGATCGCCGAGAAGATCACCATCGTGCAGGAAATCGCCCGCCAGACCGATCTGCTGGCCCTGAACGCGGCCGTTGAAGCGGCCCGGGCCGGCGAACATGGCCGCGGCTTTGCGGTGGTCGCCTCCGAGGTGCGCAAGCTGGCCGAGCGCAGCCAGACCGCCGCCACCGAGATCGGCGCGGTCTCGACCGACACCGTCAAGGCCGCCCAGTCGGCCGGCCAGCTGCTGACCAGCCTGGTACCCAATATCCGCCGGACCGCCGAACTGGTGGCCGAGATCAGCGCGGCCTGCCGCGAGCAGGACATCGGGGCCAGCCAGATCAACGAGGCGATCCAGCAGCTCGACAAGGTCACCCAGCAGAACGCCAGCGCTTCGGAACAGATGTCGGCGACCTCCGAGGAGCTGGCCGCCCAGGCCGAGGAACTGCAGACCTCGATCGCCTATTTCCGCCTGGACGGCGATGCCGCCCCTTCGCGCAGCAGGCCGGCCCCCGTCGTCAAGCTGGCCCCGCGCGCTCCCGCCAAGGCCGCCGCCGGGCGAAAGCCGGCTGGGCGGCCCCGGGCCGTGGCGGCCCAGCAGGCGCGCGCCCACGGCTTTGCCCTCGACCTGAGCCAGGGCGGCCCCGATCCCTCTGACAGTGAATTCACCGAGTACTGAGCTGCCCGAACGCGCAGCACCCACGCCTGAAAGGCTACACCATGCGGTTCACCCTCAAGCTGCAACTCAGCCTGGCCTTTGGCCTGGTCATCGCCCTGCTGCTGGCCTCGACCCTGTTCGGGCTGAACAGCCTTTCGACGACCAATCGGGAGCTCAACGACCTGGTGGACGGGCCGGCCGTACGCCTGAACGCAGCCCAGAAGCTCAATGTTCACATGCTTGATCTGGTGCGGCTGGAAAAGACCATGATCCTGGTCGGCTCGCCGGAGGAGGTCCAGGCGCTGGAGGGCGAGGTGGCGCGCGAGAAATCCCAGTTCGAGGCCTTGCTGGCCAAGGCCGAGGGGCTGGCTCCGGCCGAGGACAAGCCCCGCTGGAAGGCTCTTGGGTCAAGCTGGGAAGAGCTTTCCGAGGTGCATGGCCAGGTCTATGCCCTGGCCCAGGCCGGTCGTGACCGACCCGCTACGGCCCTGTCGATGGGCGAGGGGCGCAAACATGCCGAGGACGTCAGCGCAAAGGTCCAGGCGCTGGTCGAGCTGTCCCAGGCCGAGCTTGAGGCCGCGACCCGGAAGGCGGATGCCGATTTTGTGGCGATCCGTAACGGCCTGATCGGTCTGGCGGTCGTTTCGCTGCTGATCGCGGTGGGCGCAGCCGTCTTCATCGCGACGACCGTTTCGAGGGGGCTGCGCCGTGCCTCGGACGCCGTGCGGGCCGTGGCCGAGGGGGACCTGACCCGAAAGATCACCATCACGACCCGCGACGAGATCGCCGATCTGCTGGGGCATGTGAACCTGATGGTCGAGCGT
>NZ_QAII01000149.1:0-14665 GCF_003060965.1 Caulobacter sp. HMWF025 | reverse complement strand
GCGTCATCGGCCGAGGAGCTGTCGGCCTCGATGGAAGAGATGACCGGCGCGATCAAGCAGAACGCCGACAACGCCGCCCAGACCGAGAAGATCGCCCGTCAGTCGGCCCAGGACGCCGAAATCTCTGGGGAAGCGGTCAATCGCGCGGTCGAGGCGATGCGGACGATCGCCGAAAAGATCACCATCGTCCAGGAGATCGCCCGCCAGACCGATCTGCTGGCCCTGAACGCGGCCGTGGAAGCGGCCCGGGCCGGCGAGCATGGCCGCGGCTTTGCGGTGGTCGCCTCCGAGGTGCGCAAGCTGGCCGAGCGCAGCCAGACCGCCGCCACCGAGATCGGCGCGGTCTCGACCGATACCGTCAAGGCCGCCCAGTCGGCCGGCCAGCTGCTGACCAGTCTGGTGCCCAACATCCGCCGGACCGCCGAACTGGTGGCCGAGATCAGCGCCGCCTGCCGCGAGCAGGATATCGGGGCCAGCCAGATCAACGAGGCGATCCAGCAGCTCGACAAGGTCACCCAGCAGAACGCCAGCGCTTCGGAACAGATGTCGGCGACCTCCGAGGAGCTGGCCTCCCAGGCCGAGGAACTGCAGACCTCGATCGCCTATTTCCGCACGGACATGCAGGGCGGGCCCGCGCCGCGCCCGGCCGCTCGACCGGCGGCCCGCAGACCTGCTGGGCGCAAGCCGGCCCCACCGTCGCGCCAGACTGTGGCGGCCCAACAGGCCCGGGCGAACGGCTTCGCCCTTGATCTGACCACCGGCGGTCCGGACGGCGAAGACGCCGACTTCCGGGAGTATGCGTGATGGCGTCGGCGGTCGAGAACCAGTTCGTTACCCTGGGCCTGGGCCAGGAGGTTTTCGCGGTTCCCGTAGCCTATGTGCGCGAGATCCTCGACTACGAGACCCCGTTCGCCCTTCCCGAGGGACCCGATTACCTCCTTGGACTGACGGATGTGCGGGGCCGGGGCACGCCGACCATCGACCTGCGCCTCAAGCTCGGCCTGCCGCGGATCGCCCCGACCATGACCACCCGGATTCTGGTCCTCGATGTACCGCTGGACGACCGGTTGCTCTCCCTGGGCCTGGTGGCGGATCGCGTCATCGAGGTCGCTGCTTTCGCGAACGAGCAGATCGAGCCGGCCCCCGACATCGGCGTTCCATGGCGATCGGAGTACATCCGGGGCGTGGTGCGTCGTGAGGCCCCGGCCGGGCAGGGGGGCTTCGTCGTGCTGTTCGATGTGCCGCGGCTGTTCACCAGCCAGGACACCCTGATCCTCAGCCAGGCCGCCTGATCCCCGACTCCTCCGGCGCCAGAACGCGCCCGTCTTCCTCCGGATGGAAAAGCCATCGTGTCGTCGCCCGCCGCCTTTCAGCTTCCCGGCCCTGTGGAGCCGCTCAGCCTCCGGAATTTCCAGAGGCTGGCGACCTTCATTCAGGACTACAGCGGCATCCGCATGCCGGACAACAAGCGCACCATGCTGGAAGGCCGGCTGCGCCGTCGGATGCGGCTCCACGCGATCGACGACGTCAATGACTACTGCCATTTCCTGTTCGATCAGGACGGCATGGCCTCGGAAGTCATTCACCTGATCGACGCGGTGACGACCAACAAGACCGAGTTTTTCCGCGAGCCGGCCCATTTCAGTTTCCTGATCGAGCAAGGCCTTGATGCCCTGGTTGCGGACGGCCGGCGCGAGCTGAAGATCTGGAGTTCAGCCTGCTCCACGGGGGCCGAGCCCTACACCATCGCCATGGTGATGGACGAGTTCTGCAAGGCCCGTAGGGGCCACGACTATTCGATCCTGTGTACCGACATCTGTACCGAGGTTCTGGCCCAGGCGATCGCCGGGCGCTTTCCCGAGCCCATGATCGAGCCGGTCTCCATGGCCCGGCGCAAGGCCTATGTGATGCGGTCCCGGGACGCCAAGCGGGCCGAGGTGCGGATCGTGCCGCAGCTGCGTCGCAAGCTCGCCTTCGCCCGCCTGAACCTGATGGATGACAGCTATCCGGTGGACCGGGACATGGACATCATCTTTTGCCGCAACATCCTGATCTATTTCGACAAACCGACCCAGGCCAGGGTGCTGCGCCGCCTCTGCGGCCATCTGCGGCCCGGCGGATACCTGTTTCTCGGGCACTCGGAATCGATTGTCGGCATCGATCTGCCTGTGGTCCAGATCGCCAATACCGTCTTCCAGAAGGGTTAGTGCCGTGCCCGTGATCAGCAAGAAAATCCGCGTTCTGATCATTGATGACTCGGCGACGGTCCGGCAGACCCTGGCCGCGGTGCTCGAGTCCGATCCGGAGATCGAGGTGATCGGCGTGGCCTCGGACCCGTTCGTCGCCGCCAGGCGCATCGCCGAGGAAGTTCCCGACGTCATCACCCTTGATGTCGAGATGCCGCGCATGGACGGCATCACCTTCCTGCGCAAGCTGATGGCCCAGAAGCCCATTCCCGTGGTGATGTGCTCGTCCCTGACCGAGGCCGGGTCCGAGACCCTGCTGCAGGCCCTCGAGGCCGGGGCCGTGGACATCGTGCTCAAGCCCAAGATGGGCGTGGCCGAGCATCTGATGGAGTCGCGGATCCGCATCTGTGATGCGGTGAAGGCCGCCGCCGGGGCCCGCATTGCAGGGGTTCGGCGCGCGCCGGCGGTCACGGCCGTCCGGTCCGGTCATGAGCCCGAGAAGAAGCTGACCGCCGACGCCATGCTGCCGCCTCCAGCCCTGCGGTCGGGCTCGGCGCAGGCGATGGCGCGGACGACCGAATCGATCATCTGCGTCGGGGCCTCGACCGGTGGCACCGAGGCCTTGCGGGTCTTTCTCGAAGGCCTACCGCCGGACTCTCCGGGGATCGTCATCGTCCAGCACATGCCGGAGAAGTTCACCGCCTCGTTCGCCAAACGTCTGGACTCGCTTTGTGCGGTCGAGGTCAAGGAGGCCGAGGACGGGGATACGGTGCGCCGGGGGCGGGTTCTGATCGCCCCGGGCAACAAGCACACCCTGCTGGAGCGCAGCGGGGCCCGCTACTATGTCTCGGTGAAGGACGGACCCCTGGTGTCGCGCCATCGGCCGTCGGTCGATGTGCTGTTCCGCTCGGCGGCACGCTCGGCCGGCAGCAATGCCGTGGGGGTCATCCTGACCGGCATGGGCGACGACGGCGCTCTGGGCCTCGACGAGATGAAGCAGGGCGGCGCCTATACAATCGCCCAGGACGAGGCCACTTCGGTGGTGTTCGGCATGCCCAAGGAAGCGATCGCCCGCGGCTGTGTCGACCGGGTCCTGCCGCTGCCGCTGATCGCGCAGGACGTCCTGCGCGCCGCCGCGCGATAGGCTGCGCGGTCAGACGGCCGCGACGTCCGGCAGGTGCGTCGGGCTGACATGGGTCACGGCCACAAAGGTGCCCGGATCACCGGCGGATACGGTGACCGTGCTCTTCAGCTGCAGGGCGAGGGCCTTGACGATGCTGGTCCCCAGGCCCGGCTGTGCGTCTTCCGCATTTTCGGGCATGCCGATACCGTCGTCCTGGACCTCAAGGGTCCAGCCTTGCCCCTGCTGGTGGTAGCGCACCTTGATCTGGCCCTTGCGTCCGTCCGGAAAGGCATGTTTGAGGCAGTTGATGACCAGTTCGGTGACCAGCAGGCCGAGGCTGATCGAGGTGTTGGCGTCCACCAGGCTGTCATCGACCTCGACCTTCAGGCTGATCAGGTCGTGGTCCTGGATCATCGAGGCGCCGATACTGTCGCACAGCTGGGCGAAATAGGGCTGAAGGGCCACATCGCCGATCTGCGAGGTGGCCAGCTGCTGCTGCAGGGCGGCCACCGACATGACCCGGTTGTGGGCGTCGCGCAGCTGGCCCCGGCTTTCCTCGGACTGGGCCTTGCGGGCGCTCTGCAGGATGACGCTGGCAATGATCTGCAGGCTGTTGGCCACGCGATGCTGGACCTCCTGCAGGGCAATGGCCTTGTCGTGGAGCAGGGCGTCCTTCAGCCGTTCCACGCCACGCGCCTTTGTGACGTCCGTGACAGTCAGCAGCAGGCGCAGGGGGGCTGCATCAAGGCCATAGTCCAGCTTCTGGGCATGCAGGACGAGGCTGCTGTGAGCGCCGGTCGGCCGGCTCAGTTCCATTTCATACGCATCGATCCGGGCAGCACCCGACGCTGTCGCCCGCAGGAGCGAGCCCAGCTGGGGCACCGCCCACTCGCCGTTACCCAGCTCGGACACCTTGCGTCCGACCACTTCGTTCAGAGGCAGGTTGAACGCCAGAAGGAACGAGTTGCTCACGGCAACCACGGCGAGCCCGGCATCCAGCAGCAGGGCTGCCGCCTGCGACGACTCGATCAGGGCAGAGGCCAGATCAGAAACGGCAGGCAGCGCGGAAACAGGTTCGCCGGCCATCGCGGGCCTTTCAGGTGCGCCAAGAGGCTCGCATTGCGAAAGCCATATCGGTCGTGCCGAGGCGTGGTCCATGATCCATGGCAGCGGTCACCTCTTCGGCAAGCCTATCACAGCCTTGGGTGGAAGGATGTGATTTAGCGCAAGTTGAGGTCAGACAGTTCAGAACAGGCCATCGTCCCCGTCCGGCTCCGGAGCGTGGTCACTGTGGCTGCCCGTCATCAGGTCCTCGGTCCAGGCCCGGTGGACCTCACGCTCCTGGGCCATGGTGTACTGCTTCAGCAGGCGGTCCATGATCGGACGCAAGGTCGGGGCGATATCGCCCACAGCAATGTCGCCGGAACCGACATCGACCAGCAGATCATTGGCCGCAGAGTCCAGAACCGAGCCGATCTGGCGGTGGAAATCGAAGCGATCGGCAGCGCGACGCAGCATGTCGACGATCTCCGCGCCTTGCCGGGCGACATGCTCGAGGTCCGTCTCGACACCGTCTCCGGCCTTGCGGATGCGGACCACGGCGCCGTCGAGGACGGAAGCGGCTGCGGCGCTACGGCCGCTCACGGCCTCACCGTCGCTACCCTGGCCCAGGGCGACCGCCGTTTCGGCCAGGCTCGCCAGCGCCGTCAGGGCTCCGGCCGCAGACTTCTCCAGATGGATGGAATGCTGGCGCAGTTCGACGGCAATCACGCCCAGTGGCTTGCCGGTATCGCCGATGCGGCTGCATTTCAGGGTGGTGTTCAGCGCCATCATCTGGACATCGGCCCGCATGTCCTGGATGCCGGCGATGCGCTCGGTCAGCTGACCGGCGGTGAGGGCGGCAGAGCGGCTGACCTCTTCAGCCGCCTGTTCGCCGGCCGTCATGTCGCCGACCAGGCCCAGGGCCTGGCTCACATGGCTGTCGAGACTGCGCAGGAAGCCGCCCTCGGCCCTGTCGTCCTGCCCGTAGGCCAGGTCGCGCAGGCGTAGCAGTTCCGAGGCGTCGGCGGCCATGCCGGAGATGTTCTGGGCGATCCGGGAGACGTCGCGGTGAAAGTCTTCCGAGGTCGCACCCAGCTGGGCCGACAGCAGGCGATGGACATAGGCCCGCAGACGGGTGGACTGGTCCGCCGAAAGCTCGGCCCTGGCCTGCGCCTCGGCCATGAAGGTCAGCCCGGCCTGGACATGTTCTATCCGCTGGCGGGTGATGTCGCCGATCTGCAGGGCGGCCAGGCCGCCGCCGACCTTCTTCTGGACGTCGCGCGCCACGGCGGCGACACGCGTGGCCATGCTGGCGATCTTGGCATGATGTTCGGAAATCGCCTGGGCGCTGGCCATCAGGGCATCCGGCACCGCCGGCAGCAGGGCCGTGCAGTTGCGTCCGAGGGCCTGCTCCTGGGCGAGGGCGGCGCGAAGCGTGGTCTCGAGGGCGACCAGGTCAGCATTGAAGGCATCGAGCTGGGTTCGCCCCATCTCGATGCAGTCATAGATTTCCTGGGCGAAGATTGCGAACTCGGGGCCGGCAGCCGCGATCCCGCCCGAGGTGATCTTGATGTTGATCGCAAAGACCCGAAGGTAGGCCAGGTGCTGGCGCATCTCTTCGATGTTGCCGGCCAGGCGCTCGCCGACGCTGACGAGCTCAAGGACCCGTTCGCGGCGCGCCTCCAGGCTGTCGGGCAGGCTGCGCAGGGTCTCCGCAGCCCCGGACAGGTCGCGGGTGGTGGCGCTGACGGTTTCGGTGTCGAGGGTCTGGCGGATGTGGTCCAGGGCCGCGATCAGGCCGCCGACCCCTTCAACGGCCCGCGACAGCACGTCGCCGGCCTCAAGGAACCGCCCCTCGATCGCCTGCCGGGCCGACTCGAGCCGGCTCGCCAGCCCCGATCCGGATGCGGAGGGTGCGATCTTGGCTGAAGCGGCCAGGGAGGATGCAAGAGCCATGAAGCCGCCAAATGATTTCTATCCGGCCAGTCTGGCGTACGATGTGCGAAGGTCCGGTAAAGACTTTGTCTTTTCAGGCCGCTGCAATGGGGCGGCCGGTCGCGCAGTCAGGATCCTGGCCGGCGCTCGGCCGACTTTGTGCCGGCCCACCTGGAGCGTGATCCGGCAGGCGAGAGGCGGTGACCGGATCGGTATGGGCTCTAGAAGCGCCGCTGACGGATCCGGTTCAGGGATTCCATGGCCCCGGCGGCGAACAGGCCGGATCGCCAGGCCGCTTCCCGGTCGGTGTCCTGGCCGTGGGCGCGCGGTTCGCCCTGCAGGTCGTAGACAGCCCAGGCCCAGTAGCGATCATGGGGCGTCAGCATCACCGCATAGGTGCCCTGCGACTGCTGGATGTCCAACCCGGCCATGGCCACTGTCCCCCTTCGACACGTCCTGCCGGACCGGCCGCAAGGTCCGGGCCAGTCGTCGCGGTCGCCAGGTCCTTACTGCAGGCGCGTGATCGGCGTGATGCGGTCGTCAAGGTCGAGGATCGTACGGCGCTCTACGGCGGCTTTTACGGCCTCGGCGCTGCGGCGCGCTTCCTGGACGGCGACATGGGCATCGTACTCGGCCACCTTCTGGGCCATCAGGGCCGCGACCTCGCGCAGAAGCCGGTAGCTCATCACGATGCGGAAGGCTTCTTCCACCTTGATGCCGCCACCCTCGACCGCGCCGGACGGAGCCCCGAAGCAGATCATAGTCGTGTCAGGACCATTGATGACGTTGACGCGACTGATAAACGCGGGACTCAGGGCCATGTTCGTGTCCTCTTGATGCTCCCCCGATGAGACAATATGCCGCAAGTCATGAACAAGGTCTTTGAATTCGAACTTTTCGGAAACTTGACCTTGTTGATCGTTTTCCGAAAAACACTCAAAGTTATCGGGTCAATGGCAGGGTTGGCGGTAGAAATAGTCATTTCTGCTGTATTGAAAAGCAGATTCCGTGAGGGTTCTCACAGGGCCCTTGATTTCGGGCGCGACGCGGGCCTCATCGGGGCGAAGCCGATCATCCAGCCGCCTGTCGCCTCTTCAAGGTGGCCGCGGTTCCGGCGTCGGGCCGGCGACCGGTGGAGGCGTTCGTGACCGTCTCGGCGCCCGCGCCCGGCATGCTACAAGATGCTGTGTGAGGGAGACCGCCATGTTTCACAGCCCGTCCAGGCACAAGGATTTCGGCGTCTTCATGCCGATGGCCAACGGCGGCTGGATCATCTCCAGAAACACGCCGACCCTCGATGGCCTCTATCCGCAGAACCGGGCCGCTGCCGTTCTCGCTGATCAGTTGGGTCTCGACTTCCTGATGGCCATGGGCAAGTTTCGGGGCTTTGGCGGCGACACCAACCACTGGGGCGTGACGCTGGAGTCCGTGACGATGATGGCCGCCCTGGCTGAGGCGACCCAGAGTATCCGCATCTGGGCGACCATCCATCCGATGCTGCAGAACCCGGCGGTGGCCGCCAAGATGATCACGACCCTCGACCACATCAGTGGGGGTCGGGCGGGGCTGAACATCGTGGCCGGAGCCTACAAGGGCGAGTTCGAGCAGATGGGGGCCTGGGACGACCGTCTCGACCACGACGGCCGCTATCGCCTGACCGAGGAGTGGACCTCGATCGTCAAGCGCCTGTGGACCGAGGACAGCGTAGACCATGCCGGCGAGTTCTTCACCATGCAGGCCTGTCAGTCCCTGCCCAAGCCGCTCAGCAAGCCGAGGCCCAGCATCATCTGCGCGGGCATGTCGGAACGCGGCTTCCAGTTCTCGGTGCGCGAGGCCGACGCGGTCTTCATCGGCGGCCGGACCCCCGCAGAACGCCGCGATGCCAGCCTGAGGGCCAAGGCTGCGGCCGAGCGGCTCGGCACGACGATCCGCACCTATGCCATGTGCACCATTGTCCACGGCGAGACCGATGCCGCCGCCGAGGCGACGGCCCGGCGCTTTGACGAAGGGGCTGACATCGAGGCCATCATCGCCATGCTGCAGAGCTGGGGCATGGGCGACGGCGACCTGCGGGCCAAGGCCCTGTCGACCGGGGCCTTCATGACCCAGACCGCCATCGGCTCGCCGGCGACCTGCGCCGAAAAGGTCCAGGCCTTTGTCGATGACGCCGAACTCGACGGCCTGATGCTGATCTTTCCGGACTATGTGGAGGGGTTGACCATGTTTGGAGCCGAGATCCTGCCGGGGCTGCGGTCGGTGTATTCGTGAGTGTCCTGACGTCTTCGACCTCCGGCCCTGATGGGCTCGCCGCCTGGATCGCGCCGGGCCGGACCGCTGTCCTGGTCATCGACATGCAGGTGGACTTCGCCGCGCCCCACGGCGTGCTGGGCCGGTTTGGCGTCGACATGGGCGTGCTCGAGCCGGCCCTGGCAGCGGCTGAGCGTCTGGTCGCCTGTGCCCGCGAGGCCGGTGTGCCGGTGATCTTTGCGGGCCTGTTCACGACGCCGGCATCAGACCCGCCGGTCTGGGCCGAGCGCCTGCGCCGGCGTGGCGGCGATCCCGACAGCGATGCTGCCCTGTGCCGGGCCGGAACCCCGGGGGCCGACTTCTACGGCCCGCTGCCGCTTGAGGGCGAAAGGGTCATCGAGAAGACCCGCTACAGCGGCTTTTGGGGCACCGATCTTGATGCCCGGTTGAAGGGCCTGGGTGTCGACACCCTGGTGGTGGCCGGCGTGACGACCGAGTGCTGCGTCGACAGCACGGTGCGCGATGCCTTCAATCTCGACTATCACGTCTTTGTCGTCGCCGACGCCTGCGCCGCCTATGAGGCCGACCTGCACGCCGCGTCGCTGAAAGCGATGGCGCTCAACAGCGCGATCCTGACCGACACAGCGGCCGTGGCTTCGGCCTGGCAGGGGAGCGGCAGCTGAATCGACCGAATCTCTGGGCGGCCTTGAGTCTCTGGTTTAGGACGCTTCGCAGGCGGATCGATCGGGAGCACGGGCATTGGCCGAAGCGGGCAAGGTGAAGGTCGTCAAGCGCGCCGCGCCGCGCAAGACCGTCAATGCCGCAAACCTTGCGCTGCTCGGGCCCGAGCGGCTGGCGGCCCTGCTGATCGAGGTCGCCGACGGTCAGGCCGGCATCAAGCGTCGCCTCAAGCTGGCCCTGGCCGGCGAGGTCGGGGCGGCTGATCTGGCGGTCGAGATCGACAAGCGCGTTGAGGCCATCGGCGACAGCCGGGCCCGGATAAACTGGCGGAAATACAAGGAGTTTGTGCGCGATCTCGACGCCCATCGAGTCGCGGCCGGCGAGCAACTGGGCGAGATGGACCCGGCTCTGGCCATCGGCTCCCTGACCCGGATCGTCATGCTGTCCGAGGCCCTGGAAGGGCGGATCAACGACACCAAGGCTGAGGTCGCCGACGTGTTCGAAGCGGCGATCGCCGATGTCGCGCGCCTGGCACCCGAGGCCACAAAGATCGACAGCCGGGGCCTGGGCGAGACCCTGCTGTCCTTCCTGCTGAACGCTTCGTCGCGGCTGTCGGTGGAGCTGTTGCGCGCGGCGGCCCCGGCCCTGGACCCCGCCACGGTCGCGGACCTGCGAACCCGCATGGGCAAGCGTCTGGCTGACCAGAAGCGTCCCGATCCGCGCCTGCGGGCCGCAGCCCAGGTCCTTGCCGACCTGCAGGGCGACGTCGACGGCTTTCTGGCCCTGGTGCCGGCTTCGCAACGGGTTCTGCCGCCCGTCGGGGCCCAGATCGCGCGACGGCTGCTGGCGGCCGGTCGCATCCCGGAGGCTATCGCCGCCCTGGAAGACTCGGCCCCGGCCGAGACCGAGCGGGCAGGGTCGCTGACCGTCGAATGGGACGAGGCCCGCATCGCCGTCCTCGAGGCCGCCGGAGACGAGACCGGGGCCCAGTTTGCCCGCTGGGCCAGCTTCAAGACCACCCTGTCGCCGGACATGCTGCGGGCCTTCGTCAAGCGGCTGCCCGATTTCGAGGATGTCGAGGCCGAGGACCAGGCCCTGGCCTATGCCCTGGCTTTTCCGGACCCGCACCGGGCCCTGGCCTTCCTGACGGCCTGGCCTTCAGCCGAGTATGCGGCCCGGCTGGTGGCCAAGCGCGGGCCTGCGCTGCACGGCGACCGCCCCGAGGTGCTGGAGCCGGCCGCGCGCCTTCTGGAGCACCGCCATCCGGTGGCCGCGACCATCCTGCTGCGCAGCATGATCGATGATGTCGTTCGCCACGGCCGCACCGAACGCTATGCGGCCGCGCGGACCCATCTGCTGGAAGCGGAATCGTTGGTTCCCTCACTTCCTGCCGACGCGCCGTTCGAGGACCACGAGACCTATCGCCGGCGCATCGCCGCCTACCGACGGCTGTAGGGCCCTACTTCCCGACCGTCGTCAGTCGGAATACCATCATGTTGCGATAGGTCTGGCCCGGGTCCAGCGGCACAGGGGCAAAGTTCGGCTTGTTCGGCGCATCGGGGAAATGCTGTGGCTCCAGCGCGATCCCGTCGCCCTGGCGATAGATCTTGCCGCTCTTGCCCACCGTCGTGCCGTCCATGAAGTTGCCGGCATAGAACTGGATGCCCGGCTGTTCGCTGAGGATTTCCAGCGTCCGGCCGCTCTTCGGATCGGTCAGTCGGGCCGCGAGGCGCAGGGCACCGCCCGAGGCACCGTTCAGGACGTAGTTGTGATCATAGCCGCGCCCGACGACGATCTGCGGATCGGACGCGTCGCGGATGCGATCACCCACGGCGGTCGGCTTACGGAAATCGAAGACCGTGCCGGCCACCGGCGTCGTGGCACCGGTCGGGATCAGTTCGGCGTCGACGGGGGTATAGCCGTCGGCGGGGAGGGTCAGCACATTGCCCATCGCCCCCTCGGGCGCGCCTTCGCCGGCCATGTTGAACAGGGCGTGGTTGGTGATGTTGACGATGGTCGGCTTGTCGGTCGTGGCACCATAGGTGATCGTCAGCTGGTTCTGTTCATCCAGCGCATAGGTGGCGGTGGCGGTCAGGGTTCCGGGATAGCCTTCTTCGCCGTCGGGGCTGACATGGCCCAGGGTCACCGAAGCGACAGGGCCCTTTTTGACGTCCAGGACCTTCCAGACCACCTTGTCGAAGCCCTTGGTCCCGCCGTGCAGGGCCGCGACGCCGTTATTGTTCAGGGCCAGCTGGTAGGTCTTGCCGTCCAGGGTGAAGCGGCCCTTGCCGATGCGGTTGGCGAACCGGCCGACCGAGGCCCCGAAATAGCTGGCGGTCTTCACATAGGTCTGGGCGTCGCCGAAGCCGAGCGCGATGTCGGCGGTCTTGCCATTGCGGTCGGGGGCGACCAGGGCCTGCAGCGTCGCGCCATAGGTGATGACGGTCGCGCTGACACCATGGCCGTTGGTCAGGGTAATGGCCTCAACCGCCTCGCCCGAGGGAGTCTGGCCGAAGGGCGCGCGGCTATAGTCAGCGGCACAGGCCACGGCCGGCAGGACCAGGGCCGTCGTCAGTACGGCGGCTGCCCAAGGGGCTCCACGACGCTTCATGCTGTTTCCTCAACCTTTGCGCCGGATGGGAGCCGTGGGGGCAATGGCGCTTTTGTGGGACTATACTCAGACAAATAGGCCGGATGCAATCGAGGCCATCGAAATCATTCGACGTGAATTGTTACCGCTATCACATGGTGTTCTTCGGGTTGGACTATAGGATTTACGATGGCGGTCGGAGCCTTCGATGACCGGGCGGGAGTGAACCATGCGGGACGAGTCGGGATCGGTGATCAACCATCCGCTACGGGTCGCCCTGAGCGATCTGATGCACCTGCGGTCCATGCCGCTCGACACGGCCCCCGTGCGGTTGCGGCAATGGCTGATGCTGGTCGCGCCAGGGGAACGGGCTGCGGAGGAAGCGCTGCTGACCGGCCTGCACCCCGACGGGCGCGCGGCCATCGGGGCCGGCCGGTTGCTGGTCCTGGAGGGAAAGGCCGGCTGGCTCTGGGAGCGTCATCAGGAGTTTTCCACCTGGACGGCTTTCGAGCACGGCCCGCTTGGTGAAGACCTGGGTTTCGACGCCGCAGCCTGGGATCGGCTGCCCTGGCGGGACCGGGCTCCCGGCGCGTTGTTCCGCGGCGTCGAGATTTCGGTGTCGGACGGGTCGGGGACGGATCTGGACCTGAGTCGGATCGGTCGATGCATCGACCTGTCGCGCTGTGTGAGTTGTGAGGTCTTCGACGGGGCGGCGCGGATCTGGACGGATTTCCGCCTGGGCGACGGCGGGGCCGGCCGGATCCACGTGCACAATCGCAGCCTCGCCCATGACGAGGTTTCGCGCCTGGTCCAGACCCTTCTGGAGATCGGCAACTACCGCAAGCTGGCCCTGCTCGGCTTTCCGCCCGCGCGCGATCTGCTGGGCTGGCTGGACGGTGCCGAGGCCCGGCTGGCGGCCATCACCGGCGATCTCGCGGCCACGGGTGGCGACAGCCAGGCGGTCCTGGACCACCTGCTGGCCCTGTCCGCTGAAGTCGAGCTTCGGGCTGCGCGGGCGCGCTTCCGGCAAGGGGCAACGGAATCCTATCATCGCCTGACGCTTGACCGGCTGGAGGCGCTCAGGGAGACCCGGGTCACGGGTCATTCCACCATGCGGGAGTTCATCGCGCGCCGGCTGCTGCCGGCCATGCGGACCTGTGAGGCGGCGGACCGGCGGCTGGATGACCTGTCGATCCGCATCGGGCGGTCCAGCGATCTGTTGCGGGCCAAGCTGGGCATGGCCCTGGATCACCAGAACCAGGCCCTGCTGCACGGCATGAACGAACGTATCGCGCTGCAGACCAAACTGCAGGGCCTGGTCGAGGGTCTGTCGGTCTTTGCGGTCAGCTACTATGTGGTCGGACTATCCGGCTACCTGCTCAAGCCGTGGCTGCATGGACGACCCGGAGTCGCCGAGGCGATCCTGTCCCTGCTGGTGCCGACGGTGCTGGCCGGCGTCGCCGTCGGCCTGCACCGTCGCAAGAAGCATCTGGTCGGAGACCCGCCGGCATCAAGGACCGGAGACGGTTCCTAGCCCGGCAGGACCCCATCCAGCGCCCGGGCGATGCCCAGGGGGTTTGCGGCCTGCAGGGCCGGGGGCAGCAGCAGGTCGGGAATGTCCTGGTAGCAGACCGGCCGCAGGAAGCGCTCGATGGCGCGGGTGCCCACCGAGGTGCTGCGCGGATCGGAGGTCGCCGGGAACGGTCCGCCGTGGACCATGGCACTGGAGACCTCGACCCCGGTCGGCCAGCCATTGGCCAGGATGCGGCCGGCCTTGCGCTCGAGGACCGGCAGCAGGCCGCGGGCCAGGTCGGCGTCCCCGGCGTCCATGTGCAGGGTGGCGGTCAGCTGGCCTTCAAGGCGCTCGAGAAGCGTGGCGAGCATTGCGAAATCCGGAACGCGAACGATCAGGGATGACGAGCCGAACACCTCGTGACCCAGGACGTCGTCGGCCAGGAAGGTGGCCGCGTCGACCTCGAACAGGGCTCCGACCGCCTGGTTGACGCCGTCACCGACGCAGCCCCGGGCCAGCAGCTTGACGCCGTCGCGGCCGGTCAGCCGGCCGACGCCCTGCTCAAAGGCTCCGAAGATCCCCGGCGTCAGCATGACATGCGGTTGGGCGGCGGTCAGGGCGGTCACTGCGGCGGCGGTAAAGCGCTCGAGGTCTGGCCCTTCGAGGGCAAAGACCAGGCCGGGATTGGTACAGAACTGGCCGGCCCCCAGGGTCAGGGAGCCGATGAAGGCCGTGCCGAGGGCTTCGGCGCGGGCAGCCAGGGCCGCCGGCATCAGCAGGACCGGATTGATGCTGCTCATCTCGGCAAAGACCGGGATCGGCTCGGGGCGCTCGGCGGCGATGCGCATCAGCGCCAGGCCTCCGGCCCGGGAGCCGGTGAACCCGACCGCCTTGATGCGCGGGTCACGAACCAGGGCACCACCCAGCTCATGCGACTGACCGGTCAGCAGGGCGAAGACGCCTTCGGGCAGACCGCAGGCTGCGACCGCCCGGCTGACCGCCGCGCCGACCAGCGCACCGGTATTGGGGTGGGCCGGATGGCCTTTGACGATGACCGGGCAGCCAGCCGCGAGGACCGAGGCCGTGTCGCCGCCGGCCGTTGAGAAGGCCAGCGGGAAGTTGCTGGCCCCGAACACGGCGACCGGGCCGAGCGCGATGAAGCGCTGGCGCAGGTCGGCGCGGGGCAGGGGCTTGCGCTCGGGCAGGGCGGGATCGATGCGGGCCCCGATCCAGTCGCCGCGCCGCACGACCTGGGCGAACAGGCGGAGCTGGCCGGTCGTCCGGCCGCGCTCGCCTTCCAGGCGGGCCCGGGGAAGGCCGCTCTCGGCCATGGCCGTCTCGATCAGGAC
>NZ_QAII01000148.1 GCF_003060965.1 Caulobacter sp. HMWF025 | reverse complement strand
GTATCGCGACCATATTGATCTCGCCAAGCTGGCCCAGCTGCTGCCCGTGGTCGGCGCCCCGGTCGGGGCCATCGTCAACTGGCGGCTGGTCGAGTGGCTGGGCCAGACGGCGGTGATGGCCTACCGGATGCGGGAGGAGGGGGCCGGGGGAAGCCGGCCGACGCCGCAGGCCTCCTCCTGACCGGCTGTCGCCGGTCGTCCGCCCCCAGCGGGGGCGGACGAGATCATCTTCCCCCTCCGGGGGAAGACGGCTGCGTAGCAGCCCGTAGGGGGCAAGTGCGGGGATCAATAGGGCACCTTCTCCTTGTCATCCCGGACGCGCGCAGCGCGAGCCGGGACCCAGGGCAACCGCAGTGCGCCGACCCCTGGGTCCCGGCGCTCCCGCCCTCGGGCGTCCGGCCGGGATGACAAGGGATTTTGCGGCGCGGGAACGGGAATCCAGCGCCTCCAATCCCCATCACCCCACAAATAGACCCCAACGCGATCAACCCCTTACAAAAATTGCCATCGCGCCAATCAAACGCACTGAAAACGACCCGCATAATCATCCCACCTCGTCGCGGGGAAGGGCGCTTGGCCAGCGACCGAAGCGGCGGCGGGGTGTGGTCGAGCGGGAAGCTCAATCGATGGCAGGTGAAAGCTGCCAACCCTGTCGTGTCTGGCGGCGGTCGGCCGTGGATCACAGAAACGACGTCACGGCAGGGGTCGGGCGAGCAGCAGGCCGGTTCGGGAGAACCGGCAGTCCGGACCGGGGGCGCTCTCCGGTCCGCCCGCCGGAGGCTTCAGGGCGGCGAGGCTCTAACAGGGCTCAAGCGCCGCACGCTTTCGAAAAAACGATCACGCGGAGCGTCTGAACTTCGTCGAAACGGTATTCAAAACTCTTTTTCCGGGCGAGGCCCGGACGCTCCGCAGCCCTTCCCATCCCTTCAGCGGTGATCCGCGTGAGGCGGAAAACCGGTGTCCGTCTACAGATCGAATTTCACGCCCTGGGCCAGGGGCAGGGCCCCTGAATAGTTCACGGTCGCGGTCTGGCGGCGCATGTACTGCTTCCAGCTGTCCGAGCCGCTCTCGCGGCCACCGCCGGTTTCCTTCTCGCCGCCGAAAGCGCCGCCGATTTCGGCCCCGGAGGGGCCGATATTGACGTTGGCGATGCCGCAGTCGCTGCCGGAAGCGGCCAGGAAGGCCTCGGCCTCGCGGACGTCATTGGTCATCACGCAGGAGGACAGGCCTTGCGGCACAGCGTTCTGGATCGCCACAGCCTCGTCGAAGTCGCGATAGGGCACCACGTGCAGCAGGGGCGCAAAGGTCTCGCGCTGCATGCCGGGGCTGGGCGCAGCCAGGCGGGCCAGGGCCGGGCGCACATAATAGGCGTCGGGGTGCTCGTCGATCAGCAGGCGCTCGCCGCCGCTCACTGTACCGCCGTCAGCCCGGACCTGGTCCATGGCGGCCACGAAGCTCTGGTAGGCGGCCTGGTCGTGCAATGGACCCAGCAGCACGCCGTCCTGGCGAGGATCACCGACCGGAAGCCGCGAGAAGGCGCTGTCGACGGCATCGGCCACGCGGTCGACGAGGGTCTCATGGACGATCAGGCGGCGCAGGCTGGTGCAGCGTTGGCCCGCCGTCCCGGCCGCCGAGAAGACAATGGCGCGCACGGCCAGCGACAGGTCGGCGCTGGGCGTGACGATCATGGCGTTGTTGCCGCCCAGTTCGAGGATCGAGCGTCCAAAGCGTCCGGCGACGATCGGGGCGACTGTCTGGCCCATGCGGGTGGAGCCGGTGGCGCTGACCAGCGGGAAGCGCGGGTCGCGCACCAGTCGTTCGCCGGCATCGCGACCGCCCAGGACCACGGCGCACAGGCCTTCGGGCGCGTCGCCGAAGCGGGCGATGGCGCGCTCGAGGATCGCCTGGGTGGCCAGGGCAGTGAGGGGCGTCTTCTCCGACGGCTTCCAGACCACCGGATCGCCGCAGACCAGCGCCAGGCACGCATTCCAGGCCCAGACGGCGACCGGGAAGTTGAAGGCGCTGATCACCAGAACCGGACCCAGCGGATGCCAGGTCTCGCGCATGGCGTGGCCCGGGCGTTCCGAGGCAATGGTCAGGCCGTGCAGCTGGCGCGACAGGCCGACCGCGAAGTCACAGATGTCGATCATCTCCTGGACCTCGCCGGCGGCCTCAGAGGCGATCTTGCCGGCTTCCAGGGTCACCAGGGCCGCCAGGTCGGCCTTGGCGGCGCGCAGCTCCTCACCGAGCAACCGCACCAGCTCGCCCCGACGCGGACCGGGGACGCTTTTCCAGGTCGCAAAGGCGCGGGTCGCCGCCGCGATCTTGCTCTCGATGGCCCGGGCGTCGTCATAGGCGACCTGGGTCAGAATCGCCCCGTCGATGGGGCCGCGAACGGCAATGGCGCCATCGGCGGGCAGTCCGGTGACGCCAAGGCTGGCCAGAACGGTGCGGGCGTGGGCGGCGGGAGAGGGGGGAGATGAGCTCATGACCGTGGAAAACGCCGACTGCACGGCCCGGTCAAGGGGGCTCTGCTTGACGCCCAAGGCTGGTGTCGTCAAATGCGCTGCCCGCAACCGGGCGATCGGTGACGGCAGCGACCCGCGTGATGGACGATAACGCCGCCTTTTTTCAACGCCTTGAAGCCCTGCGGGGCAGTGTCGACCGGCGTCTGGCCGAGCTCGCGCCGCGTCCCGGCAGCGCGCCGGACCGGCTGGTGGAGGCCGTGCGCTATGCCGTGTTGTCCCCCGGAAAACGCTTTCGACCCATGCTGGTCCTGCTGACGGCCTCGCAGTTCGGGGCCGCCGAGATCTTGGCCCTGGATACCGCCTGTGCCTTCGAGATGGTTCATGCCGCCTCGCTGATTCTCGATGACCTGCCGTCGATGGACAATGCCGGCCTGCGGCGCGGGCTGCCGACCATTCACCGGGCCTATGACGAGGCCACGGCAATCCTGGCCGGGGTCGGGCTGCTAAACCTGGCTTATGCGACCGTGGCGGCCGACGAAGGCCTGCCCGGACCCCTGCGGGCCGAGATCGCCGGGCGCATCGCCGCCTCGGTCGGCTTTTCCGGGCTGATCGCGGGCCAGGCCCGTGACCTGTTCGACCGCGACCAGTTGCGTGATCTGCCGGCGATCGACCGGCTGAACCATGAAAAGACCGGCGTGCTGATCATGGCGGCGGCCCAGGCCGGGGCCCGCATCGCCTCGGCCCCCGCACCGGCCGTCGAAGCTGTGGGTGAGTTCGGCTGGCGTATGGGTCTGGCCTTCCAGATCCGCGACGACCTGATTGACGCGGAGGGTTCGGTCGAGGCGGCCGGCAAGGATGTCGGCCAGGATGCGACCATGACCACGGCCGTGTCGCTGCTGGGTCTGGCCGGAGCCCGGGCGGTGATGGAGGGGCATCTGACCGCCGGACGTGCGGCCCTGGACCAGGTCGGCGGCTGTGAGCTTGTGGCCCGCTATGTCGAGCGTCTGTTCGTCGGTCGCAAGGCGGCGGCGTGACCGCTGCCGACGGCCTCCTGACGGTCTCGGATGTCCGGCATGCCTATGACGGCCGGTCGGTCCTGCAGGGGGTCGATCTGACCCTGAACCCCGGCGAGATCTATGCGCTGCTGGGGGCCAACGGCGCGGGCAAGACCACCCTGATCCGGACCCTGTGCGGTCGACTGAAGCCGGATGCCGGCACGGTGCGGCTGAACGGCCAGGACCCGGCCCGGGTGCCTTCGGCACGGGCGGTGCTGGGCCTGGTGCCGCAGGAGATCGCGCTCTACCCGCATCTGACCGTGTCCGAAAATCTTGCGACCTTCGCCAGCCTGGCCCAGGTGCCGCGGGCCGCCGTCGCCGACGCCGTGCAGCGGGCCATGAGCCTGACCCGGATCCTCGACCGGGCCCATGTGCCGGTCCGGCATCTGTCGGGGGGCTATCAGCGCCGTACCAATATCGCCGCCGCCATCGTCCACCAGCCGCGCCTGCTGATCCTCGACGAGCCGACGGTCGGGGTGGATATCGACGCCCGGGCCGCGCTGGATTCGGTGATCCGGGGGCTGCGGGATCTGGGCGTGGCGATCCTGATGACGACCCATGATCTGGATCAGGCCGGCGGGCTGGCCGACAGGGTCGGCTTCCTCAAGGCCGGGAGACTTGTGCTGGAGGGGGCTCCGGCCGCCCTGCTGGCCTCGGCCTTCGGGGAGCGCATGGAACTGGTAGTCCAGCTGTCGGAGGCACCGAACCCTGAGGCGGCTGAACGGCTTGGTCAGGAGGGTCTCGCCCCGGTCGAACAGCGGGCCGATCTCTGGGCCCGGCTGGACAGCGACGGCTATGAGAGCGCCGGTCTGCTGCATACCCGTCTGCAGGCCATCGGTCTGCGCCCCCGGGAGATCAGGGTCCGGGCCCCGTCGCTGCATCACCTGTTCTCGCAGGTCACAGACGGGACGGTGGCAGGATGATCCGGCTTCAAATGACCCTGGCCATGATCAAGGTCATGGCGCTGGAGCTCTGGCGGGACCGGGCCGCTCTGGTCATGACCTTCCTGCTGCCGCCACTGGTGTTCCTGATCTTCTCCTCGGTCTTCGCCGGCGCGACCGGCGAGGATATCCAGCCGAAGCTGGGGGTGGCCGATCTGGCCGGGACCGAGGTTTCCGGCCGGGTGATCGGCGGTCTGCTGGCCAGTGCCGAGATCCGGGCCGAGCGGGTGGCCCCGGCGACGGTTGAGGCCGTGCGGGCCGGGGTGAAGTCCGGCCGTTTCGATGCCGGTCTGGTGATCCGGTCCGATCCGGCCGGAGCGGGGCGGCCCTTCCTGATCATCGCCGATCCCGGCCGCGCCGTCGCTGCGCCGCTGGCCCAGGCCCGGGTCCAGCAGGTCCTGGCCCGGGTCGCGCCCGATGCGGCCCTGCAGCGCAGTGTCCGGGACCTCGCCCCGGCCCTGGGGGACCTGACCCCGGCCCAGTCGCAGCGGCTCGACGCGACCGCCGCCGGCTTGCGTGACCGGCCGCCATCGGGCCTGGATGCGGGTCTGTTCGAGCGGGAAGACCTGAAGGATGCCCGCAAGGGCGGGGCCGTGATCGCCTACTATGCCGGCGGGGTGATGATCCTGTTTGCGCTGTTCTCGGCCATGCAGGGGGCGCTGGGCCTGATGGATGAGCGGCGCTCCGGCGTAGCCGACCGGCTGCTGGCCGGGGTCGCGGGCATGGGGCCGGTCGTCGACGGCAAGTTTGCCTTCCTCGTGGGTCAGGCCCTGGTCCAGGCCGTGGCGATCTTCGTCACCGCCCAACTCGTCTACAGTGTGCCGGTCGTCCAGCATCTGGCGCTCTGGCTGCCGACCACCCTGGCCGCTTCGGCCTGCTCGGCCGGGCTGGCCCTCGGTCTGGTTTCGGTCTGCCGGACGCGGGAACAGGCCCAGATGCTGTCGACCTTCGTGATCCTGGTGCTGGCCGCCATCGGGGGCAGCATGGTGCCCCGCTTCCTGATGCCGGCCTGGCTGCAGACGGTGGGCTGGTTCACGCCCCATGCCTGGGTCATTGACGCCTATCAAGGCATCCTCTGGCGCGACGCGGGACTGTCACAGGTGTATAGGGCCTGGTGTGTGCTGTTCGCCATCGGCGTGGCCGGGTTGGTCCTGGCCCAGACCCTGGCGAGGCGGTCACGACGGTAGGATGCTTATGGTGAAGCTGGCTCTCGATCTCATGCTGTTCCTGGCGGCCTTCGCGTTCATGGAGGGCTTTGCCTGGGTGACGCACCGCTATGTCATGCACGGCTTCATGTGGGTCTGGCACAAGTCGCACCATGAGCCCCGGACCGGGCTGTTCGAACTCAACGACCTGTTCGCCGTGGTGTTCGCCACCCCGGCCATCGTCGCGATCTATTTCGGCGTGCACGGCACGCCGTGGCTGCTGCCGGTCGGGCTGGGGATCACGGCCTACGGCCTGATGTACTTCATCTTCCACGACGGTATGGTGCACCGGCGCTTCAAGACCCCGTTCGGCAAGTCAGCCTTCTGGAAGCGGGCGATCCAGGCGCACCGCATCCATCATGCGGTCCATACCCAGCACGGTGCGGTGTCCTTCGGCTTCCTCTGGGCCCTGCCGGTCCGGGAGCTGAAGGCCCAGCTGAAAGCCCGGGGCGTCGAAGCCTAGATCCTTGACCAGAGCGCCGGTCGTTCAGGGGGCTTGATCCGTCGTTCAAACAGGGCCGATCGCAGGGCCATCAGCCCGCCCTCGAGGGCGCGCAAGACTTTCATCCGTCCACTGACGACAACGCGCTCGTCCCAGGCCTGATCACCGGCGCGGACGACGTCCAGTCCGATCTGGCGATAGACCCCCCGCGCCGCCGCAATGGCCCAAGCGCAGCGGACGGGCAGGTCGCGCAGTCCCCAGCGTGCCGAGGCATAGTAGGGCTCGGCCGCCTCGACCAGTCGCCGGGCCAGGATCGCGACCGCGCCGCGATGGGCCGGGTCGGCGACGCCGGCCTCGGGTACGCCCAGTTCGGCCAGCCAGGTGCGGGGCACATAGATCCGGTCGTTGCGGGCGTCCTCGACGATGTCGCGGGCGATGTTGGTCAGCTGGAAGGCCAGGCCCAGGTCCTGGGCCCGACGAAGCGTGGAAAGCGCGTCGGGCTTCACGCCCATGACCAGGGCCATCATCGTGCCGACCACGCCGGCGACGCCCCAGCAGTACTCCAGCAGGTCCTCGAGGGTCTCGTAGCGCCGGCCGTCAACGTCCATGGCAAAACCGTCGATCATGTCCAGGGCATAGCGCTCGGGGATCTGCCGGCGTCGGGCGACGATCTGAAAGGCGGCGAACTGCGGATCGGCCGGGGGCTCGCCGGCCAGGGCCGAGCGTGTGCTGGCATAGAGGGCCGCCAGCCGGGCCGGTGCGTCCTCGACCGGACTCATGCCGTGACCAAGGGTCTGGCCGTCGATCACGTCATCGCAGTGCCGGCACCAGGCATAGAGCATCTCGGCGTCGGCACGGGTCTCGGCATCGAACAGGGCCGCAGCGGCGGCAAAGCTCTTGCTGCCCTTGCGGATCGCTTCGCGGCTCTGGTCCTGCAGATCGTTCACGGGGCTTCGGTCTGGAAGTCGTCGATCATCAGGCCCGCCGTGGCCTTGGCCGATCCGACCACGCCGGGGATCCCTGCGCCCGGATGGGTGCCGGCCCCGACGAAATAGAGGTTCGGGATGACGTCGTCGCGATTGTGGGTCCGGAAGAAGGCGCTCTGGGTCAGGAGCGGCTCCAGCGAGAAGGCCGCCCCGTTCCATGCATTGAGCTCCGAGGTGAAGTCATCAGGCGTGAAGATCCGGCTGGTCACCAGGTCCCGCGACAGGTTGGGGATATAGCGATCCTCCAGATATTTCAGGATCCGGTCGCGATAGGCGGGCCCCTGTTCGGCCCAGTCGATGTTGGCGGTTTCGAGATTGGGCACAACCGACAGCACGTAGAAGCTGGTGCAGCCCGGGGGGGCCATGCCGGGATCCGTCGCGCAGGGCGAATGCAGATAAAGCGAAAAGTCGTCGGCGAGTGCATCCTTGTTGTAGATCTCGCCGATTAGCTCCCGATAGCGCGGGCCAAAGCAGATCGTGTGATGGCGGATCTCGGGGTGCTCGGCCTTCAGGCCGAAATAGATCACGAACAGCGACGGGCTCCAGCGCTTGCTCTCCAGAGCCTTGCTGACCTTCTTGCCGCGCGGATCATCGACCAGCAGTTCGCGATAGGTGTGCATGACGTCGGCGTTCGAGGCGACCGTATCGAAAGCCTCGAACTCACCGTCGCTGTTGATGATCCCCGTAACCCGACCGTCCCGCGTCGTGATCTTCTGGACGGGGGCGTTGAGCCGGATCGAGCCGCCCAGATCCTCCAGCAGCCGGACCAGGCCTCGGATCAGCGCACCGGTACCGCCGCGCGGGAACCAGACCCCGCCGCGACGCTCCAGCGCGTGGATCAGGGCGTAGATCGACGAGGTGGCGAAGGGGCTGCCGCCGACCAGCAGGCTGTGGAACGACATCGCCTGACGGACGTGCTCGTCCTTCACGAACGAGGACACCTTGTCATAGACGCTGCGCCAGGCCTGAAGCTTCATCAGGGCCGGGGCCGAGGAGATCATGCTGCGGATGTCGAGGAACGGCACGGCGCCAAGCTCGACATAGCCCTTCTGATAGAGCTCCTCCGAGTAGGCGTGAAAGCGGCGATAGCCTTCGACATCAGCGGGATTGCGGGCGGCGATCTGGCGGTCGAGCTCAGCCTGGTCGTTGACATAGTCGAAGACGTCGCCGTCTTCCCAGACCAGACGGTAGAACGGGTTCACCGGCAGCAGATCGACATAGTCCTCGATCTTGCGACCGCTGATGGAGAAGAGCTCCTTCAGGCAGTCAGGATCGGTAATGACCGTCGGGCCGGCATCGAAGATAAAGCCTTCGTCCTCCCAGACATAGGCCCGGCCACCGGGCTTGTCGCGGGCTTCAATGACCGTCACGTCGAAACCCGACGACTGGAGGCGGATGGCCAGGGAAAGGCCACCGAAGCCGGAGCCGATTACGGCGGCGCGAGGTTTGGGCGAAGTCATGCTGTCCTGTCGTCGATCACGGAGGCCTCGCCCAGATACTTCAGGGCTTCGGAGATAGGTACGGGCGGCTTGCCCACGAGGACGCGCATCCGGTCAAAAGGCGTCAGCCGCGCCGCATAGAAGCGTTGAATGAGCGGTGCGCTCAAGCGGTAGAACCGTTCGAGCACCTTGTAGCGCTGATCGGGGACGCAGGCCCTGAACAGCATGCGATTGAGCAGTCGAAAGTATCGCCGCCGCCGCCACAAGGCCTTGGACTGCTCCTCGATGCAGGCCCTGACATGGGCGCTCGTGATCCGGGGCAAGGCCGCAATCTGGTCAGCCATCCGGGCAGCATCGGGTAGCGAATAGCCTGTCGTCGGCTGGAACAGCGCCGCTCTCAGGCCAACCTCGGCGATCTGCGCCCGAATTTCGCGCCAATAGGCATCAATGTCACCGGC
Source organism: Caulobacter sp. HMWF025 (assembly GCF_003060965.1). Classification (GTDB taxonomy): domain Bacteria; phylum Pseudomonadota; class Alphaproteobacteria; order Caulobacterales; family Caulobacteraceae; genus Caulobacter. The sequence goes on along the minus strand of NZ_QAII01000148.1, from coordinate 19,940 downwards.
AAGGGCGATCGGCAGTACGCCGTGCTCCTCGCGCTCGACCTCAGCGATCTTCCAGCCCTGGCCCTCGGCATAGGCGGTGATCGCGGCCCGGAGCGAGGCCCGGTCCAGGTCTGGTCCGTCGCTGTAGCGGGTGTCCTCGATCAGCAGTCGAGTTTCGGACAGCGGCAGCACATAGACAAAGCGATAGCCATCCAGTTGGGAAACCGTGGCATCCATGACGATAGGGCGGGTCAACCCATGGGGCCGTTCCAGGCGAACGCCCTGGCCGAGAAACTTCTGCCATCCCAGGACCAGGCTGCGGCTGCGGCGCGGGCCTCGCCCGTCGATGACGGCCGCCGCCGCAATCCGTCGGCCATCGGACAGGGTCACCTGATGAGGCGAGACATCGGTCACCGATGCACCGAGCCAGGCCCGGTCGCCCAGGGCGGTGCTGACCATCTGATGCAAACGTTCCGAAGTGATCGCGAGATAGGGCGTTTCCAGCGAGCGACAATGGGCCGGAAAGCGTACGTCATAGCCGGACCAGCGGTGGACGATTAGCGGACGAAGCCAGCCACTGATCCCGGGGCTGACATCGGTTTCGAAGTGACACCAGGTGTGCTCACCTCCGATCCGGTTGTCGCGTTCGATCAGGAGCACGCTGAGATCCGGCCGGAGGGCCCTGAGGCGCAGGGCGATCAGGCTGTTGGCCAGTCCTCCGCCGACAAGGACGACATCCGCCCGGGTTGTTGATGACGCTGCGACCATGCTCCGGCTCTAGCACGATTGCATGACCGACACGCCAGCGTTGCGCACAACAAAACGAGACGCTAGGCACGGCAAAACCGGGAGCGCACCAATGTCTGAAGCTAGGATCATCGACGGCAAGGCCTTTGCGGCCGATCTGCGCTCGCGCGTCGCCGAGGACGTCGCCCGGCTCAAGGCGGAGCATGGCGTGACCCCGGGCCTCGCCGTGGTTCTCGTCGGCGAAGATCCGGCCAGCCAGGTCTATGTCCGAAACAAGGGCGAACAGACCCTTGCAGCGGGGATGCACTCAGAAACCCACCGTCTGCCGGCCGATGTCAGCCAGGAAGAGTTGCTGTCGGTTGTCGGCGCGCTGAATGCGGATCCGGCCATTCACGGCGTACTGGTCCAGTTCCCCGTCCCCGAGCACCTGAGGCAGTCCGATATCGTCGCTGCCATCTCTCCCGACAAGGACGTCGATGGGCTTACCGTGACCAATGCCGGACGGCTTGCAAGCGGCTTGCCGGCCCTGACGCCCTGCACTCCGCTCGGGTGCATGATGCTGCTGAAGGATGTCATCGGTGATCTTCGCGGCAAGAGCGCCGTCGTCATCGGCCGGTCGAACCTGATGGGCAAGCCCATGGCCCAGATGCTTCTGGCGGCGGACTGCACCGTCACCATTGCCCACTCGCGCAGCGTCGATCTGCCCGCCATCGTGCGCCAGGCTGACATTGTCGTCGCCGCCGTCGGGCGCGCCGAGATGGTCAGGGGGGACTGGATCAAGCCTGGGGCTGTGGTCATTGATGTCGGCATCAGCCGGTTTCCTTCCCGTGATCCGGTGGCCGCCGCTGCGGGCAAGACCCGTCTGGTCGGTGATGTGGCCTTCGATGAGGTCGTTCAGGTCGCGGGGGCGGTTACGCCTGTCCCTGGAGGTGTTGGACCGATGACCATCGCCTGCCTGCTGGCCAATACTGTAACGGCGGCCAAGCGCCTGAATGGGCTTGAAGTCTGATGCGGGCGGTACTCTCAGCGATTGCGGCTATCCTGCTGCTGGCGGCTTGCGGCGAGAAGCCTCCTGTGGCTCCGACGCCGGAGCAGGCGCTCCTGCTCAAGCCGGCAGACCCGCGCCTGGCCGGCCTCTACGAGACCTCGTGCAAGGCCTGCCATGCCGCGCCGGATACCGGGGCGCCCCAGGTTCATGACCGCACCGCCTGGGACCCGCGCTGGAAGCAGGGCGAGGCCGTGCTGCTGGACCATACGATCCAGGGCTACAAGGCGATGCCCGCCTCGGGGCAATGCGCGACTTGCGCTCCGGATGATTTCAAGGGTCTGATACGGTTTATGGCGGGGCGTGAAGATCCCGCCTGACCGGGAGGGGACCATGATCTCGAGACGCGCTGCGCTGGTCGCAGGGGGAAGCGCTGCGGCTGTGGTGGCCGCCGGCGGGACCGGATATCTGGTCGCAACCCACGACAAGCCCGAGCCCCTGTCACCCCCGTCCGTCAACGCGGACGGCAAGCTGCTCTGGCGCAACTGGTCGGGTATCCAGACGGCCTATCCCTCCGCGCGGCTGGCCCCCCGGGATGAGGGCGAGCTGGCCTCGATGCTGAAGACGGCGACCGCTCCGGTCCGGCCGGTCGGGGCCGGCCACTCGTTCACGGCGCTGGCCCCGACGTCCGGCTCACTCCTGTCGCTGGATTCCCTTTCGGGGGTCATCGGCTGGGAGGGCGATGAGGCCCTGGTTCTGGCGGGGACCCGTCTGGGAGCCCTTGGGCCGGCCCTGGCCGAGAAGGGGAGGGCCATGGCCAATCTCCCCGACATTAACAAGCAGTCGCTCGCTGGAGCCCTGGCCACCGCCACCCACGGCACGGGGTCGAAACTGCAGGCCCTGCACGGCGACGTCACCGGCCTGCGGCTTGTGACCCCGGATGGCCGGGTGATCGATTGCTCGGCGGACAGCAATGCGGAGGTCTTCCAGGCGGCCCGGGTCTCGCTCGGGGCATTGGGGGTGATCTCGCAGGTCCGTCTGAAGACCATTCCCAACCGCCGGATCCGTCGCAGGGTCTGGATCGAGCCGTTTCAGGATGCTCTGGCAAAGGCCGAGGCGCGCTGGGCGCAGCATCGCAACTTCGAGTTCTACGCCGTGCCGTTCACGGGCCTTGCGGTCGGGATCAGCCACGACGAAACCGACGATCCAGCCCAGGCGCGGGGCGCGGACCAGGATTCGGCTTTCCTGGATGCCCTGAAGGGCTTGCGCAACCTGCTGGGCTTCTCGACCCCGCTGCGCAAGGCTGCAGCCCGCGCGCTTCTGGCCAGCGCAAAGCCCGAAACCGCCGTGGACGAAGGCTGGAAGCTTCTCTCGACGGAGCGGCCTGTACGGTTCAACGAGATGGAGTTCCACCTCCCGGCGGACCGGCAGTTGAAGGTGCTGGAAGAGGTGGTCGCAACGCTCGAAAAGGAAAGGCCAGACGTCTTCTTCCCGATCGAGGTGCGTCGCATCGCGTCGGACGATGCCTGGCTGTCACCGTTCCAGGGCGGTGCGCGGGGGTCTGTGGCCGTCCATACCCACTACAAGGACGACTTCGCATTCCTCTATGAGCTGATTGAACCCATCTTCCGTCGCCACGGCGGGCGGCCGCATTGGGGCAAGCTGCACACCCTGAAGGATCAGCAACTCGCCGCGCTTTATCCGCGGTGGGAGGACTTCCTGAAAGTCCGTGCCGAACTTGACCCTCAGGGACGGATGCTCAACCCCTACCTGAAAGGCCTGTTCGGCCTGGTCTGAAAAGACCTCAGCCCTTCAGATACTCGGCGACACGGCCTTCCAGTTCTTCGGAAAGCGCCTTGCCGACCGGGTGGGTGTCGACCCTGATGTCGCCGCGAACGGCCGCCTTGATCGCATCGATATGGGCGTCGACCAGGAACATCGGGGCCGAGAGGCGGGTCTCGGGCTCATCGATGAGCTTGCAGAGCGAAGCGGCGATGCGGGTGATCAGCGGGAACTCATAGGTCGCGCCGAGCCCCTTGAGGTCGTGGGCTCGCAGATAGACTGACTCGACGGTCGCCGCCGTAAGGCCCTGGGTCTTGACCTCCTGGCGGGCGGTCTCGAGCTTGGTGATCTCGTCCTGCAGCCATTGAGCAAAATTACCCGAGAGGCTTTTGAGAGCGGCTTCAGCCTTGGCGATGGCCGCCATATCGATCCCGCCGCGTCCGCCCACCTTGAGCTTCAGCATGTTCGGTACCTGGATCACCTCGGCGGTGGTCTTGTTCGTCACGATCGCCTCCCCGGCGGCGGGAATAATTTTGCGATTACTAGCATAGCAGGCGTTAACAACGAATGAGACGCCCGTTTTCGAGCGGCCAATCGTCTCAGGCTGAAAACTGTTCTGCGAGGACGCGTTCGTCCAGGCTTCGACCGGCGTCGAACAGCATGGCGAGACTGGTGTCGCGATCCTCAGATATATGAACCTCCAGGACGTCGCGGACCTCGAAATTGTCAGCGACCGCGCTGACGGGGCGCTTGTCGGCCTCGAGGATTTCAAAGGTTATGCGAGCAGTACGCGGTAGCAACGCGCCGCGCCACCGACGCGGGCGAAAGGCACTGATCGGCGTCAGGGCCAGGACCTGACCCCCGATCGGGATGATGGGGCCGTGGGCCGAAAGATTATAGGCGGTTGAGCCTGCGGGCGTGGCGATCAGGGCCCCGTCGCACACCAGCTCTCCCATCCGCACCTTCCCGTCGATGGAAATCCGCAGCTTTGCGGTCTGACGGGTCTGCCGCAGCAACGAGACCTCGTTGATGGCAAGGGCGCGGTGGTTGCGCCGCTGTGTGTCAATGGCGGTCATGGCCAGGGGGTGGATGACGGCCCGTTCTGCGGCGTTGATCCGCTCGAGTAGTCCGTCCTCGCTGTATTCATTCATCAGGAAGCCGACAGAGCCGCGGTTCATCCCGTAGATCGGAGTCTGGTTGACCATTGTATCGTGAAGGGTTTCCAGCATGAAACCGTCGCCCCCGAGGGCGACGATAACCTGAGCGGCCTCGTTGCCGACATCGCCATAGCGGGCTGTCAGGCGCTCACGCGCTTCCTCGGCTTCAGGACGGTCACTGGACCGGAAGGTCAGGCGAGTCAGAAAGGGCTGCGGCTGATACATCGCGCTCAAGTGGAGGGAAGCTCACCGGCTTGTCAAACCGCGCCGACCGCCTGTCTGAAGGCCATGCCGGCAATATCCGGCGTGAAAGGGCCAAAGGCGCTGCTGGCGCGCCGGGCCCCCTCGGAGCCGCCGCCCGGACGTCCACCATTGAGCTGCCGCACATGGTCGAGAATCGTCGGGAAAACGCTGCGATCGATGCTGACGGCAGAGCAGGCCAAGGCCAGGAGTTCTGGCCGGTTGCTGTCGATGGCCCGGCGAATCTGGCCGGGCTCAAAGCTCCCGAGTCGGGCAAGGGCCTGGATGAACAGGGGGAGGCGGCCTTCCCTTAGAACCCTCAGCAGATAGCCGGGACGGAGCTGGCCTGCGGAGTCCAGCTTCTCGACCAGCAAGCGCTCCATTTCCTCACGCTCGCTGGTGTTTTCGAGCGGATCCTCACCCTCTGGGGTCTCCCCGCGATGGGCGGAACGAAGGGCGTCATCAATCGCCGTATCCATGGCTCTTGCGTCTAGGTGAAAGCGCGTCTGCAAGGCCTCGCGGAGCGCACCGCCGACCCAAAGATAAAGCTGCTCGGCGAGTTCGCTGGACAGGCGCGGATGTCGGGCCAGAGGCGACCTCAGGGCCACCACATCCTTGGCCCTCGAAACCAATCGCCCCATCGCATCCGAGGTGAGCTCTGCGCTGTCATTGCTGGCCAGAGCGGTCAGAACCGCAGGCTCGCCCCGGGCCAGAATCGCTTCAACCACTGATGCTGCCAGCCTCGGGCGTCGGGCGACCTCGATCTGGTGTTCCAGCGTCGCCTGGACCAGAAGGCGGATCAGATCATGGTCCTGCAGGACCGGGCTGCGCGCGATGATCGGCCTGGCGATCTCGATCTCGTCGAGCGCCAGAATGTTTATGAGCGCCGACGGTGCCCAAGGGGCATCGGCAAGGCGTTCGGAAAGCCGCTGCCGGATGTCGCGCTCAGCCTCAACCACGAGCGTCATGAAGATCGAATCCAGCAGGCGCTGGATATCGGGATCGGCAGGCGCACCGATGGCCTGGCCGGCTTCGCAAAGCTCAATAATGCCCGTCAGAAGGCGTTCGCGATCACCGGGATCCCGGCTGCGCGCCAATGTCAGAAGCTTAGCGGTCTGGACGGCTTGGATGACCAGCCTCCTCGAATCCCGAACTCAATCAGCATGACCATGCTTTAGTCGAATGAAAACATGCTTAAACGGTTGAGCTTGGAGAATGACAAGACGAGCGACCTGTTGTCGCGGTTTGAGCCTGAGCGAGGGAGAAGCCGGATTGAGTGAACCTCTGATTTTGGCCCTGGACCAGGGAACGACCAGCACACGGGCGATCCTGTTCGATGCCCGCGGGAGTGCTTTGTCCGAAGCCGCCCGCCCCCTGCGCCAGAGCTATCCGGCTGATGGGTGGGTCGAGCACGATGCCGAAGAGATCCTTGCAGCCAGCGTAGCGGTCATGCGGGAGGCTGTAGAGACGTCCGGCCGTAGCGTGGGCGATGTCCAGGCCATTGGCATAACCAATCAACGCGAGACCGTCGTGGTCTGGGACAGGGTGACAGGGCGCCCCATCTATCCGGCAATCGTCTGGCAGGATCGGCGGACGGCCGCGGTCTGCGACGATCTGCGTGCGGCAGGCTATGAGGCCAGGGTGGCAGAGATCAGCGGGCTGCTCCTCGACCCCTATTTCTCGGGCACAAAGATCGCCTGGATCCTCAACCATGTGCCGGGCGGCCGAGCCCGGGCCGAGACGGGGGAGCTCCTGTGTGGAACGATCGACAGCTGGCTCATCTGGCGGCTTACCGGGGGCGAGGTCCATGCCACGGACGCGACCAATGCGTCACGGACACTGCTCTTCGATATCCAGGCGCAGACTTGGTCGCAGCCCATGCTGGACCTTCTCGAGATACCCGCAGGGATGTTGCCGGAGGTGCGGGATTGTGCCGATGACTATGGCTCGGTGACGCCCGATATCCTGGGCCGCGCGGTTCCGATCCGGGGCGTAGCCGGAGATCAGCAGGCCGCCCTGATGGGGCAGGGTTGTATTCTTCCAGGCCAGATGAAGGCGACCTACGGAACCGGTTGCTTCATGCTGATCAACACCGGGGACGTCAGGCCCGTTTCCCGTTCAAGACTCCTCACGACTGTCGCAGCCCGTATTGATGGCAGGACGATGTTCGCGCTCGAGGGATCGATCTTTGTCGCCGGTGCGGCCATTCAGTGGCTTGGAGAGGGGCTCGGCATTACCGGTGGACCCCGGGCCGCAGAGGCGCTGGCCCGAGCGGCACGCAGTGATCATGGCGTCGTCGTTGTGCCGGCCTTCACCGGCCTTGGCGCGCCGTGGTGGGATGCCGGAGCGCGGGGGGCGATCTTCGGCCTGACGCGTGATGCTGGCCTGCCGGAGATCGCCCTAGCGACCTATGACGCCTGTGCCCTGCAAAGCCGGGACCTGATAGAGGCCATGCGGGCCGATGCGCCTGAGGCTTTCGGCGCAGGTGCGCAACTTCGGATCGACGGCGGGATGTCGCGGAGTAGCTGGTTTTCCCAGCGACTGTCGGACCTTACCGGCATGCCGGTCCAGCGTGCGAGCTATCTCGAAACCACCGCGCTTGGTGCTGCCCTGTTCGCAGGACTTGGCGCGGGGCTCTACGCCTCCCTTGCCGAAGCGGCGGCTGTTCGACCGGTTGCGGAAGCGCTCGAACCCGCAATGCCCGTGCATCAACGCGAAGCGGCCTATGCTCGTTGGCTGGATGCCGTGCCGCGGGTGCGATCCTGAGTTCTGGACCCCTTCGCCAAGGGTGCCGGAGCGACCGAAGGTATGATAGGCAGCGCTGTCAATTTCTGGGGACTGCTGAACGATGCCGACGCGCCGTGACATCACTTTCATGGCGGCCGCCGCCGCTTTCTCGGGAGGGGCATCAATGACCCAAGCTGCAAGCCGCCCGGCCTTGGGCGGAATTCGCCGCCTTGCGAAGGCTATGGATGACGTGGCTGCTGCCGGCGCAACTGTCGAGCAACTGGCCAGTGGGTTCATCTGGTCAGAAGGTCCGGTCTGGATCGAGAACGGGCGCTATTTGGTGTTTTCCGATGTGCCTGCAAACACCATGTACCGGTGGTCGGAAGCTACAGGTGCCGAGGTCTTCCTCAAGCCCTCCGGCTATGACGGGCCGCCCACCGCCATATTCAGGGAGCCGGGTTCGAACGGCATGGCGCTGGACGCGCGGGGCGACCTCATCGTCTGCGATCACGGCAACCGGGCGCTGTCAAAAGTCGATCTCGCGACCCGCAAGAAGTCGATCATCCTAGATCGTTACCAGGGCAAGCGGTTCAACAGCCCGAATGATCTGGCGATCACCAGCTCCGGCGCGATCTATTTCACCGATCCGCCCTATGGCTTTGAGGGGCTGAACGCCTCACCGGCCAAGGAACTCGCGTTCAACGGGGTCTATCTGCGTCGGCCCGACGGGGCGGTCGTTCTCGTGGACGAAACGCTTACCTTCCCGAATGGCGTGGCCCTGTCGCCCGACGAGACGCGTCTCTACGTGGCGGTGTCGGACCCCGAAGGTCCGATCATAATGGCTTACGATCTCGGTGCCGACGGCCTGCCGGTCCGATCGAGCCTGTTCTTTGATGCGTTGGCCCTGCTGAAGGCCGGAGGCCCCGGCCTGCCGGACGGCATGTGCCTGGATGCCGAGGGACGGCTCTATGCGACGGGGCCCGGCGGCGTGCTGGTGATTACGCCACAGGGGGAACTGATTGGGGTCATCGAAACTGGGCGGCCAGTGGCCAATTGTGCCTTCGGAGAGGACGGTCAAACCCTGTTTCTCACTTCGCAGGATGTTTTGGCCCGGGTGCGTTTGAAGACGAAGGGGCTCATCTGAGCCCTTCGCGCCGAAGCCGGCGGGCGATAGACCCCCCGCTGGTGGATCAGCGGTCCGGCACTCCGGCAGCGTCAACATAGGCCCTGACCCGCGCAAACAGGTCCTCGAACATCGGGGTGGTCAACCGGCCGGTGTTCGTGTTGAGGCGCGAGCAGTGATAGCTGTTGAAGACCCGATAGCGACCCGCCTGGAATTCCGAGCCATGCCCCGGGATGCCGTCGGAGGCCTTGAGACCCAGGGCTTTCAAGACGCTGCGTCGCGCGACATCGCCGAGCGTGACAATAGCGCTGAGTTCGGGAAAGGCCTCGATCCGCTGGGTCAGAAACGGCCGGCAGGCGATTTCTTCAGACGTTTCCGGCTTGTTTCCAGGGGGCGCGCAACGGACAGCATTAGTTACCGCGCAACCCAGGAGTGTCAGGCTGTCATCGGGACGGGCCTCAAAGCGCCCAGTGGCGAAGCCGAACTTGATCAGCGTCTCGTAGAGTAGCGCGCCGGCATAGTCTCCCGTGAAGGGGCGTCCCGTGCGGTTCGCGCCCTTGCGGCCTGGAGCCAGCCCGACCACCAGAAGGCGGGCCCTGGCATCCCCGAAAGACGGGGCCGGGCCATTAAACCAGTCGGGGAAAAGGGCCTGGTTCTCATGCCGATAGGCGACGAGCCTTGGACACAGGGCGCAGTCCCTGGCCGGCTCGGCCGGAGAGGGGACGGTCTCCCCGGCAATGTTGCTCCGGTTCTCAATACTCATCGTCGGCCTCGCGCTCGGCCAGGGTGCGGGCATCCGAGAGGGGGCGGGGTGCCGGCGCGCGCTGGGGGCGACCGATGATGTTGGCAAGATCGCTGAGATCCACGAAGTCGTCCGCCTGGCGACGCAGGTCGTCACTGGTCATCGGAGGCTGGCTCTTCATCGTGGAAACCACCGTGACGCGCCGGCCTTTGCGCTGGACGGCCTCGACAAGGGCGCGGAAGTCGCCATCCCCCGAGAACAGGACAAGATGATCGGCGGTCTCAGCCATCTGAAGCATGTCGACTGCGATCTCGACATCCATGTCGCCACGCCAGCGCTTGCGACCCTGGCTGTCGGTAAACTCCCGGGCCGGCTTGGTCACGAGCGTGAAGCCGTTATAATCGAGCCAGTCGACGAGGGGGCGGATTGGTGAATAATCGTCGTTCTCGTTGATGGCTGTATAGTAATAGGCCCGGATGAGGATGCCGCGCTTTTTGAATTCATCGAGCAGCTTGCGATAGTCGATATCAAATCCCAGGGCCTTGGCGGCAGAATACAGATTGGCCCCGTCAATGAACAGTGCAAGTCGGTCGGTCGGGTAGAAGGTCAATTTGGAAAGTCCTTGAAAAACAAGACAGAGACAAATGATCTGAATGAAATCGTCGTCGTGGCGTTTGGCTGCAGTGTGCCCGGAAGTTATGTGAGTCGGGAGGCTCTGCTAACCGCTGCCCTGGCGACTCTCCCGTCTCGGGGATTAAAGATTCTGGAGGTTTCCCGTTGCTGGTCCTCACTGGCCTGGCCCGATCCTAAAGATCCGGCCTACCGGAACGGCGTCGCACTGGTCAGGACAGACCTGGGTCCTCGTGACGTTCTGGCTGTACTGCACGAGGTTGAAACCGAATTTGGTCGGGTTCGTGGCGCGACAAACGCGCCGCGGACACTGGATCTGGATCTGATCGCATACGGGCGCATGGCGATTTCAGGGGATGACCTTTGCATTCCGCATCCTCGTGCGCACGAAAGACGTTTTGTCATGGGGCCGTTGTCCGAATTGGCCCCCGAGTGGCTTCATCCTGTTCTGGGGCATTCGGCAGCCCATCTGGCGGAACATGCGACGGTTGGGCGAGATGCCCTGGCCCTGGCGTTGCCGGGATCGTCACTCTGGACTTCCGCAAGCGAAGCAGGCATAAGCGCCCCCTCGCGGAAGAAGGGTGACATTCCCGGCGGCGTTGCGTAACGCTGGCTGGACCCTTATTTCGTAGAGCATCACGGCTAGCCCGAGGAATTCATGGCCCGCGTCACCGTCGAAGATTGCGTTGAAAAGGTTCCGAACCGCTTCGCACTGGTCCTGCTGTCGGCCCACCGGGCGCGCGGCATTTCGGCGGGTGCGGCTCTGCTGGTCGACCGCGACAATGACAAGAACCCGGTCGTCGCGCTTCGCGAGATCGCTGACGATGTCGTTGACCACGAAGGCCTGAAGGAACAGCTGATCGGCACCCTGCAACGGGTCGACGAACACACCGAGGCTGAAGAAGAGGCCGAGACCTTGGCCCTGCTCGCTGATCCGAGCCACATGCAGATGAGCGAACTGGAACTGGTTCGCGCCCTGCAAAGCGACCGCGACGGCGGTCAGGAGGAGCGGTACTGAGCCCCGACGGCGCAGACCCTCTAATCCTTGAAGCGGCGCCTGCCGCCGCTCCTTCCGAACGCGCGCCTGAAGCGTCCTCTGATACCGGGGACGCGTCGGGCGCGTCTTCGTTTGCGGGACCGGCTGATGAGCCGGCGGCCAGCACGGCACCGCCCAAGCCCCGTCAGAAATTCCTGCGTCAGTATGAACTGATCGAGCGGGTTCACTCCTACGATCCTACGGCCGACGAGGCGCTTCTGAACCGTGCGTATGTCTATGCCATGCGGATGCACGGCAGCCAGACGCGGGCCAGCGGTGATCCCTACTACGCCCACCCGATCGAGGTGGCGGGCATCCTGACGGAGTACCGGCTCGACACCGCGACCATCGTCACCGCGCTCCTGCATGACGTGATCGAGGACACGCCGGTCACCCGGGAAGACATCGCCGGTCTGTTCGGCGACGAGGTCGCCGAGCTTGTGGAGGGCGTCACCAAGCTCTCCAAGCTGGAACTTCAGGCCGAGCACTCGCGGCAGGCCGAGAACCTGCGCAAGTTCATCCTCGCGATCAGCAAGGATGTGCGGGTCTTGCTGGTGAAGCTGGCCGACCGTCTGCACAACATGCGGACGCTGCATTTCATCAAGGCCCAGGCCAAGCGCGAGCGGATTGCGCGTGAGACGCGGGATATCTACGCGCCGCTGGCCCGGAACATCGGCTGCCACCGCATCTGTACCGAGCTCGAAGAGCTTTCGTTCGAGCACACCAATCCGGTCGCCCGAAACGCCATTATCCGGCGACTCGACACCCTGCGGGCCGAGCAGGGCGGGGCCGTTGCCCTTGTCAGCCAGGAAATCTCGGCGCGGCTCAATGCTGCTGGGTTGCCGGCACGGGTTTTTGGCCGTGAGAAGTCGCCCTATTCGATCTGGCGCAAGCTGCAGCGCAAGTCGATCGGCTTTTCCCAGATGTCGGACATCTATGCCTTTCGTGTGATCGTCGACACTGAAGAGGACTGCTACCGGGCGCTGGGTGTCGTCCACCGCGCCTGGTCGAGCGTTCCGGACCGGTTCAAGGACTTCATTTCCACCCCCAAGCGCAACAACTACCGCTCGCTGCATACGACGGTCGTCGGGCCCCGCGGGATGCGCATCGAGATGCAGATCCGCACCGAGGCGATGGACCGCGTCAACGAAGAGGGTGTTGCGGCCCACTTCCGCTACAAGGACGCGTCGTACGGCCTCGATCTCGAGGGCATGGAGGCGGCCGGCGGGCGCGATCCCCTGGCCAATCTACGCCAACTGGTTCAGGTCCTCGAGCATGGTGGAGACGCCGAAGAACTGGTTGAGCACGCCAAGCTCGAAATGTTCCTCGACCAGGTTTTTGTGTTCACGCCGAAGGGCAAGCTCGTCAGCCTGCCGCGCGGAGCCATGCCGCTGGACTTTGCCTATGCGGTCCATACCAGCGTCGGTGACACCTGCATCGGCGTGAAGATCAATGGTGAGCTGAAGCCCCTTCGGACGCTTCTGAACAACGGCGATGTGGTTGAGGTCATTCGTGGTTCAAAGCCGGTCGTGCCCCCGGACTGGCGGTCACTGACCGTGACCGGGCGGGCACGCTCCGCCATCCGCCGCCATATTCGCCAGACCGAGAAAGAAGAGTTCCTGCGCCTGGGACGCTCGTCCGTGGAGCAGATCTTCGAGCGCGCGGGCAAAAAGCTCAAGGACGTGTCGCTGCGACCGATTCTCGAACGCTATGCCCTGGACAGCGAAGACACTCTTTTTGACGCCGTCGGAAGGGGCCGGGTCTCTCCGAGTCAGGTCCTGGAGACCGCCTTCCCGGGCATGAAGGACAGCGAAATGGCTGCCGCCTCGGCCCGTCGGAAGATCGAGGGGGGCAAGCAGGCCAAGCTTTATGTCCGGGGCGGTGGCTTGACCCCGGGCGTTTCGTTGCATTTTGCCCAATGCTGCAGTCCCGTCCCGGGCGACCGGATTGTCGGCATCCTGCGTGAGGACGGCGCGGCCGAGCAGGACGGTGGCCTGGACGTGCATACGATCGATTGCCCCAAGCTTGCCGACTATGAGGACCGCGAGGAGCTCTGGCGGGACTTGAATTGGACGCCCGAGGCGGAGCGCGAGACGGTGTCCCTGACCCGGCTCCACGCCACGATCCAGAACGCTCCGGGAGTACTCGGCCAAGTTTGCACGATCATCGGCGAGGCGGGTGGCAATATCGTCAACCTGCGCATGCACCATCGTCAGAGTGACTTCTTCGACACGGACATCGATGTTGAGGTGCGCGATGCCAAGCATCTGACCAACATTTCGGCGGCCCTGCGGGCCTGCCCGTCTGTCGAGACTGTCGACCGAACGCGGGGCTAGCGCGGCAGCCGGCTGATCGCATCGGCCGTCGATGCGGTCAGGGGCGAGGGCAGGGCGTCGAGGTGGAACCAGCTCCAGGCTTTGAGGGCGTGATCCTCCTGGATCTCAGGTACGCCTTCGAAGCTGTCGGCCAGATAGGTGATGGCGACCCAGTGATAGTCCGCTGCGATCATGTCGGTCACGGCCAGGACCGGGCCTGCGGTGATGCGGATTCCCAGTTCCTCGTCAATCTCGCGCTCGGCGCAGGCGCGGGCCGCTTCGCCCCAGTCGAGCTTGCCGCCGGGAACGCCCCAGTGGCCGGCTTCAGGATTCTTGATGCGCTGGACCAGCAGGATACTACCCTGATCATCGAGGATGACGGCACCGCAGCCGATCCTGGGACGTGGAACTTCACTCATGGCCTGCGGTAGACCCAAAACCGGGCCTTTGCGCAAGCCGAGGTTTGACGTACCGAACCGGTGGGCTATATCGCGACCATGACCAATGACGACGTTCTCGACGAATTCCGCGCCGCCGGAGCCCTCCGTGAAGGCCACTTCGTGCTGTCCTCAGGCCTGCACAGTCCGGTTTTCCTGCAGAAGAACCTCGTCTTCATGCGGCCCGAGCGTTGCGAGCGGCTGTGCAAGGCCCTGGCCGCGAAGATCGTGGCTACGGTCGGCCAGCCCGAGGTCGCCGTGTCGCCGGCCGTCGGCGGGATCATTCCCGGCTATGAAACGGCCCGGCACCTGAATGTCCCGTCGATCTATGTCGAACGCGAGGGCGGGGCCTTCAAGTTCCGGCGTGGTTTCCATATCGAGCCGGGCCAGAAGGTCGTGATGGTCGAGGACATCGTCACCACCGGCCTGTCGTCGCGTGAGTGCATTGCGGCCATCCAGGCGGCCGGCGGTGACGTGATCGCGGCGGCCTGTATCGTCGACCGGTCCGGCGGCAAGGTTGACGTCGGCGTGCCGCTGGTATCGCTATGCAGTCTTGAGGTTCCGGCCTATCCGGCGGATGCCCTGCCGCCCGAGCTTGCGGCCATCCCCATTGAGGATCCGGGCAGCCGCCGGCTGCGCTAGTCCGTTACTTGGCGGCGGGCGGGGTCAGGGTCGTGACCGGCCAGGCGATACCGAGCTGCTCGAGATAGGTCCCGTACTTGTCTGGATCGAAGTAGAACTTCGTCATTTCGGGCCGGTAGGTCGCCATGATGTTGGCATTGATCTGGGTCTGCGGCTTGTCGGTCGCCGCCAGCATCGGGACGTACTTCTGGTCCTTGGTCTGGACATCCCGGAAGAAGGCCTTGGCGTCCGCCAGCAGCTTGGGCTGGGTCAGAAGATCCAGCGCCGTCATCGCAATGACCTTGGATCCTGCCGTCACGCCCTTGTGGGCGATCGGGGTGGCCATGGAAATCGCATTGGCCCAGTGGTGGCCGGGCAGGTCGGGGATATTGGCCGGATAGTTGAGGGTGATGGTCGGCATGATCCAGGAGATGTCGCCGATGTCGTCAGATCCGCCGCTCTCGGGTTTGGGGTCCGGTGCCGTCAGCCCCTTGAGCTTGACGTCGAGACCTTCCCGCTTGGTTGAGCCCACATTGGTCTGAACTGCCCTGGCGAAGGCCTGTTCGTCCTCGGTCCATTTCGGCAGGCCGACGATCTCGATATTGGCCTGGGCCGCTTCGGCCATCGGCCGGTTGAAGTAGCGCGGCGCCGCCGTGCCGATCACCATGTGGTCGACACGGGTATCGGTCATGTCCGCCGCCGCCTGGGCGATCTTGTTGCCGATCTCGTAGTTCTTCTTGATCGCGTCGAAGCTTTGCTCGCGGAAATAGTACCAGACGCTGGCTTCAGACGGCACGACGTTGGGCTGGTCACCGCCGTCGACGATGACGTAGTGGGACCGTTGTGAGGGGTTCAGGTGCTCCCGTCGCATGTTCCAGCCCATGTCCATCAGTTCGACGGCGTCCAGCGCGCTCTTGCCGCGCCAGGGCGCTCCAGCGGAATGGGCAGACTCGCCGTGGAAATTGTACTTCACCGACACGAGACCGGTGCCGATCGACGGCCCCCAGCTGGTTTGGAGGTTTGAGCCGACGTGCGTGAAAAGGGTGACGTCGACATCCTTGAAGACGCCGTCACGGACCATATAGGCCTTACCCGCGACCAGTTCTTCGGCAACGCCCGGCCAGAGCATTAGCGTACCGGCGATCCCTTCCCGGATCATGAGGTCCTTGACGGCAAGGGCTGCAACCACGTTCAGGGCCTGTCCCGAATTGTGGCCTTCGCCATGGCCGGGTGCGCCTGGCACGATGGGGTCATGCCACGGTACACCGGGCTTCTGTGAGGCTTTCGGGATGCAATCAATGTCACTCCCGAGCGCGATAACCGGCCCGCCCTTGCCGTTGGTCCAGGTCGCCGTCCAGGCCGTCGGGATACCGGAAACGCCGCGCTGGATGGTGAAGCCGTTCTCCTCGAGCACACCCGTGATGTACTTCGAAGTCTCGATCTCCTGAAAACCCAGTTCTCCGAACGAGAAAATCTTGTCGTTCATCACCTGGGAGAGCTTGGCGCGGGCCTCGACGCCTGCAACGGCTTCGCTCTTCAAGGCCTTGAGCTTGGCCGGCGAGACAGATGCTGCCAGCGAAGGGGCGGCGGTGCCTGAAAGCATCGCTGCAAGGACGATAGCCCCAATGAACGTCTTCACCGCCGTTTCCCCCTGTAACTTGCATTAGTGGAGCAAGCTTGTGCGGCGGTTCAGAAGCTGTCCAGAAAGAATTCCGATTGGGCATCAAGCGGAAAGGCGGCGGTCCTTTTCTGCCCTCCACCCGCGCCCCAGAACGCAGTAGGATGCCCCGGCGGTCAGTTTACCGCAGACCCTGTGAGTCGAGGTCCCGTCATTCCTGGTCAGCCCCCCGCAACCGTCCGTCTGGGCGTCAATATCGACCACGTTGCCACGATCCGGAACGCCCGGGGATCCAGCTATCCCGAGCCCGTTCGGGCGGCCGAGCTTGCGCTAGCTGCCGGGGCCGACGGGATCACCGCGCATCTGCGCGAGGACCGTCGACACATCTCGGATGCGGATATCGCGCTCCTGACCGATCTGTGCCTCAAGCGCGGCAAGCCTCTCAATTTCGAGATGGCGGTGACGGACGAGATGGTCGGCATCGCCCTCGGAGCGCGGCCGCACGCGGCCTGCCTGGTGCCTGAACGGCGCGAGGAAGTGACGACCGAGGGCGGGCTGGATATTGTTCGCGGCTATGATGCCATCGCTGCGGCCACGGCCCGGCTTCGTGCGGCCGGTAGCCGCGTGTCGCTGTTTGTTGACGCCGAAGAGTCCCAGATTGAAGCCTCCCATCGCGTGGGGGCCCAGGTGATCGAGCTACATACCGGTGCCTATTGCGATGCCGCGCGGGCCGGTGAGGCGGCGCGGGCGGCGGCAATTCTCGAGCGTTTGCGACAGGGCGCGGCCCTGGCGGCTGAACTTGGCCTTGAGGTTCACGCAGGCCACGGCATCGACTATGCGACCGTTAAGCCTGTGGCTGCGATTGCCCAGGTCGCTGAGCTCAACATCGGCCACTTCCTGATCGGCGAGTCGATCTTCGTGGGACTGCCGCAGGCGATCCATCGTATGCGGGCCCTGATGGATACGGCCCGGCTGGAGGCCGGTGCGTGATCATCGGGGTCGGATCGGACCTGTGCGATATCCGTCGGATTGAAAAATCCCTCGAGCGCTTCGGTGACCGCTTCACCCACAAGGTCTTCACCGAGGTCGAGCGCCGGCGCTCCGAGCGCAAGCCCGACCGCGCCAGCAGCTATGCGAAACGGTTCGCGGCCAAGGAGGCTTGTTCGAAGGCCCTCGGGACAGGTCTGAAGCAGGGCGTGCATCTTGCCGGAATGGGCGTGGTCAACCTTCCGTCCGGCAAGCCGACCATGGCCCTGACCGGCGGAGCGGCCGAACGGCTGGCCGCATTGACCCCGCCCGGGATGACGGCTGTCGTCCATCTCTCGCTGACGGATGACCACCCCTGGGCCCAGGCGTTCGTGATCATCGAGGCGGTCTAGGGTCTTCGCTGCAGCCAACAGGGAGGGGACTTTGAACGACTACCTGCTGCTCATGCACGGCGATGCTGTCGACGAAAAGGTCGACCAATGGTCAGCCTGGCTGGACCGGCTGGCAAGCGAAGGCCGCCTTCGGGGCGGAAGCAGCATAGCGGGGGGCGAATGCGTTCGGCGCGACGGGCAACCGCAACGACCGCTGAGTTCACTGACCGGCTTTGTGAGGATCGCAGCGACCGATCTTGAAGACGCCAAGACCTGTCTGGTCGGAAACCCGGCTTATGAAGGCGGCGGTACCGTTGAGTTCCGGCTTCTTCTGGAGGATGACTAGTCACAAGGCTGCTGCCCAACCTGTGCCATGAAGGCGAGATATCGGGGGAGGCGCTTGCCCCTGTCCTCAAGCACGTCTAGCAAAGCCTGACCGGTTCGCCGGCCCCCATCGTATCAAGAGCCCCGCGCCCGCATGACCGACGCCGAAACCTCGCCCCCTGAAGACAAGGGGGGCGCCGTCCAGGAACTCATCGAGATCATCAAGACAGTCGCCTATGCGCTGTCCATCGCGCTTGTGCTCCGTGTGCTTCTGTTCCAGCCCTTCACGATCCCGTCTGCGTCGATGGAACCCAACCTGCTTGAGGGTGACTACATCATCGTCAGCAAGTTCAGCTATGGGTGGAGCCGTCACTCCTTCCCGTTCAGTCCCAAGCTCTTCGACGGCCGCATCCTGGGCAAGGCTCCGAGGCGTGGCGACATTATTGTCTTCAAGCTGCCGCGGGATGGTCGGACCGACTACATCAAGCGGCTGATCGGGATGCCGGGGGACAAGGTTCAGGTGCGCGCCGGCGCGGTCTATATCAACGGGAAGGCACTTCCGCAGAGCGCCAGGGCACCGGCTCTGGTTGATATGGGCTATGGCTTCACCCAGCAGGTCCAGCGGTTTGAGGAAACCAATCCCGAAGGGCGCAAGTATGCGACCCAGGACTTTGGACCCGACAGCCGTGGTGACAATACCGGCGTCTATACCGTGCCGGCGGGCTGCTATTTCTTCATGGGCGATAACCGCGACAATTCGGCCGACAGCCGCTTTGATCCGGGCACCTCGCCGCTCGATACCGGGCCTGGCTACTGCAAATGGGACTATGAGCTCGACCAGTACATCGGAGACGAGGTCGGTGTCGGGTTTGTGCCGGCCGAGAATCTCGTTGGTCGGGCCCAGATCATTCTCCTTTCCTGGAACCGCGACGCTGCGCTCTTCAAGCCGTGGACCTGGGTCATGGATGCCCGGCCGAGCCGTTTCTTCCGCGTCCTGAAGTGATCCTGCGTCATGGATAACCGGCGGACGACCGCCGTCAGCGATCTTGAAGCGCGTATCGGTCACACCTTCGCGGACCGCAAGCTGCTTGAACAATCCCTGACCCACGCCAGCGTTGGGGATGGGGCCAAGAAGACCGCCGACAATGAGGTTCTGGAGTTCATCGGCGACCGGGTTCTGGGCCTTCTGGCGGCAGAGGCCCTGGCCGAGCGGTTTCCGCAGGCCAAGGAAGGCGAGCTCGCGCCACGTCTGAACGCTCTGGTCAGTCGGGAAACCTGCGCCCGAGTGGCACGGGCGGCTCAACTGGGCCCCGCGCTTCGGCTGTCGGCCTCATCCAGCAAGATTGGGGGGCGCGAGACCGAGTCCATTCTGGCGGGGGGCTGCGAAGCCCTGATGGCCGCCCTTTATCGTGACGGCGGCCTTGATACCGCCCGACGGGTCTTCCTGGATCTATGGAGCACGGAGTTTGACCGCGCCGCTCAGGGCAAGCCTCGGGATCCCAAGACCGCGCTGCAGGAGTGGGCCCAGGCCCAGGCAAAGCCTTTGCCGAGCTATGCGGTGGCGGATCGCACCGGCCCCGACCATGCACCGATTTTTACCGTGAAGGTCACGGTTGAGGGGGTTGATCCGGTATTCGCGACCGGCCGGTCGCGGCAGGACGCCGAAAAGGCTGCGGCCAAGGCGCTTCTGGATCGCGAGTCCGCGTCTTAGGCGAACAGATTTTCAGCGACGGCTTCGCGCATCAGAAAGGGAGCGAGGCTTGCGCCACGCTTTCGTTTCCGTAACGAGCCTTCTATATGCCAACGCCTGTTTCCATCGATTTCTGACTCCCCGGAAGATTGCGCCTCATGGCTCGTATCCTGATCACGTCGGCCCTGCCGTACATCAACGGCATCAAGCACCTGGGGAATCTTGCGGGATCCATGCTGCCGGCGGATGTCTATGCCCGGTTCCAGCGGGCCCGGGGCAACGAGACCCTCTACATCTGCGCCACAGACGAGCACGGCACGCCCGCCGAACTGGCGGCGGCCGCCGCCGGCCAGGATGTCGAGACCTATTGTGCCGAGCAGCACATTCTTCAGCGCGACGTCGCAGCGGCGTTTGGCCTGTCCTGGGACT